>JBAZFV010000065.1:0-10483 GCA_041653255.1 Sideroxydans sp. | reverse complement strand
GGATTGGAAGAACCGCTGTCCGGATTCCTGCACGGCAATTTATCACGCCAGCTGTAAGGATTACCTGCCGCAGAACACAAGCCATCCTCCCCCACGCGCTGCATCATGGTCCGCCGGTGCGGCAGGCAAAAGCAAAACCAAACAGCGCCATGATCAGCAGTGATATGGCACCCAGCAACCCGATCATCATGGAACGATTGCCCTGTGTATGGGGCGCCCGGTGCAACTGCTGCTTGGCATAAGTCGAAACTGCCGTCTTGACCGAGAAGATACGAGCCTGCAGCTTGCGGTCCACTCCAAGTACCTGCATATCCACTTCACTCGAAGTCCTGCTACTCCCCGGCTTGATCTTGTTGTATGCATGCAGATATTCGGTGAGCAGCGCTTTGTGTTCCATAATCAGCTGATCCATTTCTGCCGTTTCCATACCTATACCAAGCATGGTTTCCCTGCCGCGTATCAGCGCATATTGCACAGCGATGCTGGCATCCTTGAAACCCTGCTGATGCTTGACATACAGCGCCTTGTCATCGATACGCAACAGCATGTTTTTCCATTCCTGAACCTGGCTCCCAAGGCCGATGGCGGCATCATCCAGACTCTCCTCGATCTCCAGTAGTTGCACACTGCGTTGCGCCGAGGATTCGCCCACCTCCACGAATAATCGAGCCAGCTGATAACCACCGAGGACGGCAAGAATTATGGCAATCACAAGAAACCTCACAAGGCGTTTCGCAGGAAAAACAGATTCAAGCAGGAGTCTTTTCATTGCCGGTCTTCCGGCGTAAGCATGCAGCTAATGGTCGTCATGTTTGTTCTATTCATGGTGTGTTGTCGAGGTGTGCGAGCCGGCCCCACCGGCTATCTTGGCCCGTCCGGCTGATAGGCCGGGTAGCGCCCGGTGGCACTGCCGGGGCGGAATACCGCCCATTTCCTTGAGCTTTCCAGGCTGGCCAGCTTGTCTTCTGCACGCACACCATGCCGATTGGGAAAATAACCTTCCAGCCAGCGCACGATAGGCATGAATTCCTGGCGCTCCCGGGTGCTATCGTTCGCATCCAGTTCAAAGATACCAGCGCCTTGCTCGGCTGCCTGCAAATATATCTCGCTGTCGCTGAGATTGGTGAGAAAAGGCATTTTAAGGGAGGTGAGGAAACGCTCCAGCGCGGCGTAGGCGGTACTGCCACGGTTGCGTACACGACTGGCGACGACGGCCATGCGGGCATTGGTGGTGCGCGCACCGCCTACCAGAAACAGGTCTTTGATGAAATCCGCTGAAGCGCGGATGTCGATTGGCGACGGCGTGACCGGAATCAGGATGAAGTTCGCTTTGCGTACCAGCTCCTTCAGCAACAATCCGTTGATCCCGGCCGGTGCGTCGATAACCAGCACCTCGGTTTCGGGCGGCACCCAGCTCTGACGACTGGCCAGGCGGATATTACCCTTCGCCGGCGCGCCGCTGGCGGCATGGATGACGGGCATATTCTTCGGGCGCGCTTGTAGCCAGTGCAGACTGGAACCTTGCGGGTCGTAATCGATGATGGCAGTCCGGCTCTGCCTGCTGGCGTAATAGCTGGCAAGATTGGTGGTCAGCGTGGTCTTGCCCGATCCGCCTTTGGAATTGATTACCAGTATGGTCAGCAACTTATATCCCTTACTCTCTTGTTTCGCCCAACATCTTCACGGCACTCCACTGGCGACGACTGATCGGCAAGCGCTCATCCAGTCCGTGCAGTTTCAGCAACCAGCCGCTCTCGCCTTCCTCGCCGCCCTTCTCGAAACCGTCAACGGCCGCCCTGGCCACCAGACAACTGCGATGGATGCGCACGAAGCGTGCAGCATATTCCTTTTCCAGCGCGGTCAGCGATTCCTCGATCAGGTACTCGCGCTGGGCGGTGCGTACCGTGACGTATTTCATTTCTGCACGCAGATAAATAACTTCCTCGATTGGTACCAGAATGATTCTCCCGCGCTCGTGCACCGACAGATGAGTCCGCGCCTCCGGCATCAATTCCTGTAACAGCTCGGTGCGTATCGGCACCGCGTCGCGCGCGCGCGTCAGCGCCTCAAACAGGCGGCCGAGGCGAATCGGTTTGAGCAGATAGTCGATGGCGCGCTGTTCAAAAGCCTGGATGGCATAGGCGTCATAGGCGGTGGTGAATACGATAACCGGCGGATGCTCGAGTTTGTTCAGATGCTGCGCCAGTTCCAGACCATCCATCTGCGGCATGCGAATATCCATCAGCACCACCTCGGCCGGCGTTTCACTCAACTTGTCGAGCGCTTCCTGGCCGTTGCCTGCCTCACCCACCAGTTGCAATTCGATCTGGGCGGCGCAATCATCCAGTAGTTCTTTCAGGCGGCGGCGTGCCAGCGGCTCGTCATCCACAATGAATATGGACAGCGGTAATGTGAAAGTGTCATTCATGTCGCCTCCTGCTTCAGATACGGGATGGTGATGTGTACGCCATAACTGCCGGTGCTGCGCTCTACCCGATATTCAGCCTCGACATCGAACAGCAGCGACAGCCGCTCACGGATGTTGGCCAGCGCAAGGTGATTGCCATCTGTTTTCACCGCCGTAGCTGGAAGCGGATTGCGTACCTCAAGATGCAGCCGCTGATCCGCCGTATAAAGGCTGACCTCGATGATCCCGCCCGCCACCAGCGGTTCGATACCGTGATAGACCGCATTTTCCAGCAGGGGCTGCAACACCAGCGGCGGGATCAGCGCATCGTACGGCATGTGGCTGATATGCCAGCGCAGTTGCAGGCGCTCACCCATGCGCAACTGTTCCAGCGCCAGATAACGCTGTGCCAGCGCAAGTTCATCTTTCAACACGACCAGTTCATGCGTGTCGTTCATTGCCATGCGAAACAAGTCTGCCATGTCTTCCAGTGCAGCCTCTGCCCGTTTGGGTTCGGCGCGCACGATGGCGAGTACGGCGTTGATGCTGTTGAACAGGAAATGCGGGCGGATGCGCGCCTGTAACGCCTGCAAGCGTGCTTCTTGCAACATCGGTGATAGCGCCTGCGCACGCCAGCGGAAATAGCCCAACAGCAACAGCGTGATGATCATGCTCTGCAGCAGACGGCGCAGTTCACCAAACCAGCCATGCTCCTCCGCCACCGCGAATAATTCGCCGCCCATCTGGGCGAGCACGAAAGTGAGCAACACAACGATGGCAACAATGAGTAGCGCAGCTTGCCAATAGGCCAGTCGCGCGAACACGGGATTAAGCGCGTACAGCGCGAGCAGCGTGCTCAACAGCACCGGTTGCAGCAGGGCAGAGCCGAACAGCATCTGCTGCCACAACTCGCCTGGCGATGCGACTTGCGCCAGGGCGAGGAACAGCGCGATGGCGTTCACCAGCAGTACAATGCGCAACACCGTGCCCATGTTGCGCAAGTCGGGCAACAGTCGGTGCGGAATGTTTTGATTTATACTGCGCTTCCTCGGCATGGCTCCCCCGTGAGTGCCGCTCATTCTGGACAAGACATGGCAACGATGCAAGACAATCAAACATGGTCGGGACGCTTCAACGAACCGGTGGCGGAACTGGTGAAGCGCTACACCGCTTCCGTGGATTTCGACCAGCGCCTGGCGCTGTTCGACATTCGTGGTTCGCTGGCGCATGCACAGATGCTGGCGGAGTGCCGCATCATCAGCACGCAGGATCTGCAAGACATCCAGCGCGGACTGGCGCAGATCGAGAACGAGGTCATCAGCGGCGATTTTGAGTGGCTGCTGGATCTGGAAGATGTGCATCTGAACATCGAGAAACGCCTCACCACACTGGTCGGCGATGCGGGCAAGCGTCTGCACACCGGCCGCTCGCGCAACGATCAGGTGGCGACCGATATCCGCCTCTATCTGCGCCACGAGATCGACAACATCAGCTCCCTGCTCAAGTATTTGCAAACCGCGCTGCTCGATCTGGCACAGCACCACACACACACCATCCTGCCCGGATTCACCCATCTGCAAGTCGCGCAGCCGGTCAGTTTCGCCCATCACCTGCTGGCCTATTTCGAGATGTTGCAACGCGATGTGGAACGTTTCAGCGATGCACGCCACCGCGTCAACCATCTGCCGCTGGGCGCCGCCGCACTGGCCGGCACCAGCTATCCAATCAAGCGCGAGCGCGTGGCCGAACTGCTCGGCTTCGAGGCGGTGTGTCAAAATTCGCTGGATGCTGTTTCCGACCGCGACTTCGCCATCGAATTCACAGCCGCCGCCGCGCTGGTGATGACCCATCTGTCGCGCCTGTCGGAAGAATTAATCCTGTGGATGAGTCCACGCTTCGGTTTCATCGACATCGCCGACCGTTTCTGCACCGGCTCTTCCATCATGCCGCAGAAGAAGAATCCGGACGTGCCAGAACTTGTGCGCGGCAAGACGGGGCGTGTCACCGGCCATCTGGTCGCGCTGCTGACCCTGATGAAAGGCCAGCCGCTGGCCTATAACAAGGACAATCAGGAAGACAAGGAACCGCTGTTCGACACGGTCGATACCCTGACGCAAACGTTGCGCATCTACGCCGACATGATCGGCGGCATCACGGTCAAGCCGGAAGCCATGCGCCGTGCCGCATTGCAGGGTTACGCCACCGCCACCGACCTGGCCGATTATCTGGTGAAGAAAGGCTTGCCGTTCCGCGATGCACACGAGGCTGTTGCGCTGGCCGTGCGTTTTGCCGAGAACAAAGGCTGTGACCTGGCCGAACTCAAACTGGAAGAACTGCAACAATTCTCCAGCCTCGTCACCGACGATGTATTCAGCGTGCTCACGCTGGAAGGCTCGCTCGCCGCACGCAACCACACCGGCGGCACCGCCCCGCAACAAGTGGAAGCAGCCATCGCACGCGCGCGCAAGCTGCTCAGCTGAATCAGATATTTCCTGCAGCAAAAACAAAGGGCACAATAAATTGCGCCCTTGTGCTTCCTGCAGGCCGTGCTTCACCACAAGGGTGCAGGAACCCCTGCGGGGTAACCAGACATTGCCGGACTGAAGTCAGACCTGCGATTGCCTTGCCTCAATGTTTTTCCTGATGCCCGCCGAACTCGAAGCGCAAGGCAGACAACAGCTTGTTGCCATAATCCGCTTCCCCGCGCGAATTGAAGCGATCGAATAGCGCAGCGGTAAGTACCGGCGCGGGCGTGCCGGATTCGATGGCGGCGATACTGGTCCAACGTCCTTCGCCGGAATCCGACACCTTGCCGCTGAATTTTTCCAGTGTGGGATCGTCTTGCAGCGCATGTGCCGCCAGATCGAGCAGCCACGAACCGACCACGCTGCCGCGCCGCCACAGCTCAGCCACTTCCGTCACATCGATGTCGTAGCGGAACGCATCCGGTTCACGCAGCGGGGTGGTTTCCGCGTCGGTCTGCCGTACCACACCGCCGATATTGGCATGGCGCAACAGATTAAAACCCTCGGCGTAGGCTGCCATCATTCCGTATTCGATACCGTTGTGCACCATCTTGACGAAGTGCCCGGCACCCGCCTGGCCGCAGTGCAGATAACCTATTTCAGCCGTGCTCAGCGTGCCTGTGCGCCCTTCGGTGCGCGGTGCGGTTTCCACGCCCGGTGCCAGGGTGGAAAAGATCGGTTGCAGGTGATCGACCGTTTGTTGCTGACCACCGATCATCTGACAATAGCCGCGCTCCAAGCCCCAGGTGCCGCCGCTGACGCCGACATCGACATATTCGATGCCTTGCGCCGCCAGGCGTTGGGCACGTGCGATATCATCCTTGTAATAGGAGTTACCGCCGTCGATGATGATGTCACCCGCAGCGAGTAGCGGGACCAGCTCGGCGATGCTGGCATCCACCACGGCGGCGGGCAACATCAGCCAGACAACGCGCGGTGCAGTCAATTGGCTCACGAAATCCTGCACGCTGCCGGCACCCGTCATACCTTCTTTGGCCAGGGCCTGCACCGCTTCCGCGCTGCGGTCGTACACCACGCACTGATGCTTGGCGCGCTGCAAACGACGCACCATGTTCGCGCCCATTCTTCCCAGTCCGATCATTCCGATTTGCATTTTTTTCCCCTTGAGTAAATTTATTCTGTGGGAACTGCGTCCCGATCCAGATGCCATTCGGCATCCGTTATTTGTGCCGCGGGCAGCACTTCGCCCCGTACGATACGGGACAGTGCGTCCCGCTTGCCCGCACCAGCCACCAGAAACAGCTTGTGGCGTACCGTGTTAAGCGTGCCCAAGCTCAAACTGACACGTTCGGGTGGCGGCTTGGGTGCGTCGAACACAGCGACGGCAGCTTCGTTGGCAAGCAATGCCGGATTGCCCGGAAACAGGCTGGCGGTATGGCCATCCTCGCCCATGCCGAGCAAGACAATGTCCAGCGGCAATGCATCTTTTAGTCGCGCCACATAGTCCGCCGCCGCTCGCAGCGCACCCAACTCGGCAGCGACTGCATGCACATTGGCGGATGGAATGCCGACGCGTTGCAACAGAGATTGCCGTGCCATCTCGTCATTGCGCTGCGTGTCGCCCGCGGGCAGGCAGCGTTCATCGCCGAAATATATCTGCACGCGCGTCCAATCGACGGCCAGGGAACCCAATTCGGCATAGCACTGGCGCGGCGTCTCGCCGCCCGCCAGTGCGAGGCGGCACACGCCGCGAGCGGTGATGGCTTGCCCGATCAGTGCAGCAAGACGCCGGGCGACGGCGGCAGCGAGTGCTTCCGCATCGTGGTGCATGGTCAGTGCGGTAGCGTGGGGCAAGATCATCGCGCCTCCTTCTGTGCGGCAAACAGTGCGGGGCCGTACAGAGCAGCACGTTCATTCAGGATCACCCTGACCGGCATCGCCGCCAGCAGCGGTTGCATCCGTCCTTTGTCGAGAAAGGATTGCAGGAATGTGCCTTGCTGTAGCAGCGGCAAGATCTTGGGTGCGATACCTCCGCCGATGAACAGCCCGCCGCGACTCATCAGTTTGAGCGCCAGATTGCCCGCTTCCGCGCCGTACAGATCGACAAACAAATGCAGCGTCTCGACACAAACCTCATCTTTGCCCGCCAGTGCGGCGGCCGAGATGGCGGCGGCTTTGTCGCTACCATGAATTTCGTCCACGAGCCAGGCGGGCGTCGTGGCACGGCGGTAAGCGAGCATGAAATCATACAGATCGCGCAATCCCATACCGGACAGCACGCGCTCCCAACTCACGTGCTTGTGTTGTGCTTGCATGTAATTGAGCAAAGATAATTCCAGCGTATTGCGCGGGCTGAATGTGGCATGGCCGCCTTCGGTCGCAAACGGGTGATGTGCAACGCCATCCCAATACAGCCCCGCCTCACCCAAACCGGTTCCTGCCGCAATCACCGCCTGATTGCCGTGGGCAGCGGGTGCCCCCGTTTGCAACGTCAACATATCTTCCGCACCCAGCGCGGGCAGGCCCCATGCGGTTGCTTCCAGATCGTTGAGCAGATGGCAGCGTGAAAAACCAAAGCACTGGCGCATGATCGCCGCATCGATGCGCCACGGCAGATTGGTGGTCTGCGCCATCCCGCCTAGCACCGGCCCGGCGATACCGAAAGCGGCATCGTTTACATCAGATTGGCCTTGCAGGAATTCCCGCAGCATATCTTCCAGTGCGGCGTAGTGCTGGCTGGCAAAGCTTTGTTCGTGGCGGATATGCACTTGCGTGCCACTCACCTCCACCAGTGCCAGCCTGGTCTTGGTGCCGCCGATATCACCGCTCAGAAACAAGCCCATTTCAATAAGCCTCCAGCTTGCCGCCTTCCGGGCTCAGGGAATGGCGCCAGAACTGGTCTTCACGGTCGAACAGACGGTAAGTGCCGCGCGGCCCCCAACTGCCGGCGGGGTAGGTATTGATAAAGTCGCGCTCCATCGCCCATACCTTGAGTACCGGATCGACCACGCGCCAGGCCGCTTCCACTTCATCGATGCGCAGGAACAACGAGTGGTCGCCGAGGATGACATCGAGGATCAAGCCCTCGTAGGCATCGTAATCCTCCTCGCCATCCTTGCGATAAGTCGCATCGAGGCTGATAGTGCGCGTCTGCACGTCCAGCCCCGGCACCTTCACCTGCAACTCCATCTTCAGGCAATCATCCGGCTGGATGCCGAGCATGATCCAATTCGGTTGTGGCGCACCCTGACGGGTGTGGCGCAGCAGATCCTGCGGCGGTGCCTTAAAACGGATGCAGATCGCCGAGCTTCCTTCTGCAATGCGTTTGCCGGTGCGCAGATAGAACGGCACACCCGCCCAGCGCCAGTTGTCGATGAATAATTTCATGGCTGCATAAGTTTCGGTGGTACTGCCCGGCGCGACATTTTTTTCTTCCAGATAGCCGGGCACGGTCTTGCCGTCGATCACGCCGCTGGCATATTGGCCGCGAAAGGCATGCGCATGCACCGCATTCTGGGTGATGGGGCGGATGGCTTTCAGTACTTTCACTTTCTCATCGCGCAAGTGCTCGGCCGACATGCTCAACGGCGGCTCCATCGCCACCAGCGCCAGCAGTTGCAGCAGATGGCTCTGCACCATGTCGCGTAGCGCACCCGCACCTTCGTAGTAATCGGCACGTCCTTCCACTCCCATCGTTTCGGAATGGGTGATTTGCACATGGTCGATGTAGTGGTTCTTCCACAACGGTTCGAGCAGCAGGTTGGCAAAGCGGAACACCATAATGTTCTGCACTGTGCCCTTGCCCAGATAGTGGTCGATGCGATAGATCTGCGGCTCATCCAGATGGCGATAGAGACTGGCTTGCAGCGTCTGCGCGGAAAGCAGGTCGTAGCCAAACGGTTTTTCAATTACCACGCGGCGCCAGCCGTTGTTCTGCTTCAGCAGCCCGACATTGCCCAGCTTTTCCACAATGCCCGGATAATCGGCGGGACGCACTGCCATGTAAAACACCACGTTGGGCGGAAACATCGGGTCGTCGTCGAGCAGGGTTTGCAGGTGGGCATAGGCCACATCATCACCGGGCGGTACCGAAAAATAATGCAGGCGCTCACAGAAACGCTTGAGCACCGCTTCGTCCAGTGCCTTGCCGTGACGCTCGCGCAGGATGTCACCCACCAGCTGGTGCCAGGCATCGGTTTCGTAATGCACAATGTCGCAACCGAGAATCACCAGATGCTGCGGCAGGCGTTGAAGCATCTCCAGATGAAACAGCGCGGGAATCAATTTTTTGCGGCTCAAATTGCCGCCCGCGCCAAAGAAAACCAGCGTGCAGGGTTCGGGGGTTTTCATGTCATGCATCCTTTCGTGGTTTCGTCGTAACCCAAACAAGCGAGTGACCACCTGTTGCAAGCGGCAGAGTCAGGGAGAGGAATCGAAGCCGGGCTATTTTACCGCACCTGTTTCTGCAGAATTATTTTGCGCCAGCATCTGTTCCAGCTTGATCTGGTCGGCGGTAAAACCACGGATGCCTTCGGCCAGTTTTTCGGTGGCCATTGCATCCTCGTTCATCGCCCAGCGAAACTCGATTTCGGTCATCGGCACCGGGCGCAGCTCGGTCACACCGTTATCCATCAGCTTGCGTTCGAGTATGCCTTGTGTGGATTCCAGTTCCTTCAGCAAAGCAGGCGCAATGGTGAGGCGATCACAACCGGCCAGTGCAACAATCTCACCCATGTTGCGGAACGAGGCGCCCATCACGACGGTCGGGTAGCCATGCGTCTTGTAGTAAGCGTAGATGCGCCGCACCGAAAGCACGCCCGGATCTTCTTCAGCCGTAAAGTCGTGCCCGCTCCTGGCTTTGTGCCAATCCAGGATGCGCCCGACGAAAGGCGAGATCAGCGTCGCCCCCGCCTCGGCACAAGCCCGCGCTTGGGCGAAGCCAAACATCAGCGTGAGATTGCAGTGGATGCCTTCGCGTTCAAGAATCTCCGCCGCACGGATACCTTCCCAGGTCGAGGCGATCTTGATTAGCACATGGTCATTGCTGATACCCTCCGCGTTGTAAAGCGCAATCAGCTTGCGCGCCTTGGCAATCGTGGCAGCAGTGTCGAACGAAAGCCGCGCATCAACTTCTGTCGAGATGCGCCCCGGAATACTCTTCAGCACTTCCACGCCTACATTCACTGCCAGCCTGTCCATCGCGTCGTGTACCTGCTGTGTGAGGTCATTACTTTGCACCTTGGCCCACTGGATTGCCTCTTCGATCAACGGCACATATTCCGGCAGTGAGGCCGCCTTTAACAGCAACGAAGGATTGGTAGTCGCGTCTTCAGGCCGGTGCTGGCGGATCGCCTCGATATCGCCGGTGTCGGCGACGATGGTGGTCATGGATTGCAGTTGTTGCAATAGATTATTCATTTTTTCCTCATGTATCCGGGTGTATCAGGCCGAATCATCCCACTCATCCATCATCGTCGGCTAGTTATTATCTAACGCGTCATGCTGACGATACATGTCATTCCGCCCATCCCACAGCGCAAGAGCTGCTCCCCACCCGCGCCAGGATGCATCCTGGCTGATTGGCCACACA
>JBAZFV010000064.1:0-10641 GCA_041653255.1 Sideroxydans sp. | reverse complement strand
CGGAAGTCCAGATCAGCGCCGGTGCAGAATCGGCCAGCGTACGGTAATTCTGTTCCTTCTCGTGCAGATCGGCAGCCGCCTTGTAGCGATCCGTGACGTCCCACACCGTGGAGATCATCACGTTTTGTTCGGGTAGCGGAATGTTGGATGCACTGATGAATCGGGTCTCGCCGCTGGCAGTGATGAGCGGAACATCTTCCCAGTGCATGCGCGCCGCATCACCGCTGCTGATGTCGGCCATGACCCGCGCGCGGATTTGTTCACGAATCACCGGATCGCGATAAACCTTCTCGAAGAAATCCGTAAGCCTTTCCGAGGTGCCGAGCAGCACACCATAGATTTCGGCGAATCGCCGGCTGACATACGTCATCCTGCCGTCATCCATCGAGTTCATGGCAAATCCGATGGGGGCGTTTTCCAACAGGGCTTCTATCAGTGTGTTGCGTTCCCTGAGTGTGGTTTCCGCCCGCTTACGCTCGGTAATATCGCGCGCCACGCTGAGAACGGCAGGCTGGCCTTCATAATCAATCATCCGGGCACTCAACTCAACAGGGATAACAGTGCCGTCCCTGTGTATATGCGCTGTTTCGGCAACGAGTCGGCCCTGCTCCTGCAATACCTTGATATTCTCTGCCACGCTTGCCGCGAATTCGGGAGTGTCGATGTCAGCTACAGTCATTTGCAGCAATTCTTCCTGGCTGTAGCCAAGATGTTCACAGGCCGAGTGGTTTACCTGGAGAATACGGCCCTTCAAGTCATGGATGGCAACGGTGTCGGCGATGGCATCGAAAAGCATGCGGAATTTTTCTTTCTCCTTGGAAACTTTCTCTTCTGCCTGCTTGCGCCCGGTGATGTCGCGCACGATGCCGATGGCGTGCCACTGTCCGTGGAGCTGTGTCGCCGAAACAGATAACTCGGCCGGGAACGCCTCGCCACCCTTGCGTAGTCCGGTAACCTCGATCACCTTGCCGATGATCGATCCTTCGCCACTTGCTTCGAAATGCGGGAAGGCCTTTGTAAATTGGGCCTGCTCCGATGCCGGCACGATCAATGCGTGCAAGTCCTGCCCCAGTGCCTCTTCGGCTGGATACCCAAAAATCCGCTCGGCTGCCGCATTCCAGAACGAGATGTTTCGATCCGCACCCATCATGATGATGGCATCCTGCGCCGATTCGCTGATCTTGCGGAGTCGTTCCTCGCTCTCATACAAGGCCGCTGCAGCGCGGCGGCTCTCACTGATGTCTTCGAGAATGTGCACCGAGTAAAGATAGTCGCGCTGTTCGTCGCGAATAAAAAAAGCGCGCGATCGATAGACTGCTTCACCGACCGTCACTTCTTCTTCTTCTTCTTCTGCTGCTTTTCCCATCGCTCGCAGGCAGCAGGGCAGTGGTGTAGCGGCTTTAGGAAAGATTTCGTAATAGGGCTGGCCGATGATCTGCTTGAACGGGATGCCGGCAAGCTGCTGGTAAGCCTTGTTGCAGCGCAGGATGCGGAACTCCCTGTCGTGCAGGAATATCGGGTCGTCCACTACATCCAGTGCTGACATCCATTCGCGGAATGAATGTTCGATCTGTTTGCGCGAGCTCTCCAGATCTTCCAGCATGAACAGCAGCGCGCTGCGGTTATCCTCCAGCTCTTTGGTAACCGCCAGATGTTCGGTGTCATGGCGTTTGCACCGTGCCTGTGCCTCGGCCAACGCCTCCTGTGCTTCTAGCAGTTGCTGTTGCAGTTCTTCCGGTGAGTCGCTCATGATTTGGCGTTACCCGGTGGTGCGGCGTCAATCTGCCGATGCAATTCGGCGTTCTCATCCGCCAGTTCTTTCATGCGCAGCTCGCGTCCGACCGTGAGTTTCTGGAAGCGCTGCAGCTCGTCCAGCTGTTGCTCCTGCATCTGCTGGAATTGATGCCGCTCGGCACTCACGCGACGATCGCGCCGGTATGCAAAACCCAGCGCCGTTACCCCGATCAACCAGATCACGCCGTGTGACAGCCACGTGATATCGGTATGTATTTGCCGGTGAGCAATAAAATTTTGCAACGAAATTGAGGTGCTAATGCCGCCGCGCACATCGCCCTCCTTGTGGTTGGCGTTATGGCATTTCAGGCACTCCGGCTCGAACAGATATGGCTGCATCATTCTCAAGAAGGGCTGCCCGTTTACCTTTTGTACTTCGACCACATCCCCGGCACCCTGCACGAAACGTTTCAATGCCTTGCTTTCCCATTCATCGGCTGCGTTGGCCGGATTGAGCGGGTCGAGGCTGGAGATGCGGCTATAGGCCCCGTAGCTGTACGAGAAGTCCGCCTGCATTTGGCGCAGTGCATAGGCATGATTCATCAGCGTCAGGTTCTTGCCGGAGGTGGTCACCACATCGCGGTCTGGAACGACGAGCCAGGGATTGGCTGGAGTGTGTTCGGTCGGGCTGACATAAACGCCGCCATGCGAATTGACCCATTTTTGGAAGACGATATCCTTCTCGATGATGGCACGGGCGTCAATGGCGATCATGGCCAGTAGATGCTGCCCTTCCCTTTGCAGATTCCACGCCAGCGATCCGCCCAGCAACACACACCAGACCAGCGCCAGCAGGGCATAGCGCCGTAGCAGTGAATCAGGGGATAAAACCAACGATCCTGTCTTCATTTTTCTCAGCTGATGAGTTCATCCGTGTCTGGTTATGTTTTTTCGGTGTCAACCGACTAACCATGCTGCCTAAAATGAGGAGTTGAACCAGATTGTTACGAACATTGAAACCGTGGCGCAAGCTGATCCAATTCCAAGGCGGTACCGTAAACCACAATGAAGAAAATGTATATATGCCAAAAGGCCTATATGGAAGACATTGATCGAGCCGGAATATGAAGGAACTTTTACGCTGTCTCGTCCGCCACTGCCAGTGTGCCGGCCCGGCCTTCCACTTCGCGCATCACCACTTCGTGCAGTGGCAGCGTCTCGACTTTCAGTCCTTGGAGGTACTGCCGCATGGAAACCAGTTCGTAACCTTGTGCACGCCAGCCTTGCAGCATCTGCTCGAAGATCGGCAGCCATTTCTGCCCTTCCAGCTCGGCATGCAAGGTATAGACATGGCCCGTGTCCGGGGCGCTGGCTGTCAGCGATAGCAGGTGTTGCGCCACGTTGTCCACGGTGATGCCGTCGCGCCCGATGAGTTCATCCAGCGTCGGCAGCGTGGTCGGCAGCTGCGGGCAGGCGATGATCTCGGCCTGCCAGGTGGGAATAAAGGGATGGCTGCCGCGCGTATCCGAGCTGTAATCGAAACCCAGGTGTTGCGTCTGGCGCAAGGCGTGGCGATTGGTCTGCCAGCCGGCGGCGGCGTGGGTGTGCGGCACCTCGCCGAAAATCTCCGTGTAGCGGTCCACCGCGCGTTGCAGCTCACGCCGTGTCCATGCTTCGCCCTTGTGCGCCACATGATCTTGCCAGCGGATATGATCGTAACAATGAATGCCGACCTCAAATCCGGCATCGCGCACCGACCGCATGATGTCTGCACACTTCTTGCCGATGTCCGGGCCGGGCAATACGGTGCCGTACAGCAGTGTCTTGATGCCGTAATGCTCGACCACCGAGGTGCGCGACACCTTCTGCATGAAGCCGGCGCGAAACACGCGCTTGATTGCGCGGCCGGTGTGGTCTGGCCCGAGCGAAAAGAAAAAGGTGGCTTGAGCGTGGTGGCGTTGCAGTGCTTCAACCAGACGTGGCACGCCTTCACGCGTACCACGATAGGTGTCGACATCAATCTTGAGGGCGAGTTGTTTCATTCTGGAGCCAGGAGTCAGGAGTCAAGGTTCAGGAGTCAAGAGTCAAGGTTCAGGAAGCAGGTTTACTGAATCCCGAATCCTGAATCCTGATTCCTGCCTCTAATCTACCAGGCCGCGCGCCTCGTTAATGTGGCCGCGATAAGCGTCGAAGATCTTGCGCAGGGTGTCGGCCATGGTGGTGGTCGGCTTCCAGCCCAATTCTTCGCAGGTATTGGTGATCTTCGGCACGCGATTCTGCACGTCCTGATAGCCCTTGCCGTAATACGCATCGGAAGTGGTCTCGATGATCTTCACTTTCGCGGCGGATTCGGCATACTCCGGGTACTCTTTCGCCAGCTTGAGCATCATGTCAGCCAGATCGCGGATAGCGAAGTTGTTGGTCGGGTTGCCGATGTTGTAGATCTTGCCGGTGGCCACGCCGTTCTTGTTGTCGATGATCTTCATCAGTGCGTCGATGCCGTCGTCGATGTAGGTGAACGCGCGTTTCTGGTGGCCACCGTCGACCAGGCTGATGTTGTTGCCGCGGATGATGTGGCCGAGGAATTGCGTCACCACACGCGAGCTGCCTTCTTTCGGTGTATTGATGGAATCCAGTCCGGCACCGATCCAGTTGAACGGGCGGAACAGGGTGAAGTTCAGGTTGTCCTGCATGCCGTAGCCCCAGATCACGCGGTCCATCAGCTGCTTGGAGTTGGAGTAGATCCAGCGCGGCTTGTTGATCGGGCCGCAGACGAGTTCGGAGTTCTCGGGGTCGAACTCCTCATCGTGGCACATGCCGTAGACTTCGGAAGTGGACGGGAACACCAGATGCTTGTTGTACTTCACCGACGCACGCACGATCGGCAGGTTGGCCTCGAAGTCCAGTTCAAATACACGCAGCGGCTGCTTGACGTAGGTGGCCGGCGTGGCGATGGCGACCAGCGGCAGAATCACGTCACATTTCTTGACGTGGTACTCGACCCATTCCTTGTTGATGGTAATGTCGCCTTCGAAGAAATGGAAGCGCGGCTTGCCGATCAGGTCGGTGATGCGGTCGGTGCTCATATCCATGCCGTAGACTTCCCAGTCGGTGGTCTCGAGAATGCGGTTGGACAGATGGTGGCCGATAAAGCCGTTCACACCCAGGATCAGTACTTTTTTCATTGCATTTCCTTAATGATTGAATTGAAATCTTTCGCTGCCGAAGCGGGCAGCGAATTCCGTCGCACTCGTTTCCACACCGTCCAGTTCGAATCGCACCACACGCAGCAAGCCGCTAGTGCAGGTCGCATAGGCTTTGCCTTCCTTCACGTAGAAGGCAGAAGGTGCCCCGCCTTCTGTCGTACATTTTGTCACCAGCGTCTGCAAGATGCGCATCGGCTTGCCCAGCACCTGCGTCATCGCGCCGGGATAGGGTGGCGCCACCGCTCGCACCAGGTTGTGTATCTCCAATGCCGACTGTGACCAGTCGATGATGCCATCTTCCGCCTTGCGCCCGCCGAAGTAGGCGCCCTGGCTCAGATCCTGTTTCACCGCCTGTGCCTTGCCTGCCAGCAGCGCGGGAAGCACATCATTCAGCGCCATTTCCGCAGCCACGGTCACTTTCTGGAACACCTCGTGCGCGGTGTCGTTGGGCAGGATGGGCACTGCCTGCTGTGCCACGATGTCGCCATTGTCCGGCTTTTCGGTCATGTAGTGCAGGGTCGCACCTGTTTCCGTTTCGCCGCGAATTATCGCCCAGTTCACCGGTACCCGTCCGCGGTATTTGGGCAGCAGCGAACCGTGCATGTTCAGCGCACCGTGTTTTGGAATCGCCAGCAGCGGCGCTTTCAGCATCTCACGGTAGTAAAAAGAGAAGAAGAAGTCCGGCTGCAGGGCGCGTATCTGTTCCACCACTTCCGGTGTATTCGGGTTGTCCGGTGTAATGGTCGGAATACCATGCAACTCTGCCAGTTTCTGCACACTGTCGAACCAGATGGTTTCTTTCGGGTTGTCTCGGTGCGTCACCACCAGCGCAACATCCACACCGTGCGCCAGCAATGCCGACAAACAGCGGACGCCGACATTGTGATACGCAAACACGACCGCGCTACTCACAGCACAGCTCCCGCTTCAAAACACATCGGCGTCCTGCTCGTCGCGCCCGCACCAAGGCTGCGCCCACCGTGGCACGACGGCTACGGCCGACATTGTGATACGCAAAAACGACGGCACTATTCATTGTTCTTTTCCAGCACCGCTTCGATCAGATAACGCGGGCGGTGGCGCACTTGCTGGTAGATGCGCCCGATGTATTCACCCAGCAGGCCGATTCCGAACAGCGCAATACCGATGAGGAAGAACATCAGGGCAAACAGGGTGAACAACCCTTCCGCTTCCGGGCCGATCCACAGCCGACGCAGCACCAGAAATACGAAGAAGAAAGCAGACAGCATCGAGATCAGCATCCCCAGCATGGAGAACATCTGCAACGGCACCAGCGAGAAGCTGGTCATCAGGTCGAAATTGAGGCGGATCAGGCTGTACATCGAATACTTGGATTGCCCGCCGCGCGCTCCTCGTGCCCCACCACCACTTCGGCCGGATTCTTCGCAAAACTGTAGGCCAGCGCCGGGATGAAGGTATTCACTTCCTTGCAACTGTTGATCGCGTCGATGATGTTGCGGTCGTAGGCGCGGAACATGCAGCCCTGGTCGGTCATCTTGATACGGGTGATCTTCTCGCGCAGGCCGTTCATGGCTTTTGATGCGACATGGCGCCACATGCTGTCGTTGCGCTGGCGGCGGATGGAGCCAACGTAATCGTGTCCCTCGTCCATTTTCGCCAGCAGCAGATGCGTATCTTCCGGCGGGTTCTGCAAGTCGGCATCCAGCGTCACGATGCGTTGCCCGCGACATTGCTCGAAGCCGGCCATGATTGCCATGTGCTGGCCGAAGTTGCCGTTGAACAAAATCACCCGCGTCACATCCGGCCGCTTCTGGAACTGCTCGCGCAGGATGGCGGCAGAACGGTCGCGGCTGCCGTCGTTGACGAACACGACCTCATAGTCGATCCCGAGCTGATCCAGCGCGGGATACAGGCGATCAAACAGGGCTTGCAGGCCTTGCTCCTCGTTATAGACGGGGATGACGACGGAAAGGTTGGGTGTGCTCATAGGGGCGGCATTTTAGCGCAGTGGGCCGAGATAATGAAATGTACAAACCGTCATAGATTAACGTGCCCACAGCAGGGAGGGACAAGCACGATGCTGCATCTCCCGACTGGCTCTCGCGTTGCGCAATCACCCTGCACCGCGTAGTATTTAGACCACAGGTTCACACGATGCCAACGCGGTTTACTGTACCACACCAGCCGAGGCTGCTCGCGCTCTTGCTTCCGTAGCAATAAAGTCAGACCCACGGCATGATCCTTGCGGGAGCCCTCTTCTAAATTGTTTACCAGCCACAGGAGACAAGTATGAACGACACCACAAAACCCAAACAATCCAATCAGGCAGAGAAAGCCGGTAGTGACACCCCGCAAGCGGCCGATCTTTACGATCGTTTTTCCGAGAAATCCCAGGAAATCTTCAACCTCGGCCAGGAAAAAGGTCTTGAGGCGTGGGAAAAGGCAATGGAACTCGCACGCCAACAAATGTCAGTAGCCGGTGAATTCAGTGCCGAACAGGGTGAGGCTTTCAAACGCTTCCTGCGGCGTGACCTCGACCAGACGGTGGCCGACATGCGTCAGTTGGGTGCGGAGGCAAAGAAAGACCTCCATCCTGCGCGAGTGGGTGCCGGTGCATTATCCTCACTAGCGAAATTTCTGCATGCTGCCGGCGGGGCCTTGACGGCGCTTTCCGAAAAAGCCGAGGAAGCACTGGAGTACCAGACCAACGAAATGACCATGGCCGGCACATTCACCTGTTCAACATGCGGCCACAAGATTCATCTTACAAAAACCTCTGTCGTGCCAACCTGCCCGAACTGTCAGGGCACAAGCTTTCGCAAGAGTTATTGAGCAACGGATGCCCCCTGCCCTGTCGTGCGGGGGGATGGAGCTCTCCCAATAGTCAGGAAATCACGCGCCGCTGCCGATTGCGTTCGCGCGAAGCTTCAGTTTCTGTTTTATTTCGAGCAGCTTGTTTTTAACTCTCTTCCCATTTTTACTTCCCAGGCGAAGCATGATCTTCTGGCCGACAGATAGTGCTTCCAATTCAGGATTGGCAAATTGGTAGAAATATTTCGGCTGGACCAGCTTGATCGGTTCCTTGATAACCGGTGTATCCAGCAGATCGTCCAGCGTCTCTATGAGTTGATCATTGAAATTTCTATTCTGGTAGCCAAGCTCTGCATAGGCCTGCTGAAACAGGGGGTAGAGGCGGATATAAAGTTCAACTAATTTTCCGGCGTCAATTGCCTCTGCAATGCTCACATAGGACGCGTAGCGACCCATATTCTTTGGACTGATGGTCAAATCATCTTCAGCGCCGTCAGTCAGGAAACGCCCCGATGGCGTTTTAAACGGCATCACTCTTACAGGCACACGCTGCTGCGGCAGATTGTCCACAGTCACCACGATATTGCGAATGATTTGTTCGGAGCGGAAAAACTTCATCAACGCCGGATTCCCCAGTAAACCGGCCAAGGCGTCAAACACAAAACTGTCGCTCTTTGCCAGCGGGACAAGCGGCGGTGCAGGAGGTGTCTTTACCTCCTGGGCCACAGTCGGCGCGGGTACGGGCGCGGATATGGGAGGAGGTGGCGGCGGGATATTTTTTATCTGAACAATCTCGGGTGCAGGTTGTTCAGATGGCCAGAACAGATAAGCCGCAAAGGCGGCGCCCAGCAAGACCAGCGTAGTGATTGCGATCGACATTTTTTTATTCATGTTCGTCCTCCACTTTGGAATATGCAAGAGAAAGGTACCACATCATGCACCGGGGGAGGCGAATTTTCCCAATGGCCGGAAACAGAAAACGAAACAGCCATCGTCGAAATCCACCGCCGGAGTTTTACCCCGATTCAGTGCGTGGTCCCGGTATCACCTGATGGCACAGCCATCGTGGCATTCGCTGACATGCGCGGGATTCCAGTTCACGTTCACGGCGTACCACGACAGCAGCATGTTTTCGCCAATCAACTCATCGGCCACTTCGGCAGCACGCTTGATGACGGCATCAAAGTCGAGTGCGGGCGTGGTTGCAGCAATGTGATGGATATTTACGCCAGCACTTCGCCCACCGCCTCGACCACGCGTTCAACATCGGACTCGCTCATCCCGGGGAACAGCGGCAGGCTGACGATGCGACGTCCCACACTTTCGGCGACGGGGAACGTACCTTCTTTGAAACCGCGCTCGCGGTACATCTTGAACAGGTGGATTGGCGGGTAATGCACGCCGCAGCCAATGTTGCGGGCTTTCATCTTTTCCATGAAATCGGCACGCAACACACCTTGCGGCAGCACGAGCTGGAACATGTGCCAGTTGGTGTTCTCAAAATTGGCCAACGGCAGCTGCGCACCAGCTTCTCTCTCGAAATCCACACCGAAGGTCGCGAAGTAATGCTTAGCCAGCGCATGGCGGCGCGCGGTGATGACATCCAATTGCGCCAATTGATTGAGGCCAATGACGGCGGCAACGTCGGTCATATTGTACTTCCCGCCCAGCACATCGACTTCCATGCCATCGAAGCCGCTGCGCGTCACACCTTGCAGGCGATATTTTTCCGCGAGACGCGCTTCGTCTTCGTTGTTCAATACCAGGCAGCCGCCTTCGGTGGTGGTGAGGTTCTTGTTGGCCTGAAAACTGAACGAGACAAAATCACCAAAACTGCCGATGCGTTTGCCTTGCCACAGTGAGCCGATGGCCTGTGCGGCATCTTCCACCACACGCAATTTGTGGCGTTTTGCAATGTCGTACAACCGGTCACGATCCACCGGCAGGCCGGAGAGGTCGACCGGGATGATGGCGCGGGTGCGCGGTGTGATGGCGGCTTCGACCTGATCCAGATCGATGTTGCGCGTGACCGGGTCGATGTCGGCGAACACCGGTGTTGCGCCGACTTCGAGGATGACGTTGGAGGTCGCCACCCAGGAGATGGGCGTGGTGATGACTTCGTCACCCGCGCCGATGCCAGCGATACGCAGCGCGATCTCCATGGTGCAGGTGCCGGAGTTGAAGGTGCGCACCGGACGCCCGCCAAAATAAGCCGAGAGTTGTCTCTCAAATTCGGCAACCCTGGGGCCGCTGGTGATCCAGCCAGAGCGCAGCACATCGCCGACGGCGGCGATGGCATCTTCGTCGATGTGTGGTTTGGTGAAGGGGAGAAATTCGCTCATTCTTTTCATTCCTGCTCAATAAACCTTTCATACCGGCACAGGCCGGTATGACGGCTAATCTCACGCCCTCGAGATAATGATGACACCGAGGATGATGACGCCCATGCCGGCCAGCTTGGTCACGCTGAAATCTTCGCCCAGCAGATATTTTGCGGCGACGGCGTTCACCACGTAGGCCATCGACAGCATCGGAAACGCAATGCTGACCGGCACCCGCGACAGCGCGAGGATCCACACCACCACGCTGATGCCATAGCAGAACAGGGCGGTGATGATGTGCCATTCGGTGGCGAGTTTCCAGCCAATGGGCAAGACATTCACCGCACTGAACTCGAAATGGCCGATAGCGTTGGTACCCGCCTTCATCAATATCTGCGCGGCGGCGTTGAGCATCACGCCGGCGAAGATCAGACCGAAACTGACAAGGTTCATGGCTTGATCACCACCACAAGCTGGTGGTCACGATAGATTTCTTTCATGTCCATTCCCTTGCTTTGCAAAATATGGAACTGCGCCACCGGCACGATGGCATAGGCCTCGGCATCGGTTTCCCAGCGTGCGGCCAA
>JBAZFV010000063.1:0-10758 GCA_041653255.1 Sideroxydans sp. | reverse complement strand
CCCTTTACACCGGTGGTGTGATTGGTTTTGTCGTCATGTTGTCCATCCTCGAGCAGATGGGGGTGCCGAACAAGATACTGGGCTATATCTTCCTCGGTGTGACCGTTTCTCTTTATGCAGGTATCGGCATCCTGTCCCGTACTTCGGATGTGGCGGAATATTATGTAGCCGGGCGCCGCATACCCGCCTTGTTCAATGGCATGGCTACGGCAGCCGACTGGATGTCGGCTGCCAGCTTCATCGGGCTGGCTGGCACGCTGTATGTGTCGGGCTACGATGGGCTGGCGTTTGTCATGGGCTGGACCGGAGGTTTCTGCCTGGTTGCCTTGTTCCTGGCGCCGTATCTGCGCAAATTCGGCCAGTTCACGATTCCCGATTTTCTGGGTGCGCGTTATGGCGGTGATGTACCACGTGTGGTTGGCGTATTCGCCGCGATACTTTGCTCGTTCACCTACGTCATTGCACAAATATACGGCCTGGGACTAATCGTCAGCCGCTTTACCGGGCTGGATTTCGGTATCGGCGTGTTCGTTGGTTTGGGTAGCATCCTGTTCTGCTCGTTTCTGGGCGGGATGCGTGCGGTGACCTGGACTCAGGTGTCGCAGTACGTCATTTTGATCGTCGCCTACATGATTCCGGTGATCTGGCTGTCAGTTAAGCACACCGGCAATCCGGTACCGCAGATCGCCTACGGCTATGTGTTGCAACAAGTTACTGCGCGCGAACAGGTGTTGAACGATCCGGCTACCCCGGAGGGTGCGCGCGAGGCGGAAGTGCGCGCACTGTTCAGAGAACAACAGGCGCAGCATGAAACCAAACTGCGTGCACTGGAGGCGGGTGGTGCAGATTATCTAAAGCAGGAGCAGGCTAAACTGGCGGCAACGGTTGAGGTGCTCAGAACATATCCAATGGCTACGCCAGAAATGCGGGCGACGGCTGAAACCAATTTGGCCGAATTTCCGAGAGATGTTGCCGGTGCGCGCATGGCATGGCAGACAGCTGCTGATACCGAGCGTGTCCGGGCGGCTCCAATATCACCGCATGCGGAATCTTTTGCCGCAGCGGATGAGTCAGGTCGCGATATCAAACGCAAGAATTTTTTAGCGCTGGTGTTGTGTCTGATGGTGGGCACAGCTGCATTGCCTCACATCCTGATGCGTTTTTACACCACCACCTCGGTGAAAGAGGCGCGGCTGTCCGTATTTTGGTCGCTGGTCTTCATCTCGCTGCTCTACATCACGGCGCCGGCACTGGCGGTGCTGGCCAAATATGACGTCTATACCCTGCTGGTTGGTTCCAGTTTCTCGGAGTTGCCGAGCTGGGTATCGGCCTGGGCGGCAGTGGACAAGACCCTGATGAGTGTGACCGACATGAACCGGGACGGTATCGTGCAACTGGCGGAGATCACGCTGGGCGGTGACCTGATCGTGTTGGCAACCCCGGAAATTGCCGGTTTGCCTTATGTTGTTACTGCACTGGTGGCGGCGGGCGGCCTGGCTGCCGCACTGTCCACGGCAGACGGGCTGATGCTGACTATCGCCAACGCGTTGTCGCATGACATTTATTACAAAATGATCGATCCCGCTGCACCGACTGCGCGTCGCCTGGCGATCTCCAAGGGCTTGCTGTTGGTGGTGGCGGTTTGTGGTGCGTACGTCACCTCGCTCAAGCCTGGCGACATTTTGTTCCTCGTTGGAGCGGCATTCTCACTGGCCGCTTCCGCCTTCTTCCCAGCGCTGGTGCTGGGTATTTTCTGGAAACGTGCCAACCGGGCCGGTGCGGTGATCGGTATGGTCGGCGGTTTGGCCGTGTGTATGTACTACATGTATCGCACTTATCCATTCTTTGGTATCAACGGCAGCCTGTGGTGGGATATCAATCCGATTTCCGCCGGTATCTTCGGCATGCCGGTTGGTTTCATTGGCATCATTCTCGGTAGTCTGTTGACACGTGCACCGGCGTTGCAGATACAGGCGATAGTCGATCGTGTGCGCTATCCGCGTTTGGTGACAGATGCCGAAGTTGAGAAAGGGTGAGAGAGCTGCGATGAACGTGTCTCCCGCGTTACTCGTGGTCATTGCGCTGAAGGCGCTGGTTGAGATCGCCGCTGTTTCCTTGCTGGCGCAGGCCATCGTCGCCGCAATGGCCGGGCAGGCGAGACAGACGAACATCATCTATCGCATTTTCCACACGGTTACCCTGCCAGTCATCAGGTTTGCGCGTAAACTCAGCCCCAAGCTGGTTGCCGATCCCTACATGGGGCTGGTCGCTTTTCTGTTGCTGTTCTGGTGTTGGGTGCTACTGCTCTATGCCAAGAACTACATCTGCCATGCGCAGCATCTGGCCTGCTTCGTTGCGCCGTAGCGGTTGGACGGCAAAGGCAAAAGCCGTTATCCTGCGCACCGCCTTAAAATGCGCTCGTAGCTCAGCTGGATAGAGTATCGGTTTCCGAAGCCGAGGGTCGTGGGTTCGACTCCCGCCGAGCGCACCAATTCAACCCGGATTCGCGGCTTTGACGCGGCGCATCCATCGCATGGGACTCGACATGACGCGATTGATCTTCCTTGCCGTAGCCATCGCACTTGTGTATTGGTTGTTGCGTTCCTTCCGCAACAAGACAGATATCGAAAATCCGTCGTCGTCAAGCGAGGATATGGTGAGTTGCGCGCGCTGTGGGGTGCATTTACCCAGAAGTGAATGTATCAAGGAAGGCGACAACTGTTATTGCTGTGAAGCGCATCGGCGCGGTGAAACATCGCAATAACGCGCATGAGGGAAATTCAAGTCCCTGATGCATCCTTATTCACGGCGCAACGCCCTTCCGTCGTGCTGACGCCGGAAAAAATGTGGCGCTCTCTCGGTTTCTTCAATCTTTACCGGCTGTTGCTGGGCGGCTTGCTGCTTGTGATGTCGGCCATTTTCGGTGCTGTTTTGTCGATGACGGCGCGCGAACAGACGGTATTCTTCTGGACCAGTGCGGCCTATACCATGCTGGTGCTTGCCTCGGTACTGGCCGTGGCCTGGCGCCGGCCGGCGCCAGGCTGGCAATTGGCTTTCCAGGTGTGCGCAGATGTCGTGTGCATCAGTTTGCTTACCTATCTCAGCAGTGGTGTGCAAAGCAATCTCCCCATGTTGCTGCTGGTGTCACTGGTTTTTGCCGGGCTGATTAGTCATGGGCGTATTACTTTGTTGTATGCGGCGCTGGCCAGTATCGCACTGTTGCTGGAGCACGCTTATGCAGTACTGACACAAGATGCGCCAGAGGCACAATTTTTCCAGGTCGGCATTCTGTGCATCTCTTATTTCGCTGTTGCCTGGCTGTCGCATACCCTATCCCGTTACGCGCGTGCCAGCGAAAAATTGGCCGCGTTGCGCGGCGCAGATCTGGCCAGTATGGCCGAGGCCAATCAGCTGATGATTCAGGACATGCCTGATGGCATGCTGGTGGTGGATGAGCGCGGTCAGGTGCGGCAATCCAATCCTGGTGCCAGCCGTTTGCTGGGTTTTTCCTTCACACCCGATGAGCAGGTTGGACTCGGGGACTGTTCACCTTTGTTAGAGGCGTTGTATGCGGCTTGGCGGCAGAACCCTGAATTGGGGGGGGAAATCCAGTATCTGCCCCGCACCGATAATCCGGTGCGTGTGCGTTTTCTGCGCATCGGTAGCGTGGGATTCTGGGGTGCAGTGGTTGTTCTGGAAGATGTACACAGGGTGCAGGAGCAGGCGCAGCAGGTGAAGCTGGCAGCGCTGGGGCGACTTACCGCAAATATTGCGCACGAAGTACGCAACCCCTTGTCGGCAATCAGTTACGCGACGGAATTAATGAGGGAAGGCGTGCGAGATCCCGCTCAAGTGCGACTGTTGCAACTGATTGCGGACAATACTTCACGTCTGGATCGTATCGTGCAGGACGTGATGCAACTCAACCGCCGCGACCGGTCACAAGCAGAATTTCTCAACCTGACGCTGCTGCTGCCGGGTTTCATCGAGGCATTGTGCCTGACCGAACAGGTCGCACCCGCTGTGTTTAAATTGCAGCTACCAAAGGTGTGCACAGCTTGTTTTGATCGAGGGCATTTCGAGCAGATATTGTGGAATTTGTGTCGTAATGCATTGCGTTATAGTCAGCGTGACTCCGGCAGTGTGCGCTTGAATGTGGCATCTGCGCATGACGGGATTGTTACGCTGGAAGTTGAGGATGATGGACCGGGTGTGGCGTCTGTTGTGGTGCAGAATCTGTTCGAGCCGTTCTTTACCACAGATAGTCGCGGCACCGGACTGGGCTTGTACATCGTGCGCGAACTGTGCGAGGCGAATGGTGCCCGTATCGAGTATCGGCGCGGCAAAGGAGGCGGGGCCTGCTTCCGTATCACCTTCGCAGCTCCGGCTAACAAACAAGGAGATTTAGTATGAGCACACCGATGCAGAGGGTGTTGATCGTGGATGATGAGCCGGACATTCTGGAGCTGCTGGAGCTGGCGTTATTACGCATGGGATTGCAGGTATCGCGCGCAGATGGTGTTGCCGCCGCCATGCACCAGCTGGACACACAGGAATTCTCACTGTGTCTGACCGATATGCGTATGCAGGACGGTAGCGGGCTGGATATCGTGCACCGTATCACCGAGCGCAATCTGGATGTGCCGGTGGCGGTAATTACCGCGCACGGTAATTTGGAGAACGCAGTGGCAGCACTCAAAGCGGGGGCCTTTGATTACCTGTCGAAGCCGGTGTCGCTGGAGCAGTTGCGCTCATTGGTCAATTCCGCCCTGCGCCTGCCGGTTTGCCGCAGCCGTGCCGATGATGCGATGTACGGATTGTTGGGTGAGGCGCCTGCAATGTTGCAGGCGCGCGAGTTGATCGCACGTGTGGCACGCAGCCAGGCACCGGTGCATATCAGCGGTGAATCGGGCAGCGGCAAGGAATTGGCGGCGCGGCTGATTGTGGCGCACAGCGCACGCTGCAGCCAACCATTCGTGCCGGTGAATTGCGGCGCGATTCCGGAGCATCTAATGGAAAGTGAATTTTTCGGCTATCGCAAGGGTGCCTTCACCGGTGCCGATAAGGACAGGGAAGGTCTGTTCCAGGCGGCACATCAGGGCACCCTGTTTCTGGATGAGGTCGCCGAGTTGCCGCTGGTGATGCAAGTAAAACTGTTGCGTGCTATCCAGGAGAAACGGGTGCGCCGGGTCGGCGCAGCTGAAGAGGAAGCTGTTGATGTGCGCGTCTTGAGTGCGACCCATCGCGATCTGTCACGGTGCGTGCAGGAGGGACAGTTCCGCCAGGACTTGTATTACCGGCTGAACGTGATTGCCCTGCGCATGCCAGCCTTGCGCGAGATGCAAGAAGATGTGCCACCGATTGCGTGTGCATTGTTGGCGCGGATCGATAGCAGCGGCAAGATTGTATTTTCGGGTGCCGCGTTGCAGGCGCTTGCCGCCTATGGCTTTCCCGGCAATGTGCGCGAGCTGGAGAATATCATCGAGCGGGCGGTTGCCTTATGTGATGGTGCTGTCATCCAGCCCGGTGACTTGCAACTGACACCCGTAATTACGGAGGAGACCGATTCATTGGCGGGTGGAAAATACCCATTGACTGATTATCTGGACAGAGTCGAGCGTGAGGCGATCGTGGCGGCGCTGCACCAGACGAATTTCAACCGCACGGCAGCGGCCAAGGTACTGGGGGTAACCTTCAGAGCGTTGCGTTATCGCATGGAACGGCTCGCCATCACCGAGCAGGATATGCCGCAATGAAACCGGATGCTCGTGGCTGGTTCAGCGGTGTGCACCGTCTGCCCTCGCCCAATTTTGATACACGGCCGGCAAACACACGCATCTCACTGTTGGTGATTCACAGCATCAGTTTGCCGCCAGATGAGTTCGGCGGGCCCGGTATCTGCCAGCTCTTCACCAACACCATGGATTGCAGTGCGCACCCCTACTACGCGCAACTGGCAGAGTTGCATGTGTCGGCACATTTCCTGATACGGCGCGACGGCAGCATCTTTCAGTTTGTGGGATGTGCATATCGCGCATGGCATGCCGGGATTTCGCAATGGCATGGGCGGCTGCATTGCAATGACTATTCTATCGGGGTCGAGCTGGAGGGATCTGACAGCACGCCTTTCGAATCGCGCCAGTATCTTGCTCTAATCCGCTTGACGCGGTACCTCCAGCGTCACTACCCGCTACGCCAGATTGTCGGGCATGCCGACATTGCGCCCGGACGCAAGACCGATCCCGGCCCACTGTTTGATTGGGGTCGCTATCTTGGACAGCCGAAGCAGGTAGAGAATGCCGGCCCCCAGAAGAATAAGTGATGATGGGCCAGGCAAGTACAGATTTTTGTTCTGCGGGATATTCGATATTTAAGAGCCTGAAAAATTTGTTAAAAATCTGCAACAAATTTCACCCAACGTATTGACATGCTGCACAAATGCGATACAGTCGCAACCGCAACATGTAGTGAGCAGATAGTGATTTTTCTACTACCTATAGTTGTTTAAACAATGGGAGGCTCGCTTGAGCAGGTTTGAAAACAAGGAAAGTAATTTATTGCTGTTGCGGATAACGCTTGTGGCACAGCCAAAAAACAATGCTCTCTTTCAGTCTGATACTTCCGGTACATGTTCTATCGATTTCTGGCTCAATGAGCCTGGCGGACCAATCTCTTCTTGACTACATCTGACTATATGAGACTTAGCCACTTTGTGGTTTCAAAAACAGATGCAATTCAAATCGAAATAAATTCGGGGCTTCAGTTCCCGCCAAAAAAACTTCTGGAGCAGGCCTATATGCCACCGGAGGTAAGTAGTTTTCCTGCTAAATTCCACAGTCACCGTTCTATTTTTTTCTGGTCCAGATGGTGGCGTTGTTTGCCTGCGAATGAGATGAAGACTGCCTTGCTGTCTTCTTCACAAGGACTTCAGGCATGCTGCAACTTGGCACGCTGAAGGCGTAGTAGAGGTTGTTGTTTATTAACTTTCACATCTTAAGGAGGTCGAAATGGTAGCAGCAAAGAAAGCTAAACCCGCAGTAAAGAAGGCAGTAGCCAAGAAGCCAGTGGCTAAAAAAGCTGTCGCCAAGAAACCGGTAGCCAAGAAGGCAGTAGCCAAGAAGCCAGTGGCTAAAAAAGCTGTCGCCAAGACACCGGTAGCCAAGAAGGCAGTAGCCAAGAAGCCAGTGGCCAAAAAAGCTGTCGCCAAGAAACCGGTAGCCAAGAAGGCAGTAGCCAAGAAGCCAGTGGCCAAAAAAGCTGTCGCCAAGAAACCGGTAGCTAAGAAGGCAGTAGCCAAGAAGCCAGTGGCTAAAAAAGCTGTCGCCAAGAAACCGGTAGCTAAGAAGGCAGTAGCCAAGAAGCCAGTGGCTAAAAAAGCTGTCGCCAAACCTGTGGTTGCAGCCAGGCCGGCTCCAGTACCGACTGCTGTTGCACCTTCAGCTCCACCACCCATTCGCCCAGCTTCGACTTGGCCTTTCCCGACACCAGGGATCAGCAAGCCGAATTAAGTTGGCGAGAGGCTGTGAAAACAGCCCCGATCTCGTCGTAAGTAGGTAGGGGCTGATTCACATCGTCGAGTGGCGAGTAGTCTGTTGGAGTGTGCCTGATAAGAGGTGAGGTTCCTTACGCGCTGAAAATATCAGTTCGGTGTGTGGTTTCTTATCTGTCAGGTGGCATTGTTAATGTGAGTAGAGTCCGGATGGGATCAGGCTGGAGGTTTTCCGTCCCTTGCTTTTTTGATGGCGAAGCCACGTCAGTTACCACTTGATTCTTGGGCACTGTCATTGGCTAGACTGACACTTGTTGCTTGGTTCTTTTGCATTCAGTGATGGGTGTAGCGCTTCTGTAAACACCGATACAATGCTCTCTGACCCGTATGATGCTGCCACACAAGACATCTTTTTTAGACGGTTGAGCATTGCTGAATGCGGTCAAGATGTTGTCTATGTAAAGTGGTTGTGATTAGCGGCACGCCAAAATCCTTCGATTACAACCTTGCCAATCATGCTTTTCAGTGCTTCTCTTCCCTATCGGTCAGATGCCGTTACTTACTTCAGCGCTATTCGCGATTTGCCATGGGCTGCATGGCTGGATAGTGGTGGCTGCGGACGATATGACATACTGGTCGGTGATCCTGTTGCAACGCTAACAACTATAAATGGAAAAACCTCGGTCTGTGCCGGCGAGTTGAACGAAGACACAGATGAGGACCCGATGCATCTGATTCTCAAGCAACTGGGGCTGATCGAAGCGCCGCTGCAGAATGTCCCGTTTGCCGGGGGGGCGCTGGGGTACTGGGGTTATGATCTCGCCCGCAATTTTCACCATCTTCCTGCCACCGCACGCGATGAGGAACATCTGCCGGAAATGGCGGTGGGCATCTACGATTGGGCGGTCGTCATCGACCACTGGCAACACCAAGCACAGTTAGTGTCCAGGCAGCGTCATGCCAAAACAGCAATCGTCTTGCCGCAGATATTGCGACGATTGCATGGGGCAGCCACGACCATTCAGGCAGCAAATGACTTCCTGGTACACGGCAAAATCGAGACCAATCTGGATTCGGAGCATTATCGTCGCGCGTTTGAAGTTATACAGCAGCTCCTGCATGAGGGAGATTGTTATCAGGTCAATTTGGCGCAGCGCTTTGCCGCTAAGGCGACCGGCGACGCCTTCGCGGCATATCTTGAACTGCGCCGCTTGAGTCCGGCGCCCTATGCGGCGTTCCTTGACTGGCCGCAACTACAGGTGCTGTGTGCTTCACCAGAGTTGTTTTTAGAAGTGCGTCAAGGCGTGGTCGAGACGCGGCCGATCAAGGGAACGCGAGCACGCAGTCTGGATAGCGCAGAAGACCAGCAACTGGCGCAAGAATTGCGCCAGCACACGAAAGATCGGGCGGAGAACCTGATGATCGTTGATTTGTTGCGTAACGACTTGAGCAAAAACTGTGCAGCCGGGTCGGTGCGTACACCAAGACTGTTTGAAGTAGAGAGTTTTTCCAACGTGCACCATCTGGTCAGTACAGTGGAAGGCAGATTGCGCCAGGGTAGCCATGCGCTGGATTTGCTCCGTGATTGCTTCCCCGGTGGTTCGGTAACCGGTGCACCCAAGCAGCGCGCAATGGAAATCATCGAGCAACTGGAGCCCCATCGGCGTGGAATTTATTGCGGAGCAATCGGCTATGTCGGAGACGACGGTGCGATGGAAACCAATATTGCCATCCGCACGCTTGTTTATTCACGCCACGAGATTCGCTGCTGGGCTGGAGGAGGTATCGTCGCCGATTCGCAATGCGAAGCCGAGTATCAGGAAACGCGTGACAAGGCGAGCGCGATGCTTGAGGTAATGCAATATTTTGGAGGAAAGCCTGGTCAGTGGGCGCGGTAAACCGCCTCTCGCAAAGTGTGTGGTGTTACCCGGTATTCTTCATTCGAGTGATACGTACGACTTCTGGAATCCTGCGCAGGTTGCGCATGATGGACGCAAGGTGAATACGGTTGCTGACTTGGAGAGTGAAATAGGTTGCCGTGTATTCACCTTCACTACTGAAGTTGACATTCTCGATATTGGATTCGGCTTCGGAAATGGCGGCGGCAATCTTGGCCAGTACCCCGCGCTGGTTGGCGACAACCAGTTTGAGACTGACTTCGAACAGGCGTGAAATACTTTGATCCCAGACCACATCCAGCCATTGTTCGCTACCGCGCCCGTGGCGCAGCGTCGGGCAGTCGTGGGTGTGTACCACCAGTCCTTGACCGCTTTTGATGATTCCGATGATGGGATCGCCTGGAATCGGGCGGCAGCACTTGGCGAATTCAACCGCCATACCCTCTGTGCCCTGAATGGTGACTACCGCATTACCCAGCACATCGCTGGATATGGTGTCGCCCAGACTGGCAAGCTGCTTGGCAACCACCATATTCAGGCGGCGCCCGAGGCCGATGTCGGCAAAGATGTCCTGTCGCGATTTGACACCCGTCTCCTTGAGCAATTTCTCCCAATGTACTTCATCCATATCCTGCAAATGGAGGCCTATCGTACTGAGTGCCTGGGCAAGCAGACGCTCGCCAAGCTTGGCTGATTCGGTGAGATGCATGGTGCGCAGTGAGTGGCGAATCTCGGCACGAGCTTTGCTGGTGGCGACGTAGCCAAGCCAAGCCGGATTGGGGTGAGTCTGCGCTGCGGTGATAATCTCGACACGGTCGCCGTTGCGCAGTTCGGTGCGTAAGGGTACTAATTCACTGTTGACCTTGGCTGCAACGCAGCGGTTGCCGATGTCGGTATGCACAGAATAAGCAAAATCAACGGTTGTCGCACCGCGCGGCAACGAGAATATCTTGCCCTTGGGTGAGAAAACATAGACTTCATCGGGAAACAGGTCGATCCTGAGGTGCTCCAGAAACTCTGCCGAATCACCGCTTTGGGCCAGACTTCCAAGCAGACTTTGTAGCCATTGGTGGGTTTTTTGCTGCAACTCGTTGATCTGTGAATCAGATGCCTTGTACAGCCAGTGCGAAGCCACGCCGCTCTCCGCCAGCTTGTTCATTTCGTGGGTACGGATCTGCACTTCTATCGGGGTGCCAAATGGGCCAAACAATGTTGTGTGCAACGACTGGTAACCGTTGGCTTTGGGAATTGCGATATAGTCTTTGAATTTACCCGGGAATGGTTTGTACAGCCCATGTAAAGCGCCCAGGGCAAGGTAGCAGGACGCGACATCATCTACCAGGATACGAAAGCCATAGATGTCGAGCACTT
>JBAZFV010000062.1:0-10770 GCA_041653255.1 Sideroxydans sp. | reverse complement strand
CGGTCGGCGTAGTCGTTCATCGCACATCCGGCCGAGCGCATCAGCACCGTGCCAAGGGTGAAGATGAACAGGATGAGCCAGGAAGGATGACCGTTGGAGGCGATCCATACTGCCCAAAGTGTCGGCCACAGCAAAAGCAGGATGCCGATAGGTCGGTGCAGGCGGGTGAGCTGGATATAAAGAAGGATGCGTTCGGTGAGATTCATGCCGGGATTTTAACCTGCCGCGTCATTCGGGCCTTCATCGGAATGACGGATGTTATTTGAGCTGCAGGATTTCCGGCATAAAGACCTCCGTCACCAGCAGTGGCGCACCATGCAGATGGAACAGCGAGCGGCGCGCCCAGAGGACGCCTGGAATATCCGGCATGTCTAACCTAAGCCCGATATGCCGGGTTATAACCCGACCTACATGGAGTGGGTGGTGAGCGTGCAGTACCTTGAAATGCAACGGTTGACGTATCACCAGCGGGTGTTTGAACAACAGACTGCCGAGCGAGCGATTGCCGAGTCCGCGCATGGTTTTCCATGCGTGGCGCAGGTCTTGCTGGCGGCAGGTGCTGTGGGCGAACACGACAGGCTTGCCATCTGCGTACAAAAATACTTCACGAGAATAAGCGAAACGGTGCGGTGCGATGCCGAGCAGGGCGGCCTCGTCGTAGGCGATGTGCGCCAGGCCGCTGCGCACGGGCTGTACGGAGAATGTTTTGCAGCGTTGCTGGATACGCTGGGTGAGTGAGCCGTGGTCGTGCAACCACGGGCGCAATTCGACCATACAGCCGAGTGAGGCGCCATTCCAGAATCGGTCAGACTTGCAGGAATTCATGCTTGTTTGCCATCCATCTTTGCAAGTGCGCGTGCGCCACATCGGGTGCGTCGCGCAGCAGTTCGTCTGCGGTGTGACGTGCTTGTTCCAGCAGATCTTCGTCTTCAGTCAGGTCGGCGAAGCGCAGCATCGCCACGCCGCTCTGGCGTGCGCCCAGCAGTTCACCGGGGCCGCGCAATTGTAAGTCCTGTTGCGCGATGACGAAGCCGTCCGTGTTTTCGTAGATGACTTTGAGCCGTTCACGCGCCAGTTCGGACAATGGTTGCTGAAACAGCAGTACGCACAGACTTTCTGCCGCTCCGCGTCCGATCCTGCCTCGCAGTTGGTGCAGTTGCGCCAGCCCCATGCGCTCGGCGTGGTCGATCACCATCAGGCTCGCATTGGGCACATCCACACCGACTTCGATCACGGTAGTGGCGACCAGCAGTGGCAGTTCACCCGCTTTGAACGCGGCCATCGTTGCTGCTTTCTCTGCGGGAGGCAATCTGCCATGTACCAGGCCCACCTTCAGCTCGGGTAATGCTTCAGTCAATTGCTGGTGGGTGTCGATGGCGTTCTGCAATTCCACTTCAAGCGCATCCGACTCTTCAATCAGGGGACATACCCAATAGACTTGCCGGCCCTGGAGGCATGCTGCACGCACACGTTCGAACACTTCTTCGCGCCGCGCATCGCTCACCAGCTTGGTGACGATGGGGGTGCGCCCCGGCGGCAGTTCGTCGATCACCGACACGTCGAGATCGGCGTAGTAACTCATCGCAAGTGTTCGGGGAATGGGTGTGGCGCTCATCATCAACTGATGTGGTTCGGTTTGTTGTGGGTCTGGTTTGGGCGTGCGTTGTTGGGGCTTCAGCCCCGTACAACTGCGGTCTGCTCCTTGCGGATACAATCCGGCATCGCTGGATATCTCATCGTGCTGCCGGATTGAAATCAGACTTGCAGATTCCTTGCCTTTGTTGCGCAAAGCCAACCGTTGCTGCACGCCGAACTTGTGCTGCTCATCCACGATGACCAAACCCAATCGGCAGAATTCGACCGAGGCCTGAAAGAGTGCGTGGGTGCCGATGGCGAGCAGGGTGTCGCCGGAGGCGATACGTTCGGCGGCGGCGGTTTTTTCCTTCTTCTTTAAACTGCCGGACAGCCACACCGCATCAATACCCAGCGGCAGCAACCATTCGCGCAATTTCAAATAATGCTGCTCGGCCAATAGCTCGGTCGGTGCCATGAAGGCCGCCTGATAGCCATTCTCGATGGCCTGCAGTGCGGCCAGTGCGGCGACGATGGTCTTGCCACTGCCTACGTCGCCCAGTAACAGGCGCTGCATGGGGTGCGCCTGGGTGAGGTCGTGGCGGATCTCGCACCATACTTTCTGTTGCGCCCCGGTGAGATTGAACGGCAGCTTGCCCAACAATGCTTCGGTCAGCTTGCGCTGTGGCGGCAAGGCCGGTGCGATGTGTTTGCCGCGCTCGCGGTGGTGCACCCGCATCGAGAGTTGTTGCGCCAATAGTTCGTCGAACTTGATGCGCTGCCAGGCGGCATGGCTGTGCTCTTCCAGCGTGCCAGCCGAGATGTCCGGTGTCGGGTTGTGCAGCAGGCGCAGGCTGTCACCGAAATCCGCGAGACGCAGTCTTTTTAACAGGGTGGGGGGCAGCGTGTCGGTGAGGGGAATGTTCTCAAGCGCATTGCCGATGAGTCTGCGCAGCACGGTCTGCGACAATCCGGCGGTTGTCGGATAGATCGGCGTCAGGCTTTGCTGCAAGGGTGTGTCGTCATCCACCGCACGGCATTTCGGGTGCACCATCTCCGCCCCGAAGAAGCCCATGCGCACTTCACCGATGGCGCGGATGTGCTTGCCAACGGCGAGTTGTTTCTGCTGGCTGGGGTAAAAATTGAGGAAGCGCAGCGTCAGTTCGCCATCATTCTCGCGCAGGCGGCATACCAGGCAGCGGCGCGGACGATACATCACCTCGCACTGTGTGATGACACCCTGCACCTGTACCGTGACGCCCGGTTGGGCATGGGCGATGGGGGTGAGGTGAGTCTCGTCCTCGTAACGCAACGGCAGATGCAGCAACAGGTCGGCGCGGTGATGGATGCCGAGCCTGGCCAGTTTGGCCAGGGTGGCCGGGGCGATTTTGGCGGGTGTGCTCAATCCTGAAGAGACATCACCCCGTCCGCCTCGATCAGGGCGCCGCGTGGCAGGGTGGCGACGCCGACGGCGGCGCGGGCCGGATAGGGCTGGCGGAAATAGCCGGCCATGATCTCGTTCACGCGGGCGAAGTGGAGCAGGTCGGTCAGGTAGATATTGATCTTGACCACTTCGTCCAGACTGCCGCCGGCGGCATTGGCAACGGCGCGCAGATTCTGGAACACGCGGTGAATCTGCTCCTCGACCCCTTCTGCCATCTGCATGGTGGAAGGGTCGAGGCCGATCTGGCCGGAAAGATAGACGATATTGTCCACGCGCACCGCTTGCGAATAAGTGCCGATGGCGGCGGGCGCATCCGGTGTCTGAATGATAATTTTGTTTGCCATGTCCTGGTCCCCTGAAAAAATGAGCGTGCGATTCTAACTGATTAGCCTGGAGAATCGATCATCTGCCAGCCGTAAACGCTCTGCCAGCACATGCAGAAAAGCCTGGTTGAAATGTAGTTGGCAGTTGCTGGAAAGCTGGGCCAGCTGGCTGGGCAGCATCTTCATCACGGTAATTGAAGTATTGGCGCTGACGGTGGCGGAGCGCGGCATTTGCCTGCCGTTGATATAGGCCATTTCGCCGAAGCAATCACCGCTGCACAGCACATTAAGCAGGCGCCCGCCACGCGTTATGCTGACGCTGCCGTCAATCAGGACATAGAACTCATCCCCCGATTCGTCTTCGCGCATCATCACCGTTTTTTCCGGCTGTTTATGCCACTCTCCAATGCGCAAGATTTCCCACAACTCAATATCGCTGAAGTCCCGGAACAGATTCAATTTGCGCAACGCGGTGAATTTTTCAGCCTCGTTCACTTCGAGATCGCTCTTCTCGAAATGTCCCAGTGCCGCCAGCTCGTTGCCGAAATCGCGCCAGCTGGGAAAACGGTCTGCCGTATCTTTCTGCATGGCCTGTAATACGATGCGCTCCAGCGGTGGCGGCAGGTCTTTACGCAACCGGGTCGGTGCAACGGGTGCTTCGGTCATGATCTGCTGGTACAGGTGGGCCAGGTTTTTCGGGCTGTAGGGAGAGTGCCCGGTCAGCAGGCGGTACATCACCACGCCCAGTGAATAGATGTCCGTCTCGTGTGATACCGATTCACCGCGTACCTGTTCCGGCGACATGTAATTGGGTGAACCGACATTGCTTTGCGTCTGTTCTATATCGAGTCGTACCGCGGCACCGAGATCGGAGATCTTGATTTCGCCCGTATCGGCCAGCAGCAGATTGGCCGGCTTGATATCGCGATGGATGATGCCGTTGTACTGTGCATAGTTCAGCGCGCGGCAGCACTTGAACATATGTTCGACCACCCGGTCGAGTGGCAGCAGATCGTCCGCATGGATATGCTTTTCCAGTGTGCTCCCCGCGACGTATTCCATGATGATGTAACTGACTTCTTCGCCGATGACCGCATCCAGTGTCTGCACGATATGCGGATGGTGCAATTTTCCCGCCAACGCGGCTTCGTTCTGCAACTGTTTGCGGTTCTGCCGCCCGTTGCGCGGATCGTCAAGGAATTCCTGCTTGATGAGTTTGACCGCCACTTGACGATCTTCAAACGGGTCGTGACCAAGATAGACCTCACTGGTCGCACCCTGACCCAGTTTGCGCAGCAGACGGTATTTGCCAAGGAATGAAGGGGGTGTCATTTCGTTGCCGCCTACGGAGGGCTGATGGCGACACAATTTACACCATGCGCGCGCGCGCGAATAGTCTTGTGCGAGATGGTTGCGCGGCTTGTTCTGCAGTGGGCTTTCGCCGATAATCAGACAGCATCGAATGAGGGGAGCCCTTCATTCGACATTTCCTTGATAAACGGGCAATTTTTTTGAATATCAATTTCCAGCGTGCGGTGGATCGATTTGCCGGAGTGCCGATTTGTGCGGTTCTGTCTCTGTTTGAGAAGCTGCGGCAATTCGTGACTGATACCGCCGTACCGGTGCCGCCGCGCCGCATTCTCATCGTGCTGCTGTCCGAGATGGGTAGTCTGGTGCTGGCGCAGCCGATGTTTACCGAACTGAAGCGGCGCTATCCGGACGCCGAACTGCACATGCTGATGTTCGCCAAGAACCGCGAGGTGCTCGACTTGCTTGGCGTGATGCCGGCAGAGAACGTCATCACCCTCAACGACAAAGCGCTGGGCAGTTTTGCGGCGGACAGTCTCAACGCCCTGCACCGCATGCGTGCGCTCGATCTTGACGTGGTCATTGACTGCGAACTGTTCTCGCGCGTCAGCAGCATCTTCTCTTATCTGTCCGGCGCGAAGGTGCATGTCGGTTTCCATGCGCACACGCAGGAAGGTCTGTATCGCGGCTCGTTCATGAACCGCAAGGTGCTGTACAACCCCTATCGCCATTTGTCGCAGCAATTCCTCACCATGGTCGATGCCATCGAATCGGACGGCAGCCCGCTGGCGAAGGCGCTGCCGCATGAAGTGAGTGCGCCGCCACTGTTGCAGTTCGCCGAGGGTGAAGTAGCGCGCGAGGTCGCACAACTGGAGCAGGATTTCCCCGTGCTGGCCGGCAAGAAACTGGTGCTGGTGTATCCCGACGGCGGTATTTTGCCGATCCGCGCCTGGCCGCCGGAATTCTACGAACAACTGTGTGATGCGCTGTTGCAGGAGGGCTATGCGCTGGCCCTGATCGGCCTGCCCGATGCCAAGCCGCTGGCGAAACGCATCGTGGCACATTGCAAACATGATCACTGTATCGACCTCACCGGCTACACCCGCTCCGTGCGCCATTTGCTGGCGGTGTTCCAGCGCGCATCGTTGCTGGTGACCAATGACGGCGGGCCGGGACAATTCGCCGCGCTTACTGCCTTGCCGACGCTGGTGTTCTTCGGGCCGGAAACGCCCGCGCTGTACAGCCCGCTGGCACCCAACATCCACTGTCTCTACAGCGGCCTGTCCTGTTCTCCCTGTCTCACCGCCTACAATCACCGCAACTCGCCGTGCGACGGCAACAACCAGTGCCTGCGCCAGATCACGCCGCAGCAGGTGCTGGCGCAGGCGCGCGCCCTGTTGCAGGAAGCGCCAGCCGCATGACGCCATTCAAGATACGCATGCACACAGCGTCATTGCTGCGCCGTGTCTTCTCGCGCCGCTTTCTGAAATTCGGCACGGTGGGTGCGTCGGGCACAGTCATCAACATCGGCATGCTGTACCTGGCGCAGGAACACATCTTCAATTCGGTGCAATCGACCGATATCCGACTCAACCTGTCGCTGGCGCTGGCGATCTTTGTTGCCACACTCAACAACTTTTTCTGGAACCGGCTGTGGACATGGAAGGATCGCGTGCAGCACCACCATCGCCCCTGGCTGTTCCAGTTCGGACAGTACACGCTGGCCTGCTGGTTGAGCATTGTGCTGCAAGTGTTGTTCACCAACCTGCTTGCGCCGCACTTCTACTACCAGATCGCCAACCTCATCGCTATCGGCCTGACCAGCGTGCTGAACTTTCTGCTCAACGACATCTGGACCTTTGGCCGCGTCAAATTCGGAGCGCAGTCGCAACGGGGAAAAACCGACTGACCATGTACAGACATTTCGCCGAATCGCGCCCCTTCGGGTATTTCGCGGCGCTGCTGCTGGCGGTGTTCGTTTATTTCTACGGCCTCGACAGTCAGCACATTCCGCGCAACGGCGACGAGGACGTATATGCCCACATCACGCGGCTGACCGCGCACAGCGGCGCGTGGCTGCCGCTGCAATCCGAGTTGGACCAGATGCGCAATACCAAGCCGCCGCTGCTGTTCTGGCAGGGTATCGTTGCCACCGATTGGGGCGCAAGCTGGGATCGCTGGCACCTGCGCTACCCGAGCGTGCTCTACACTCTGCTCACCGCGCTGCTGGTGTTCCTGCTCGGCCGGCGTCTGGCGGGACAGTTCGCCGTCGGCGCAACCGCCGCCTTGATCTTTCTCGCTTTCTTCAGCACCTACCGTTATGGCCGTCCCTTTCTGGTCAACCCGGCAGAGACGTTCTGGCTTTTCCTGCCGTTCTTCACCTTGTTGTACTGGCGACCCGTCAGCTTCGAATCACGCTGGCTGATTCCGCTGATACTGGGAGTCGAAATCGGCATCGGCCTGTTGTACAAATCATTCGCCTTGCTCGCACCGGTCGGCCTGGCACTGGCCTGGTGGTATCTGCACCAGCACCGCTATCAGTGGAGTGTTTTCCTCCGGCACGATGTGCCAAAATTGCTGCTGATTGGGTTGCTGTCCTTGTCGCTGTTCGCTCTGTGGTTCGCGTTCGACCCCGATCCGCAGGCGGTGTGGCGCGAATTCGTGCTGGGTGAAAATGCCGGCAAGTTCGAGGCGCACGGCGGCAGTTACTGGGCGCAGTTGTTGTGGGGTGGCAGCAGCGTGTGGGTGCTGTTGCTGGGTTATCCGATGAATGCGGGCTTGCTTGCTTTGCCGGTGGCGGCGTTGTTCGTCATCTCCTGGCGCCACCGCTATCGCCTGTCCGGCGAAGAGAAGCTGTTGTGGCTGTGGATGGTGGTACTGTTCGTCGTGTTTACCCTTCCCAGCCAGCGCTCGGCGCGTTACCTGCTGGAAGCGATGCCCGTCGTTGCTCTGCTATGCGCACTCAACTGGCAGCGTTTGCCGCGTTGGACTTTCATCGCCACCCTCGTCGCCAGTTCGCTGGTATTGGCGCTGCTGGCGTGGCTGACGCTGGGGCTGCAAACCGCCGTGACCCACGGCATTACATTCTGGGTGCTGCTGGCTCTGACGCTGGGACTGGTGCTGCTGGGCTTGTTCAAGGCGGCGTGGACGCGCGACTTGTCCAACGTGGTGGCTTTGCTCACCCTGCTCGCACTGGCTGTTTTTCTGCAGCCATTCGATGGTGCAACAGGGCGCTATGACGCAGCGGCACAACAGTCTGCACAGGGCAAGGCGGTGTGGGTGCCGTGCAACTTCCGCGCCCAGGACGAGGGTTATCGCTTCCTGCTGCCCGGTGCCGAGGTGCATGGTTATAACGAAAACTGGCAGTTGACGCCGGGCGAGTTGAAAGCGCGTTATCCGCTGTTTGCGGTACAGCTGCCGTTGCAGGCGCAACCCTGTGCCGACTGCATGGTGATCGGCCAGCGCCTGGAATTGCGCGGCCGCCACAACAACGAAGAGCTGTATGCCATGCTGCGCGGCGAAGTGTTGCCGCACCTGTTTGTGCGCGAATGGCTGTTGCAGGCATCGCCGACCACGGAGAAAACAGAAATGCAAAAAGAAGGATGTCGTTAATGGGGAAATACCAGCGCCTTGCTTTGCTTGCGTTTGTGTTGCTTGCGTTCACTCTGGCGCTGTTCAAGGCAGCGGGCTGGCATTTCACCTACGGATTTCGCCTGCCGCCGCCGGTGATACAGACCGCCGTGCCACCGGTGCCGGTCAGCAAGAAAACCAGACGGCGCGCACCGGTGCCGGGCATTGTCATGGGACGGCTGGAGGCGCATCTCGCATCGAGCCGACAGCAGACCACGACTCATGCCGCATCGCTGGTCGAACTGCACGACGGACGTGTGCGCGCATTCTGGTTCTCCGGCAGTCGTGAAGGTGCGGCGGATGTGACCATCAATAGCGCGATCTTCGATCCGGCAGCCAATACCTGGAGCGCAGAACAAGCGGTGACCGGGCGCAAGGAAACACAGCGTGGGCTGAACCGCTACATTGCCAAGGTCGGCAACCCGGTGGCGGTACGTGCGGCGAACGGTGAACTGTGGCTGTTTTATGTCACTGTCTCGCTGGGCGGCTGGGCCGGCAGTTCGATCACGCTGATCACTTCTGACGATGACGGCGAGCACTGGAGCGTACCGCGCCGGCTCATCACCTCGCCCTTCATCAACATCAGCACGCTGGTCAAGGGCGCACCGTTCTTCTATGCCGACGGCACCATGGGTCTGCCGGTGTATCACGAGTTCGTGACCAAATTCGCCGAAATCCTGCGTCTCGATCAGACCGGCAAAGTAATCGACAAGCAGCGGCTGGCGGCAGGCGGTATGGGTACATTGCAGCCGGTGGTGCTGGTGCAAACCCCTCAGCAGGCACTGGTACTCAACCGTTATGCGGGCAAGGACGCGGAGAAGCGCGTGATCTCGATGGCGACGAGCGACGGCGGCTGGCATTGGCAGGCTCCGCAGAAAAGCACCCTGCGCAATCCGGATGCGGCGCTGACCGCGCTGGTGCTGGACGACGGCAAGCTGCTGGCGGTGCTGAACGATCAGGAGCACGGGCGCGAATCGTTGAGCCTGCAGCTGTCGGCTGACGGCGGCACGACCTGGCGTGAACTGCACCGGCTGGAAGAGATGAACGGCCTGCGCAACATCGAGCTGACGGAAACCGCCTGTCTTGATGTTGTCACCCACCTGTTGCGCGGCAGTGATCCCGTGCTGCGCGGGGCGGACGAGGTGCAACTGGCCGGCTACGTCGCCTCTGCCAAACCGCAGATCATCGGAGGCGGCAATTGTCATTTCGAGTTCTCATATCCCTACATGATCCAGACCCGCAACGGCGACATCCATCTGGCCTACACCTGGAACCGCACCTTCATCAAACACGTGCGCATCGATCCGGCCTGGCTCAAACATCGATTGCAGGAGGCGCCATGAACAGATGGCGTTGTGGATCGGACTTCAGTCCGACAAATGCATGTCGGATTGCCACGCAGGGGTTCCCGCATCCTTTGGGTGCAGCCCGGCCCACGGAGGTGTACGCATGATGCCCTTCACCGATTGGTTCGGGCTATCCGGGCTGGCGCTGGTCTGGCTGTTGCTGGCCGTGCGCCTGCCGTATGTACAGCATCTTGCACCTTGGCGACGCGCAGGTTTGGTCGCCGGCATCTCCGTGCTGGTGATGATTCCCATGTTCGGTCTGTCGCTGGCGGGTTGGTTGCGCGGCATGGTCGGCGACTTGAGCATCACTAGCGTGCTATTGCTGGCCGGTGCATTGTATGGGCGCTTGCGCCCGGCGGCGGCTCCGCTGTGGGATGCGCGCGAGCGCGGTGCATTGCTGGTATTTTTGAGTGTAATGGCGCTGCTGCTGTATCCGTTCGCACTGGGGTGGGGGCCGCTCGATCCTTACCGCTCCGGTTACGGCAGCATCGGCTTGTTCGTGATGCTGGCTCTGCTTGCCTTGTGGGCCCTGCGGCGGGGGCTGGGCCTGCTGCCGTTGGCGATCGCACTTGCAGTCACTGGCTGGAGTTTCGCCTGCTACGAATCGACCAATTTCTGGGACTATCTGATCGACGCACCGCTGGCACTGTATGCGATTGGCGCCACCGTCAAGTCGCTGCTGCTGAAAGTTGCAAAGGGGAAAGGTGCATAAGCTGAAGCATAATGCGGCCACTCCCGCACCACCGTCTCGTGGTCGCACGCTGGCGCTTTCCGCACTGGGCGGGGCGCTGGAATTCTACGACTTCATCATCTTCATTTTCTTTGCCGCGGCCATCTCGCAGCTGTTCTTCCCGCCCGACATGCCGGACTGGCTGCGTCAGGTGCAGACCTTCGGCATCTTTGCCGCCGGTTACTTGGCGCGGCCGCTGGGCGGCATCATCATGGCGCATTTCGGCGATCTGTTCGGGCGCAAGCGCATGTTCATGCTGAGCATCTTTCTGATGGCGGTGCCGACGCTGACGATCGGGCTGTTGCCGACCTATGCCGTCATCGGCATCTGGGCGCCGCTGCTGTTGCTGGCCATGCGTGTGTTGCAGGGTGCGGCGATAGGTGGCGAGGTGCCGGGTGCCTGGGTATTTGTCGCCGA
>JBAZFV010000061.1:0-10912 GCA_041653255.1 Sideroxydans sp. | reverse complement strand
TCGCTTGCGCAATTTCTGTCCGCCTCAACACAAATACCCACACTAATCGGTTGTTTTTTAAAGATTTTAAAGAGCCGGCCTAAGCCTTTATCCCACTGCCGTGGCAGCAAGGAGGTGCGCATTATAGGGGGGGAATTCCCCCCGTCAAGCGTTTTGTAAAATTTCTTTCACATTAATGTGGCTCGCCTTGCGCCACATGCGAAACGTACAATGCGATCATCCGCAAGAATGTGAAGACACATGATGAAATTAATCCTGGGCATCGAATCCTCCTGCGATGAGACCGGCATCGCGCTGTATCACACCGAGCGCGGCCTGCTCGCACACACACTGCATTCGCAGATCGCACTGCATAACGAATATGGCGGCGTCGTGCCCGAGCTTGCATCACGCGATCATGTACGGCACATCTTACCGCTGCTGCGCAGCGCGCTGCAACATGCCGATTGCTCATTGCGCGATATCGACGCCATCGCTTACACGCAGGGGCCCGGACTGTCCGGCGCACTCCTGGTTGGCGCAAGCATCGCCTGCGCCTTGGCCTACACTCTGGACATCCCCACCATCGGCGTACATCATCTGGAAGGGCATTTGCTCTCGCCGCTGTTGTCCGACCCCGCACCAGAATTCCCATTCGTGGCATTATTGGTCTCCGGAGGCCACACACAGCTGATGCGCGTGGAAGGTGTGGGGCATTACACCTTGCTCGGCGAATCGGTGGATGATGCCGCCGGCGAAGCCTTCGACAAAAGCGCCAAGTTGCTTGGACTGGATTATCCGGGCGGCGCACTTTTGGCCAGGCTGGCGCAAGGCGGTACGCCGGGACGTTTCAAATTACCACGCCCGATGCTGCACAGCGGCGACCTTGATTTCAGCTTCAGCGGTCTGAAAACCGCTGTACTGTTAGCTGTACAACAAAATCCAACTGATGCGCAAACGCGCGCCGATATTGCGCACGCTGCGCAGGAGGCTATCGTCGATGTGCTGGTGAGTAAGGCACTGTCGGCGCTCAAGTCAACAGGTTTGGATCAATTGGTCGTGGCAGGCGGGGTGGGCGCAAACAAACTTTTGCGCGACCGACTGAATGAAAATATCGGCAAGCGCGATAGCAAGGTGTTTTACCCCGACCTGGAGTTTTGTACCGACAACGGTGCGATGATCGCCTTTGCCGGAGCGATGCGTTTGCAGCAGCAAGCTGCTCAACACGACTACCGTTTCAACGTCAAGCCGCGCTGGGACCTGCAAGAACTGAACTACGCCGACTGAACTTCTTTCTTTTTGCTGCCAATCTTGCTTTCCTTGCCGGTCAGCAGATTTCGTATGTTGCCTTGATGGCGCCAGATCAGCAGCAGCGACATCACCCCTGTGGCAATGACCAACTCGGAAGGCAGCTGAATCAACATGGCACAGATTGGCGCAGCGGTTGCCGCGATCAGGGCCGCTAATGAAGAATAACGGAACACCACCGCCGCCAGCAGCCAGGTTGCCAGCACCGCCAAGCCCAACCATCCGCTCAAGGCCAGCAACACCCCCAATGCAGTCGCCACACCCTTGCCGCCCTGAAATTTAAGGAAGATCGGGAAAAGGTGGCCGATAAAGACGGCCAGTGCTACCAGAGCCACCAGCAGCAGTTCTTTGCCATCGTGTGGCGCAAAACGGATAGCCAGAAATACCGCGAGCCAACCCTTTGCGGCATCACCCAACAAGGTCAGCGCGGCGGCCACTTTTTTCCCGCTGCGCAGTACATTGGTGGCTCCGGGATTGCCTGAACCATAAGTGCGCGGGTCAGCCAGACCAAAAACCTTGCTCATCAGCACGGCAAAGGAAATCGAACCAATCAGGTAAGCAGCTACAACAAAAACCAGGATATCCATCTGGAATACCTTAAAATGCGACCGGCGCATTCTACTTGAATGCCTCCTTAGCCACCAAACTCGCACCTTGCTATATGGACATCATCTTTCTGCGCGAACTCAAGGTCACCACCCTGATCGGCATCTACGAACGGGAAAAGCGTGTGCCACAGACGCTGCAACTAGACCTCGAGATTGCATCGCCCAACAGCCGCGCCTGTCAATCGGACGATATCAACGATGCCCTGGATTATGCCCAGGTCGCTCAACACATCCAGTCAGTATTGAGCGATGGGCATTTCTCTTTGCTCGAAGCCTTGGCCGAGCATATCGCCCAGATTATCCTCAAGGACTTCAACGCCCCTTGGGTCAAAGTCAGCGTCGCCAAATTGCAAGCCATTCGCAACTGCAAACAAGTCGGTATCAGCATCGAGCGCGGGCAGATCCGCTAGCCCCAACAACAATTTGCCCAACCCTCTATTTTTATGGATAATGCGCGCCCTTATACGTATCCTTGCGCGTACAACCGCCGCGCCCAACTTTAGTTAGGAACACAAATGAAAGCTGACATCCATCCCGCATACGCCGAAGTCGCAGTCACCTGCAGCTGTGGCAACAAGTTCAACACTCGCTCCACCCTCGGCAAGCCGGCGTTGCACGTCGAAGTTTGCTCAGAGTGCCACCCGTTCTATACCGGCACCCAGAAGATCGTGGACACCGCAGGTCGTATCGAGAAATTCCGCAACAAGTACAATATGGGCAGCAAAGCCGCCGCCTGATGGAACTTCGATAGACGCACAGACCAAAAGGCAGCGCAGGCTGCCTTTTTTCTTTTCGGGGAAACTCACATGGCTCGACTGCTCTCATTTCTGTTTACCAGCACATTCGCACTGGCCCTTGCCGGTTGTGCCCAAAACCCGGTGTCCGGGAAACAGGATTTCGTGATGATGTCCGAGGCTCAAGAGATCAGCATGGGCCGCAGCGCTGATGCTGAGGTGCGCAAGCAATACAGCGTCTACCAGAATCCCGCACTGCAAAGTTACGTCAACGGCGTCGGCCAGGCACTGGCCCAACACAGCCACCGGAGCAACCTGAATTATCACTTCACTGTGGTTGACTCACCTGAGATCAACGCCTTTGCTCTGCCTGGCGGATATGTGTATATAACGCGCGGCATCATGGCGTATTTGAATTCGGAAGCAGAACTGGCCGCCGTGCTCGGGCATGAGATCGGCCACGTCACAGCCCGCCACGGGGTACGCCAACAAAGTGCGGCACAGGCCACCAATATCGGCATCTCGCTGGTTTCCATCCTCGTGCCGGAACTCAACAATCAAAGCTTCCATGATGCCAGCAACCTGCTCGGTGGCGCCCTGCTTTCAGGTTATGGGCGTGAGCATGAACTCGAGTCAGACCGCTTGGGTGCACAGTATCTGGCGCGCACCCAATATGACCCACAGGCGATGATCCGTGTGGTGGGGGTACTCAAAAACCAGGAATTGTTTGATGCCGAGATCGCCAAACAGGAAGGGCGCGAACCGCGTCGCTATCACGGCACCTTCGCCACTCACCCCGACAACGACACCCGCCTGCAACAAGTTGTGGGCGAAGCCGGGAACCTGACCATAGCCAATCCGATGGAAAAGCGCGAAGAATATCTGCGACAAACGGAAGGACTGATCTTTGGCGACAACGTGGCTGAAGGTGTGGTGCGTGAGCAGCGTTTTCTGCACAAAGAACTGGGCATTACGATCACCTTCCCGAGCGGTTGGAACATCAAAAATCTACCTGCCGAAGTAGTTGCATTGAGCCCCCAAAACGATGCCGCACTCCAATTCAAGATTGATGCCAAGCCGAGCGGCACCGCCGTCGAATATGCGCGCCGCCTGCTGGGCCAAAACACGATCATCGAGGCACTGAAGATTGACGGCCTGCAGGCGGCGTTAGGCAGTAACAACAACCGTTTGCTGGGCGTAATCTATTACGAGGGGAAAGCTTTCCTGTTGCAAGGCGGCGCCAAGACGCCGCAACTGTTTGCCGCACAGCGTGGCGCGATGGAAGCGTCTGTCCGCAGTTTCCGGGTTTTGAGTGCACAGGAACGTGCCGCCATCAAACCACTGACTTTGCGCCTCATTCAAGCCGCTGCCGGTGACAGCTATACCAAGTTTGCCGCCCGCTCACCGCTGGGGCGCAATGCGGAGCAGTATCTGCGCCTGCTCAATGCCCAATATCCGCAGGGCGAGCCGGTGCCGGGGCAAACAATCAAACTGGTCGAATAGTACATGTACGTTTACCACGGAAAATTGAAGGAGACCGACATCACGCCAGGCAAGGCGGTGCTGCTGTTGTTGCTCATCGCAGGATGGGTGGCGGTTGGTTTGGTCGGGCATGATCCATGGAAACCGGACGAGGCTTACAGCTTCGGCATCATCCACCACTTCATCCAGAGTAGCGACTGGCTAATCCCGATGCTGTCCGGACAGCCCTATCTCGACAAGCCACCGCTGTATTTCTGGACAGCCGCCGCCTTTGCACGTGTCTTGTCCTCGTGGTTGCCGCTGCATGACGGAGCGCGCCTGGCAACCGGCTTCTATATGGCGCTCACACTGCTGTTCGTGGGTTTGAGCGGGCGCGAATTGTTCGGCAAATATCGCGGCTGGCCTGCTGCAATCCTGCTTATCGGCTGTCTGGGAATGTTGTTGCGGGCACACGAAATTCTGATCGACAACGCATTCCTCACAGGTTGCGCCATGATGTTGTACGGCTACACCTTGAGCCTGCGCCGACCGCAACTCGCCGGACTGTTCATCGGGTTCGGGCTTGGCATCGGCTTCCTGAGCAAGGGCTTCATCGCGCCAGCATTATTCCTCATCATCAGTCTGGCACTACTCCTGTTTCGCAACTGGCGCACCCGCAACCATTACACCGCGCTGGCCATCGCCCTGCTCTGCGCCCTGCCGTGGCTGGCCATCTGGCCCTGGCTGCTGTATCAACATTCGCCCGCCCTGTTCGCCGAGTGGGCGTGGACGCGCAACATCGGTCGTTGGTTTGATTTTGCCCGCAGCGGCCACTATCCGGAAATGTTTTATTATTTTACCGCGTTGCCATGGATGGCTTGGCCGGCTGCGCCACTGGCCGCGTGGACGGTGTGGGAAGCGCGCAAACGCGTATGGCACGAAGCCGAATTTCAGTTGCTGCTGACCACCTTGCTGGCCATGTGGATCGCCTTGAGTCTGGTACCGGATATCAACGACCAGAACGGGCTGCCGCTGTTGCTACCCATCGTCTTGCTGGCAACAGCGGCGCTGGCCACCCTGCGCCGGGGCGCGGCCAACGCGCTGGACTGGTTCGGCATCATGACCTTTGCCCTGCTCGCCATTGCGCTATGGTGGGGCTGGGCCGGCCTGCTACTGAACAACAACGCGAAAATCACCCATTGGCTAAAAGACTATCAGCCGGGATTCCAACCCGTGTTCGATGCAGTCGCATTCTGGGTCGCGATTGCAGCCACCTTGTTGTGGATGGTACTGGTCTGGCGCACCGGACGTTCAGTACGGCGTTCGCTCATCAACTGGGCCAGCGGCATCACCCTGTTATGGATTCTGGTCATGACCCTGTGGCTGCCGTGGCTGGACAACGGCAAGAGCTATCGCCACATGATCAAGGATCTCTCTGTGCATCTGCCTGCCAACTACGAATGTATGACCCCTTTACGCGTGGGAGCCAGCGAACAGGCCATGCTTGAATATTTTGGAGAATTCAAATGGCACAGCACCAAACTGGCAAAATGCGACTTGCTGCTGGTACAAGGTGAACGCATCGCCAAGCCGATTGAAAATGAGATTGGCTGGGAAAAGATATGGGAAGGCGGCAGATTAGGCGAAAAGAATGAACGCTTTCGCCTGTATCGGCGCATCAGGAATTAGCGTGCAGGGATGACACCGGGTAGTTTTTGCGGCGCACTAATGCGCACCTGTTTGTTCACATTGTAAGTACCAAACACCACGGTAATGGCCGACCGGCTCACACCAAACTCATCCGCCAGGAAATCCACCAGATGCGCGGTTGCCTTGCCGCGTACCGGATCCTCCGCCACATGGATTTCCAGCTGCCTGCCCTTGACCCTGCCGATTTTGGTTTTTTTGGCACGCGGGCGCCCCAGAATGTTCAGCACCAGCGTGTCGCCTTCCCATTTGCAGAACGACTCCATCTCGGTCCCGCGTGCCATCAGTTCATACTCCCGATCTGCAAAATACGAATGTCTTGCAGCGGCTCCGCCCCCTTGGCAAGTCGTAGAAGGCGCGGGAAGGTGCCAGTCTTGTGCACCACCCAATTTCCTTGGCCAACTTGTTCAGTGCTGGCCAAGTGCGGTGCAACCTCGGCCAATTGCTCTGCGCTGACCAACAGAAAATAGCTGCCATGCTGTGGCAGTTGCGACAGCGTTTCTACCGCATAAGCAGAAGATAATTGATACAAGCCAAGCTCTCTCGCCACGATATCCATCTGATAGACATAGACCGGCGCATTGGGCTGGCTTGCCAGTTGTTTGCCCGCGTTGTACGCGACGCTGACTCTGGTGAAAGTCAGTGCTGTGGTCAGCACGAGAAAGATATAAAGCGCAAGGATGCCGAACAGCGGAAACACCAGCAGCGCATTGGCATGTGCATGTTGCCGGTTCGCAACCGCATAGCCCAGCATGAGCAGAACCACCACCGCTAACACCACCAGCACGATGGCGTTGCCGACATACAGACTTAAGCCAATCGCCAGCGTCAGCAACAATGCCGTCAGCAAAACTTGCGCGATCATCAGCGCACGCCCTTCCTGCAGATTCGCCAACCGGTCAGCCAGAAGCTTGCCGCACAGGATGGCAGCGAACGGGAACAGGATAACCGTGTAATGATCGAGCTGGAAGCTGGTTGCGCTGAACAAGCCGAAGGTGATGAAGAATGCGCCGCACAGAAAAACGAAGCCCGTGTTCTCGTGCACCTGCCGCTGCGCAAACCGGCGCACACCGGCAGCCATCGCCGCAAAGAACACCGCCACCCAAGGCAGGAACGCCCACAGAAACACCAGCACGAAATAGAAGGGATGACCATTGGTGTTCTTGATCGGCCCGGTATTGAGAAAACGTCCGAACTGGCTGTCCCACAGAAAGAACCTGATGCCGGAAACCTCTGTACGCCCGAACACCAGCTTTTCAGGATGCGCGTCGAACTGCAGATACAGCGCGATCACCTCTGGCGCGGTGAACAACAGTGACAGCGCGAATGCCAGCCACCACTTCACACTCCACAACTTGCTCCACTGCTTCTGATAAAGCCACAGTATCACCAGCCCGCTGGTGATGGTGATCATCGTGAACACACCCTTGGTCATCACCGCACCCGCCGTGAACGCAGCACCGAGCAACAGATACTTCAACCGGGACTGCGCGTCATAGCGCAACCAGTAGTAACACGCACCCATGATGAAACCGGTCAGATACGTCTCCGCCTTCACCTCGATGGATGAGTCCATCAAATGGAACACCGACACATACACCAGCACCGACAACCAAGCCGCCTCGCGCGAATAGAACAACCGCGCCAACCGATAAGTGAAGAACCCGCCGATGACGTGGAACAAAAAACCCGGCAGGATATAAGAGAGCGCACTCACCCCGAACAACTGAAAGAACACCGCCGTAATCCAGAACGGCATATGCGGCTTATCCAGCCAATCCTTGCCGTCCAGCATCAGGTTAGCCCAATCGTTGTTCAGCGCGATGTATTGCGACAATGCAGCGTAAGTGATTGAGTCGCCACCGTTGATGATGGGGGAAAGCATCGCGGCTGCGTTGACGAGCAGGGCGAAGAGAGAGAGGTATTTGATGTGGGTGAGGTTCATGGGGGGCGATGATAGCGCGTAGGATGGGTTGAGCGCAGCGATACCCATCAATCAAAACCGTCGGGGGTAGTCGGACGGTTTGCTTTAATTCAAAACCAACTTCGTCGGGGGTTGCCCGACAGCAAGTCACTTTTCTTGTCTTGCCAAGAAAAGTAACCAAAAGAAGGCGCCCCCAGCTTCCCGCCCACTTCGTGGGTTCCCTGCGTTGCTCGACTGGCCAGGTGGCTGCGGAACTCGCGCTACGCGCTCAGACAGTCCTCGCCGACAGCCCCTGACCAGCCTGCGCTACTCGGCGGCGCACAGGGGATGGAGATTCAAAACCTAACCCCCAACCCGCGAGGCGGGCGTTGCCCGCCTCGCCAAAAGAAACGTGCGCAAAGCGCACACAAAGCCGCCTTTGACTATCTTTCCCTTGAGCGCCGCCTCGTTCAGGAGTGAACGAGCGGTGGGGTTAGGCGAGCACTGTTTGAGCACGTGGCCGCGTAGCGGATCGTGCGAGTTGCGCAGCCCCGCTCGTTTGCTTCTGAGCGAGGGTACCCACGAAGTGGGCGGCAAACCAGGGTCGCCTTTTCTTTGGTTACTTTCTTTTGGCGAAGCAAAAGAAAGTAACTTGCTGTCGGGCAACCCCCGACGGTTTTGATTCTGAATCCATGCGGCGCAATGACCACTGGATATTGCGAGAATTATTCTTCCACAAAGAAATCAGTATCGATTCGCTTGACCTCATAAGCGGCCTTTACTGACACTCCCAAGTTCAGTTCAATCATGTACTCTGCCAATTGCACCCCATCTATGAGTACCACGCGAGGGTCGATGTGCGATACATAATCACGCGCATCAGATGAGAAAACACCAGTGGTAATAAACACCCCTTTGCGTGCTCGCTTCCCATGCAGGGCACCAACAAACTTCTGTATCTCGGGGCGACCCACCGTGCCAGCCCATCGTTTGGCTTGAATGTAGATAGCTTCCAGACCAAGGCGATCCTCACTGATGATTCCATCTATACCTTCATCACCCGATTTCCCAATGGCTTTCCCTGCATCAACCCGATTGCGCCCATAACCCATTTTGAGCAGTAGCTCCACAACCAAATTCTCGAAGAATGCAGGTGATCCATTCTTGACTTGATTCAGCACTGAAGCGGCCAGCTCTCCTTGTATGCGTTGAAAAGACTGCTCTAGCAATTCTTCAGGAGTTTCCTCGGATTCGTGCTCGGTAGAAGCCGTTTGTTTTATTTCTTTGCCAGATTTTGACGAGTCCCGAAAAATTCTGAATTTTTCGAATTGATCGAGAACTGCAATTGTGATTTTTTGAGGACTTCGTGGAAGAAACTCCCTTCCTTCTTGGGTGATTACAAACTGACCACGCTTGGGTGAATGCAACAATCCAGCCTGCTCCAGATAGACTTTGGCCCATGCAACACGGTTGTCGAAACGGCGTTGCCTGCCACTGGGGAGTAATTCATCCAATTCAATTTGAGACAAAGAAAATATGGAGGCCAAATGGCCACGTGTTTCTGCCAAGGTGTGGTTTCCACCATCCTTTGCAAATTCAAGCAAGGGTCGCATCAGCATTTGAAAGTCGGGGATAGCCATGATTTCCTCTGTGCCTTCAGCGCAACTTCACCGTCTCACAAACCACATCCGAATTCTGCCCCCTATTGCGCAGCGCATGATCCATCAACACCAACGCCACCATCGCCTCCGCGATCGGCGTAGCCCTGATTCCCACACAAGGATCATGCCGCCCCTCGGTCGAGACCTTCACCGCCTCCCCAGCCTTATTGATCGAATTACGCTCGATACGGATACTTGAAGTCGGCTTGATCGCGTAGTGCGCAACGATGTCCTGCCCAGTGGTGATACCACCGAGGATGCCGCCCGCGTGATTGGAAGCGAAACCGTTCGGCGTGAGTTCGTCGCCGTGCTCGCTGCCTTTTTGCGTGACACAGGCAAAACCTGCACCGATCTCCACCCCCTTCACCGCGTTGATGCCCATCAGGGCATGCGCGATGTCGGCGTCGATGCGGTTGAAGATGGGCTCACCCCAGCCGACCGGCACGTTGTGCGCAACGACGGCGAGTTTTGCGCCGATGGAATCGCCGGATTTGCGCAGGTTGTCCATGTAGTCTTCCAGCTGACCAACATAGCTCGCATCAGCGACGAAGAAGCTGTTGCCCTCAGCGCGTACATCACCCCAGCTCTTGAACGGCACTTTGATCTCGCCCAGTTGTTCCAGATAGCCGCGCACTTCCACGCCATACCTCTCTGCCAGCCATTTCTTGGCGATGGCACCCGCCGCTACGCGCGATGCGGTCTCGCGCGCCGAGGCGCGGCCGCCACCGCGATGGTCGCGGATACCGTATTTCTGCCAGTAGGTGTAGTCGGCATGACCGGGACGGAAAGTGTCGGCGATGTTGCCGTAGTCTTTGCTGCGCTGGTCTTCGTTGCGGATGAGCAATGCGATGGGGGTGCCGGTGGTCTTGCCTTCGAACACGCCGGACAGTATCTCGACCGTATCCGATTCGCGGCGCTGGGTGACATGGCGCGAGGTGCCGGGTTTGCGGCGGTCGAGATCGATCTGGATGTCGGCTTCGCTCAGCTCCATGCCCGGAGGGCATCCGTCTACGATGCAGCCGATGGCCGCACCGTGCGATTCGCCGAAAGAAGTCACCGTGAAAAGCTTGCCAAATGTATTTCCGGACATGATGTCGTCTCGCTAAAGGAGTCGTTGAAGTTTAACATAGCAGCCTGTCTTGATTAGCCTTGAGAATCGCCATGAAAGCCATCCTCGCCACCGCCGCAGGCGGCACCGAAGTCCTGCAACTACGCGACATACCGACGCCACCGTTGCCCTCGCCGCATCACATCCGCGTAAAACTCGCTGCCGCCGGCGTGAATCCGGTCGATGCCAAACTGCGCGCCAAGCCCGCCTACTATCCGAACAAGTTGCCCGCCATCCTTGGCTGCGATGGTGCAGGTGTCGTGGAATCCATCGGTAGCGCAGTCACACGCTTCAAGGTGGGTGATGCTGTGTATTTCTGCAACGGCGGCATCGGCGACGAGCCGGGCAATTACGCCGAATACACCACGCTGCACGAGGACCTCTGCGCCGCACCCCCAGCCAATATTTCCCTGGCGGAAGCTGCCGCATTACCGCTGGTACTG
>JBAZFV010000060.1:0-10986 GCA_041653255.1 Sideroxydans sp. | reverse complement strand
GACGCACAGTTTTCGCGTAATCAGCCAACTGGTGACCCATATCAACGCCGGACGGGATGCCGAGCAGGATGCAGGTGCTTCAAGAAAGGATGCGAAGATCGGCCTCGTTGCTGCCGATGACATCGACTGCAGTACGGAGGTCTGGAGCATCTCGGACATGAGCGCCACCGGCTTCGGCGCGACACTCAGCGGGAACCAGGGTGCATGGATCAAGATCGGCGACCTGTGCGGGCTCAGACCGCAGAACGGAGAGCTGTGGTGGGTCGGCATGATTCGGCGATTGCATACCGATGCTGACAGAAAAGTCCGTATCGGCATCGAGCTGCTGGCTAAAAAACCGGCATCAGTTTGGCTGCGCGTGCTGGGTAAAGGGGTTGATCGAATATCCAACTGGGAGAGCAGCTCCGGCTCATTCTCCTACGACTATCTGCCGGTTATCCTGCTACCCGACGAACACAACAGCTATCTGCACGCCACCCTGCTGATGGAATCCGGGAAGTTCGTGGCGGATACCATCTACCAGATGATGATGGGGGAAAAGAGCCGTGAGATAAAACTCATCCAATTACTGGCCGAGGGGGAGGATTTTGAGCAGGTTGCTTTCGAGTGGTTGTAGGCTCGAAACCGCCAAAATCCACCCTTATATTTCCCACAATCGTCGGTATGGCGCAGATCGATTACATGACAGCACACAAGTACACGGATCACTGTTCGTTTGCATTACCATGGGCGAACCTTTCTGGAAAGCCAGAATGCATCCTCGCGCATCTCCATTACATAATTGACGAGGCCAGTTGCCTGCGCAGCGACAACTCCTTCACTATTGGCAAACCTGAATGATTTCCTGCTTATTGATCCAGGTACTGCATGACGCCCAAGGGTTGTCATTTTGCAAAAAAAGCATAACTTCTGGCGAATCGATCCAGATTGGCCGAAGTTCTTCCTGTGGGATTTCTCTACTCGATCATCGAGCCAAGTTGATCCATGCCACCATCAATCGCTCCGAGGATGGAACACTCTGCCTTGACGGTGAAATGGGGGCGAGCATCCGTATTAATGGCTCCATTGAGCAAATCGCCACTCTCTCACCTGGAATGCGCATTGAGATCGGCCCTTATCTGCTTACCGTCGAACCTGCGCCAGACGGGCATGATATTGCCCTGTCGGTAGAAATAATCCAAACACTGCTGGAACAGGATGCAGAAAAAACATGCCGTACCGCGCCAACCACCTTGGCCGGCCTGGGATTGAGTAAACGCAAATTTGGACTCATCCTTGCGGTCTGCATTATTTTCCTGTTCCTGTTGCTGCCAATACTTCCAGGCATCTCGTCGGCGATTGACAAATGGCAGTCCTCGCTCCCGATCACCTTGACTGGCTCATGGAGCCCCGGGCCGTTAGCTGGCGGGCACAATGTATTCGGCGCGAAATGTTCGACCTGCCATCAACATCCTTTCCGGCCTGTCCCTGACGATGCATGCTCGGAATGCCACAAACAAGTTGAAAAACACCTGGCAAAGAAAGACTTGCACGCAAATATTTTCAAGAAAGTACGCTGCACCAGCTGCCATCTTGATCACATCGGGCAGGCCGGTCTGGTGCTGCACAACTCGTCAGGGTGTGTTTCCTGCCACGGTGATCTCAAACGCAGGAACGCCGACACAACCCGCGGCAATGTGCGTGATTTTGGCTCGGATCATCCGCCCTTCCATATCACTCTGCAGGATGGAAAAAATTCCATTCGCATCCAACAAACCGAGAAGGGGAAATTGATCGAGAAGTCACAACTCAAATACTCACACCAGGTTCATCTGGACAAAAAAGGGGTCTCAACCCCCCTGGGCCGCACTGTGATGGTGTGCCAGGATTGCCACAAAATCGATGCGGCCGGGACACACTTCGCCCCCATGACTATGCGTATGACCTGTCAGCAGTCCCGTTGCCACACTTTGTATTTTACCGAGCCAGTGGAGGGAAAAGTACCCCACGGGTCAGAGTCAGAGGTGATGAACAAGGCGAGGGAGTTCTATGCCAGATGGCTGGCTGATTCGCCAGCCAAGAACAAGGAGGCCTGTGCACAAACGAGCAGCGCGGGCAATACTGCCCAACAAACTCTTGAGTGCGCCAGCGATCTGGCGCAGAAATATGTTGCCCGCACGTTGTTCAAGGAGAGCGGAGAGGATCTTGAGTGCGGGTTATGCCATGAGATCGAGCCAACCGGGGAAAATGATGTTCCATGGAAGATCGTGCCACTGCAAATCACCCGTGATTTTCAGCCAGGCGCTGTGTTCGCACATTCCAAACATGACACGCTGGGTTGCACGGAATGCCACGACAAGACGGGTTCCAGGAGCAGTGCTGATGTTGCCATGCCAACCATAGAGAAATGTCGTGAATGCCACGCCGGCAGCCGTACTGCCAAGGGAAAGGTCAGAAGCACCTGCGACAGCTGCCACCTGTTTCACCCAAACTTGAAGTGATACCGCCACCGCATCCTTTTATATAGGCTATGCCAAAAAAAACGACCCGCATAATGCGGGTCGTTTTTTGCTAACTCCTGCCGGTATTATTTTACCGTCAGTAGGTAAGTCAGGAGATCGCCCTTGTCTTGAGCCGAGCAATCTTTTTTATACAGGTCCATGCAATGCTTCGCAAAATTCTTTTCTACTTTTTTGACATCTGAAAAACGATCCGGATTTGCAGATATCGCCATTGGGTCAATCGCTTTCTTGGTATCGTTGTGCTGCCCCACCTTGGTTGGATTATCGGTATGGCATGCAGAGCAGGAAGTATCCTTGCCATCAACCATCACCTTCTTGACATAAAAGGCCCGCCCTGCTTCAGCAGACAATTTTGCGTGCTTGTTGTGCTTCCTTGCTTCTTGCTCATATTGAGCCGCGAGCGTTCTGGCAACATTAAACTGACTGGCGAACTGATCAGCTACGTCACCTGCCGCTTGTGCAGGAAGACCAACCAAACCGAAAAGCGGAATTAGCGCGTAGAGTATTTTATGCATTTGGGATTCCTTATTTAAAGTTAAATTTCTTCAATTAAGATTAACTAAAGTTTGAAGCTGTGTTGCACCTGCATTCTCCGGCACCCGAGCATCAAATGTCAACGACACACCGCGTTTAGTTGCAGCTTCAAGAATGTAGAAACCACACTGACGGCCTTTATGGGTAAAACAATGACAAATGTCATACCTTTACGCGCTCAAGTGATAGCACTAAATTCCTGTTGAGCAACGCGTATGCCAAGCATCAATGCCTGGAATCCAAGCGAATGCCTGCTTTTGATGCTACCAGTAGTAAAGTACGGCAATAATATGTGCAACAAGTGCCCCCATGAACGCAATTGAGAACGGCACATGCACATAGAGCCAAAATTCCATCCTGGCTCTGTACATCACATCCAGACGCGCCCGTCTTACCAGCGCCTTTTTCTGTGCCATGACCATATAAAGCTCATCAAAGGATTCCAGTTGATCGTAGCTGAGATTTTTGCCCAGTGCTTGCAATTGCTTCACGGCTTGAGCGGTTGGGCACTTGTGGTGATAAGCCATCAATTGTTGGAAAAGATTGCCGCCAATAAGCGTTTCTTGCCGCGCCCTGAAAACAAGCGCACAGATTTCATCAGAAAACTGGAGGGATTTGACACTTGCCTGCTCGTCAAGCTCATCGATTTCAAGCATGAGGGCATCAAAAGTATCCCTTCCATCCATATTAGCCGTCATCAAAGTCGGAAAGCGCAAGTACGCATAAGTGCCGTAACATCCACTGACGATGGCGACCATCATCAATGCGTAGGCCAATGTGTGCACATTCCACCCGAACTGAAAGCCGGCGTGCAACGTAGCCAGCACAATGAGGGCAATGCCCAGGAATGTGTGCGCGGAAAGCCACCCCTGCAGGGTTGCGCCATGATGCCGCAGCCAGTTCCTCTCACGCCCTCGCCGATTCGGAACGGTCTGCCCCGGTGATGGGGCGTTTGATATGCTTCGCCGCTCCGTGCGCATTGGCGCAATGCGTTTGCGCGCACCGTACGCCATTAGCACAATAGCGACCAATGTTGACAGGATTCCAAGCGAATATCCCAGCCAGGACCCCCCATAAGCGTCAGCACCAGTGGCCGGTTGATGGAACAAATAGGCCACAATAGCCACAACCATCATCAAGCTGATGATTTTAAGGTATCGGTAATTCTTATAGTTCAGTACGTTATGCTGCATGTTGATCTATCCCTAACTGCCACGCATAGACAGAGCAAGCGCTTCCGGACTGATTCGCATGGCAGCTCCTGTCGGGCATGCGCGAACGCAGGCAGGCCCCATCACGTTGTCCATACACAAGTCGCACTTGATTGCTATCTTGGCTGAAGCATTATCGGGAGCTTGTATTTTTTCACCCTGATAAGCATCCCCCAACAGCATCTGCCACAAGCTCGGTTCTTTGAATTCCGTATCTACAGCTTCCATCTGGATAGCGTCGTATGGACAGTTGTTCTTGCAATTACCGCATCCAATACAGCCATCTGCGATGAATACTTCACCATTGACCGACCTGTGAATGACGTCAGGAGGGCAGTCCAGCATGCAATACGGATGCTCGCAATGGCGGCATGCGTTAGTCAAATGAACCTGTCCATGAGTAATGCCTGCCTCACGCTTGAAGAGCGGGATACCTTTGTGCGTGTTCGCACATGCGGTTTCACAATTGTTGCAGCGAATACAAAGCGAGTAATCGATCAGTAATATATCCGTTGCTTCACCAATTCCCTGCTCAACCAGGAAGCCAAACATGCTTTCCAGTTGTTCCTGATGCTCACCTCTTTCCACGTCACGGATGACATGTTCGCGATAGCGAGTGACCAGCTGGTCCCGTAGCTCTTTATTGCGCTCGACCACCTCGACAACCACTTGTGCTTTGAGCAGGACAATCTCGGTTTCTGATACGGCCCGTGCTGTGGCGGAACGCAGCCTTTCCGAGAAGAGTGCCATCTCGCCGAAATAGTTTCCTGTAACGACATATGACAACACATCCTCTTTCCCTCCCGTCCTGCGGGAGATTACTATCGATCCGCGTCGAATTAGATATAGTCCGTCAGCCTTGTCACCCTGGCTAAATATGACATCACCAGCCTTATATCGCTTGATTGCTGCGCCTTGCAGCAAGTAGTTCAAATCACTTCCCGGAAGTGTGCTGATCAGACAGTTGCGCACGATCCGCTTCATCGATACCTCGTCGAGCCTCCTCCGCACTGACTCCACTGAATTGATCAGCTTAAGCATCGAGCGGCGAGGTATTTCGACAAGTACGCAATCCGTAATCGTCTTGACTGTCGCCGATCTGCGACGTCCTGATATCAACCCCATCTCGCCAAAGAAGTTCCCCGCCTTGACCTGGAAATAGATATCACTGCCATCCTTGTCTCTAACAAGAACAGCCAGCTCACCTTCCAGAACCGAAAAAAAACTGCTGGTGTAATCGCCATACTTGAAAATGATTTCTTCCGACCTGACCGACAGGATGCTGCCTTCGAGAAGGAGTTCACGCAGTTGCAGCACGGTAAGACCGGAAAGGACAGGTGCGTTACGTCGGATAAAGTCAATCCCTTCACTGACCGAACACGAGGTGTTGAAACTGGAGATCTTCTGCCTGAGGAGTGGCTCATCTGCCGCCTCCACCTGATTCCCAAGGATATATTCAATAACCTCGTAACCGTGATTCAACGCTTGCTTGATAAGCGGGCTACCCCCAAGCGCACCGACAATATAAAGACCTGGAATGTTCGACTCGTATTGTTCCGACAGCACTGGTGTGGAAGCTGTATCGCTATTCGGAAATTGCACACCAACACTCTCGAGCCACTTACGAGGCGGGCTGGCACCAAGACGCGCAATAACTCGATGGCAGTTGATGGCTTCTACACCTTTTGGAGTCTTAGCGACAACCCGCAGCGAGAAGTCATTCTCCGTTTCGGTGTCGACATATTCGACCCTTGAACTTATCTTGGCTTCGATCCGGTGCGCCTTGATGGCGGCCTGCAGCAGGGCGAGGTTACTTTCCTTACAGCGACTGAATTCTTCCTCGCGATTGAGGATGATCACCCGGTTCTGTTTTGCAAGGGCAAGGGCGTTTTCCACACCAGCATCTCCACCGCCTACAACCACGATGGTTTCGTCTATAAATTCACGCGGATCATCAAGCTGATACTGCACATTCGGCAGGTCCTCGCCACTAACCCCCAGCTTGTTGATGTTGCCCTGCAATCCGATTGCAAGCACCACAAATTCTGCGGTTATGGTTTCCCCGGAGGCCAAGACAATTTGGAAATTGCCGCGCTCACCTTTTATTTCATCGACCCGGGCATTCAGATGCAGGTTGACCTTGTCTCTTTGAATATCTCGTTGCCATGTCTCGAGGATATCTTCCCGAGTCCCGGCTGAAAATACCATCGAACTCCTGAGCGGAAGCACGGCGGGCTCCGCCATGACAAGTTTGCCTTTCTGATATTTATGGACAGTATTGGCAGGATGCGGCGCGGCTTCCAGAAGAATATGCGAAATACCCAACTCAGCCGCATGCGCGGCCGCAGACAACCCAGCCGGGCCTGCGCCGATTATGGCGACCTTGAATTTTTCATCCATTGACATTTGATCCGGATCGACTAGCGATGCGCCGCATTTTGACACACGCCTATGATCATCTGGGGCATTAAATTCACCACATCTGACAACTTGGATTGACACAGACACACCGCTATAACTATATTGCGGGTGCTGGTATCTCAGGGACAGTTAGCCAAGATGTCGCCAAAATACGGCACACTCGGCATTCATACTTGAAAAGTACTGGCACTTCTCACAGCGTGCATTCTTTGGAGCAGCAGATACTTATGGTTACTTTGCCAGAATTAAAACAGGTCTTCGACAATCTTGACGAGGGAATTGTTGTTATTGACCAGAACCGTAAAATTGTCTCAATCAATCAAGCGGCCAGCCGCATGCTGGGGCAGGATCGTGACGCCACCATAAACAAACTTTGCCCGAGTATCTTCCGGGGAACAGATTGTGCGAAGAATTGCGAAAAAAACGACCACTGCACACTTATGGTGGAAACAAAGCAAGAAAGAAAAATGCAGGATCTTGTTGTACATCGCCCGGATGGCGCTTTGGTGCAGCTACGCATGTGGGCCATCATGCTACCAGCCAAGGAGCAGGGCGATCACTGCGCTGTGATACTGCGAGGAACGGATTGGTGATATTTCCAGAACCGGTTGATTCCAGGTCCATCGTTGTGGTTCACGTATCAGGTCGATAGCCGAACTCTTTAGAATCACCGGCTTCAGAATATGGCGATCCATGCCAGATTATTCATTACGAAACAACAGGCAGCGCGCCCTCTTCACCTTTGAATCACCACCCCGCCTTATCCACGCACCGGCTCAAAGCTTGCGTCCAGATTAAGTTCGTCGCAGTAATCGAGGAAATCACCGCGCAGGGTGGGAATGTGCACTTTGCCCGGAATTCCCACCGTCATGACGACCGAGAACAAGGGCGTGTCGGTATGTGCTGCCGGGTAGGTGTTGGTCTGCATCTCTTCGATGTTGATACCGTTGCGGGTGAAAAAAGCAGAGAGACTGCGCACAATGCCTGGGCGGTCCATGGTCACGACCTCAACGCTGTAAGGGATCGCCGGCTCGGGTCGTTCGTGTTTGCGGGTGCGCTCGTGGAGGATAGTCAGACCGAGCTGTTCACCGAGCGCGACCATCTGGCCTTCCAGTCTGGAGAGCGCATGCCATGAACCCGAGATCAGCATGATGAGCGCGAATTGTCCTTCCAGCACAGCCATGCGACTCTCTTCGATGTTGCAGTCACTGTCGGCGATGCGGCCCGCAAGTCGGTCGATGAGGCCGACCTTGTCTGCACCAGAGGCGGTGATCACCAGATAGTTGTTCTCCGTTTCCGTGCTCATGGTTGTACGCCTATCGTTGTCTGACGTGGAATGAAGGCCGTATTGTAGTGGCTTAAGGTGATTGGATTACCGTACATCGCCATCCACATAGAACCAGCACCCGTTTTCACGCACGAAATGACTGATCTCATGCATTCGGTGCGCGCGGCCATTTACTTTGTAATGCGCGACAAATTCGACGATTGCATGATCGGCATCTTGCTGCTCGTGCCGCTTTACTTCCAGACCCAGCCATTTGGCCGGCGCTTCCACAGCCAAACCCAATGCGGCTGGACGGGTGGAAGGATGCCAGGTTGCCAGCAAATAGTCTTCACGTAACAGGGTGTAGGCGGTATAGCGGGAACGCATGAGTGCTTCTGCACTGAGGATGGTCTCTTTATTGTCCACGAATCGGGCGCAACAGTCGGCACAGAGTTTAGTGCTGCCACAAGGGCAAAGGGTGGTTCCGGTTTTCATGCACTTGTTATTCTGATTTCGTCACACCGGCTTCCGCCGGATAGCCAGCAACTGACCGCTTGCGAGCTTAGTCGAATGGCTATCAGTTTCATCAATGACGGTTATGTTTGCCACAGCGGCGGTTCATCCATCAGCGCGATTTGTTCGCGTAACTCCAACACCCGATCCTGCCAATAATGCTGGGTGTTAAACCACGGGAATGCCTGCTTGAAGGCTGCATCGTCCCAGCGCCGTGCCAGCCAGGCAGAGTAGTGTATTAAACGCAGGGTGCGCAATGCTTCGATGAGATGCAGTTCACGCGCATCGAATTCGCAGAAGTCTTCGTAGCCTGCCAGCACATCACCCATCTGACGCACGCGGTCTGCGCGGTCGCCCGAAAGCAGCATCCACAAATCCTGCACTGCCGGCCCCATGCGACTGTCGTCGAAATCGACAAAGTGCGGGCCGTCGTCCGTCCACAGCACGTTACCGGCATGGCAATCACCATGCAGGCGCAGTTGTTTCACCTCCCCAGCTCTGTCAAAACAATGGCGCACCCCATCCAGCGCCTGCTGCACCACGCTGCGATAAGCCGCATCAATATCCACCGGAATGAAATTGTTTGCCAGAAGAAAGTCGCGCGGTTCGACACCAAAAGTTTCGATATTAAGTGAGGGGCGATGCTGATAATCTTTGAGTGCGCCGACGGCATGGATACGTCCAAGAAAGCGCCCCAGCCATTCCAGTGTGTCGCGGTTTTCCAGTTCCGGTGCACGTCCGCCATGTTTCTCAAAAACTGAAAAGCGAAAACCGTCAAAGTGATGCAAGGTCACGCCATCGATCAGCGAGGCGGGCACCACAGGAATCTCGCGCTCGACCAATTCCTGCACAAAGGCGTGCTCTTCAAGGATGGATTCCTCGCTCCAGCGCGCAGGACGATAGAACTTGGCGACCAGCGGCGCACCCACATCCATACCAACCAGATACACGCGGTTCTCGTAACTGTTGAGCGCTAGCAACCGGCCATCACAACGCAGACCGACGCTCTCCAGTGCGTTCAGTACGCAGTCGGGTGTCAGCAGCGAGTAGTCGGGTGTAGTCATGTATCAAGGATACCGCTGATTTTCAAATGTGCGTGAAGTGATTTAAAAACCGTTGTGAGCTGTTGAAGTGCAAGGCGCACAGACAACCCAGTTGCGGTGAGGAATTATTCTTCAGGTTAGCTGTAACCAAACCGGAATGTACAAACGGCACATGAGAATCTCGAGCTCCGCGCAACGCCGCAATCCAGACGCGCAGTAGGTCTTCAAATTACTTTTTGTGTTTTTGTACTTCCGCCAGGCCGAGCGCATTCCATCCCTCATGCCCCAACTTCTGCATGGTTTCCATGTTCCTTTCGAAGATGGATTCAGCCTCGGAAAACGCGGCCACTGCCTCGTCAATGCTGTCTTCACGCAACAAGTGCAGCGTCGGATACGGCGAGCGGTTGGTGAAGTTGGTGATGTCATCCAACTCGGTATCGGCAAACTGATACTGCGGATGCATGCTTGCCACTTGCAGCTCACCCGCCAGATCGATCTCTTCCAGCGCGGCATCCACCACTTCAAGGAAGTCGTTGTAGTCTAGAAAGTCGGTCAGCACCCGTGGATGAATCAACAGCGTGGTGTCAATCTTGTCACGCGGCGTTTCGGCCAGCAGTTCCAGTTCGCGCAACACATCGACCAGTAGTTCGTCCGGCGTTTGTGCGGCGCTCACAAAATAGCGTATCTGGCCTTTGACATGCACGCCCTTGGCAAACGGACACAGATTGAGGCCGATGACGGCCTTCTCCAGCCAGAGTGTGGTGGCGGTGATGGCCTCTTCGTTGCTGACTGTCGTATTCATTAACGGCCACGCCCGCCGGAACGGTGTTGTGCCGATGCGGGTACACCACCACGGCCGGAGCCCCCTGCCGGTCTATTCCCTGTGCGCGGCGCGCCCCCAGCGCGCGGACCCGATTGACCACGCCCCTGCCCGCGACCGCCCTGACCCCGGTTTGAGCCATTCAGAATCGGCTCGGCCTTGATACGCGGATCGGGTTCAAAGCCCGGCATCTGGATGACTGGGATTTCGCGCTTGGTCAGGCGCTCGATGTCTCTTAACAGTTTCCTTTCGTCGATACACACCAGCGAACTTGCCTCGCCCGAACTTCCTGCGCGTCCGGTACGGCCGATGCGGTGCACGTAATCTTCCGGCACGTTGGGCAGTTCAAAGTTGACCACGTGTGGCAGCTCGCTGATGTCGATGCCGCGCGCGGCGATATCGGTCGCCACCAGCACTTGCAGCTTGGCCGTCTTGAATTCGGCCAGCGCGCGGGTGCGGGCTGCCTGGCTCTTGTTGCCATGGATCGCCATCGCCGGGATACCGTCCTTGTCCAATTGCTCGGCCAGCCGGTTCGCACCATGTTTGGTGCGTGTGAACACCAGCACCTGGAACCAGTTGTGCTCCTTGATCAGGTGCGTCAACAATTCACGTTTGCGCTCGCGGTCCACCGGATACACGCGTTGTTCGATCAGTTCGGCGGTCGCATTGCGGCGCG
>JBAZFV010000059.1:0-10993 GCA_041653255.1 Sideroxydans sp. | reverse complement strand
AAGTCGGCCCCGCCCTGTTCTTCTCGCTGCTGATCATCACCGTTTCCTTCCTGCCGGTATTCACGCTGCAGGCACAGGAAGGCCGCCTGTTTGCGCCGCTGGCCTTCACCAAGACCTATGCGATGGCCGCTGCCGCGCTGCTCGCCGTAACTTTGGTGCCGGTGCTGATGGGCTTGCTGATACGCGGCAAGATCCCGAGTGAAGACCGGAACTGGATCAATGTCTGGCTGAAACGCGTGCACAGCCCGCTGCTGGAAATCGCCATGCGCTGGCGCAGCGTGACCATCCTGATTGCACTGTTGCTGCTCGCGGCAACCGCCTATCCGGTGATGAAAATCGGCTCGGAATTCATGCCGCCACTGGATGAAGGGGACGTGCTGTACATGCCGACCACCTATCCCGGCATTTCCATCACCAAGGCGAAGGAGTTGCTGCAACAGACCGACAAGATACTGAAGACCTTTCCGGAAGTTGACAGCGTATTCGGCAAGGTCGGTCGCTCCAATTCCGCCACCGACTCCGCCCCATTGGCGATGATCGAGACAACTGTCCGCCTGAAGCCCAAGGCAATATGGCCGGATCCGGACAAAACCACCAAAGCGTTGATGCAGGAGATGGATGCGGCGATCAAGTTCCCCGGCCTCGCCAATGCCTGGACCTATCCAATCAAGACCCGCATCGATATGCTGTCCACCGGCATCAAGACCCCGATCGGCATCAAGGTCTCCGGCCCCGATCTCTATGTGCTGGAAAAGGTGGCTGGCGACATCGAGAAAACCCTGAAAAATTTGCCGGACACGCTGTCGGCGTTCGCCGACAAGGCGGCCGGCGGTTACTACCTGGACTTCGACATCAAACGCGAAGAGGCGGCGCGCTACGGTTTGACCGTGGGCGATGTGCAGGATGTGGTGCAGTCCGCAATCGGCGGCATGAACGTGACCGAAACCGTCGAGGGCCTGGAGCGTTACCCGGTGAACCTGCGTTACCCGAGAGAGTTGCGCGACAACATGGAAGCACTGAAGCGCGTGCTGATCCCAACACCGACCGGCGCGCAGATTCCGCTGTCGCTGGTGGCCGACCTGAAATTGCGGCGCGGCCCGCCTGCGGTGAAGACCGAAAACGCCACACCCAACGCCTGGATCTATGTAGATATCAAGACCAGCGACATCGGCGGTTACGTGGCGGCGGCGAAAAAACAGATTGAAGACACGGTCAATATCCCGGCGGGCTATTCGCTGGTGTGGTCGGGGCAGTTCGAATACATGGAACGTGCCGCCGCGCGCCTGAAGATTGTGGTACCGCTCACCCTGCTGACCATCTTCCTGCTGCTGTATTTCAACTTCCGCAACCTGGTCGCGCCCGCCGTGGTGATGCTGTCCATCCCGTTCGCGCTGATCGGCGGCTTCTGGCTGATCTGGCTGCTCGGCTACAACATGTCGATCACCGTCGCGGTCGGCTTTATCGCACTGGCCGGCGTGTCAGCCGAGATCGGCGTGCTGGTGCTGACCTTCATCGACCAAGCCGTCGCTCGGCGCCGCGCAGAGAAAGCAGGACCGCTGGATGCGGCCGACATCACAGCGGCAGTGATGAATGGCACCACCCAGCGCGTACGTCCCATCGCCATGACCGCCACTGCCGTGATCGCCGGATTGATCCCAATCATGTGGGGCAGCGACACCGGCTCGGATGTAATGCAACGCATCGCCGCCCCGATGATCGGCGGTATGGTGACTGCCACCGTGCTTTCATTGCTGGTGCTGCCGGTGATTTATGGCTGGGTGCTGCACCTGCAGGAAAAGAAACATCCCGTAAAATATAGTATCCATACCGACTAAAACAGAAAGGAACAACTATGAAACCCTTCAACACAATCATGCTCGCCCTGATACTTACTCTCGCATGGACGGGCGCAGCACATGCATTACCCACCATCACGGTTCATAAAAGCCCCACCTGCGGCTGTTGCGAAAAGTATGTGGACTACCTGCGCGAGAACGGTTTTAAGGTCAATGCGTTGAACGAGAACGACATGGATGCCATCAAGAAGCGGCACAGCGTGGCACATGTCGCAAGTTGCCACACCGGGTTAATCAACGGCTACGTGGTCGAAGGCCATGTTCCGGTCGCTGCCATCCGTAAATTACTCAAGGAAAGACCCGACATCGTCGGCATCAGCGCACCCGGCATGCCGATGAACTCGCCGGGTATGGGCGAGATGAAAAAAGGCACACTGACTATCTATGCCGTGCCGAAAGACGGGAAAGAGCCGTATGTATTTTCGGTCGAGTAGGAAAAAGCTGGCCCTCCCCCTGTCGCGCCAGCACACAAGGAAAAGGACAAAGACATCGCTTGGTAACCGTTAATTGTGTTTGATTCTTGGTTCAATCCAAAAGATAATCACGCCGCGTTGAAGCCGTCAGATTTGACCGGGAGTGAGAGAAAGCGAATGGACAAAGAAAAAGAGATGCTGGGTATCAGCAAACTGGTGTTTGAGTTGACTACTGCGGGCCATGCAACGCTGGATATGGATATTTTGTTGGAGCGGCTATTCGCCATCCTGAACGACTACCATGACCTTCAACTTGAGCCACACAGTGCCATTCTGCTAGTCAATCCGCAAGGACGTTACTTGCAAGTGGCTCAATTTGGGCTGAAACCCGTCTGGGAGACCAAGATGCGATGGGAATCGGCCGCACTTTCCGATCCTGTCGTTGCCAGCCATTGCCTGATGCAGTACATCCCGCTCCCCGATCCAACGGGTGAAGATAAACCGGTTGTCCCGGTTCGCGCGGTTCTATTGCCTTTGCGCATCGAGAATGAAGGCATAGGTTACGCCGTGATGTTTACTCGACCCAGCTACGAGATGACAGAGCTCCACCTCGAATTCTTGGACAGCCTCGCCCGTGCCTTGTCCGGCCTCATTCAACGCACACTGACCAACGAAACCTTGCGTATCCGCGAATTTGAGCTGGAAGAGGCACGTTCGGATGTGCTCCGTAGCCTGGGGGTAGCTTCAGAATACCGCGACAATGAGACCGGCTGGCACATCATGAGGGTAACCAATTTTGCGCAAGCCATCGCCAAAGCCCTCAACTTGCCTGAAAGCCAACGGGAATTATTGGCCATCGCAGCCCCCATGCATGACGTGGGCAAGATCGGCATCCCTGACAAAATATTGCACAAACCGGACAAGCTGACCGAAGAAGAATACGAGGTCATGAAGACGCATACCAACATTGGCATCAACATCCTGAATGGGAAAGATGAAATGATCGTCTCCGCGCGTGAAATCGCCGGATCACATCATGAACGCTGGGATGGGACAGGCTACCCTTGCGGTTTGAAGGGGGAGGAAATTCCACTGTTGGCCAGAATATGTGCCGTTGCGGATGTATTTGATGCACTGACTTCAGCACGCCCCTACAAGGAAGCCTGGACAACCGATGTGGCGCATGAATGGGTCTTGTCTCAATCCGACAAACATTTTGACCCTGACGTGATTCGTGCCTTCGACATGGCCATGCCGGAGATCTTGCGGATTCGTGAACTGTACCGGGATGACATCATCAGCCCCAAGCAAAAACTAGCTTTGCCGCCGATCAGACGTCGTGAAAATGCATGGATACCCTGGGATGAAAGCCTGAGCGTGGGCATTGATGTTATCGACGAACACCACCGCTACCTATTTGATCTGATCAACGACCTTTACGCCGTGGTTGTAAACAAGCGCGGGGCGCGCTATGTCGCCCGCTTGCTCAAGGCGCTGGATATCTATGCAAAAATCCATTTCCGTGCGGAAGAGGAGATGATGATCCACTACGGTTTTAAGGATTCCGACCATCACCATCACCAACATAACGCCTTCGGGGAAAGAATAGGCAAATTCTTTGAACAGCTCCACATCAATCCGCTGGTTGTCCAGTTCGACGTACTTACTTACCTGCAAAACTGGCTGATCCACCATATCCGCATTGATGATTCTCAATTAACCACATTGGCGCGTTCATAGATCACCCGGACCGGTCACCAAGCCAACACAGCAATGCTTCCTGCCGTTCTCGCGAACTGACTCCGCCAGAACTTGTTCTTTGCCTTCATCTGCAACACATTGGGTATTCCGATTGCAGCCGGGCAGCTGTATCCGTTCTTTGCTTTGCTGCTCTCCCCCCTCATCGCTGTGTCGGCAATGAGTTTCAGTTTGGTGGCAGTTATCTTGAATGCATTCCGACTGAATCTGGTGAAGATGCAATGGGTTGCACACCTGTCTCAAAACAAATCAGCACACCTTGGCAAGCCAAACAATCTGGTTGAGTCGTTCGCAAACCTCCGCAAACACGTTGAAGTGTAGCTAATAGAAGGCGCGCTCGGCGAATTGGCAGCCCTGCCACCTGACGATGAAGTTGCGGGATCAGAAAGGATTAGTCCTCGCTGGAAGTTGATTGCCGCAACACCTGAAAAATCACATCGAACCCGAATCCACGCGATTGCAGAAAGCGCATTTGCCGGGATTTTTCTTTGTCATCCTGCGGTAGCGTGCCAAATTTTTTTTGCCACACACTATGCGCAGCTTCCAATTCGCTTGCCTTCAATGCGGGCAAAGAAGCTGTGACCAGCTCCTCCGGGATGCCTTTTTGACGGAGTTCATGCGCAATGCGCTGGGTACCGAAACGACTGCGCTTGGCGTGCACCCACTGTATGGCGGCACGCGCGTCGGATAGCCAGTTGCGCTGTTCCAACTCGTCCAGCACAGCATCCAGGTCTTCGCCTTCCTGCACGTGCGGCAGTAGTTTGCTGTGCAATTCGGCGCGGCTGTGTTCGCGCCGCGCCAGATAGCGCATGGCACGAACACGCAGACTTAACTCAGGCTTCCGCTTTGGCTTCACCGGCACCCACAGCCGTAATACCCAGCGCCGCGCGCACCTTGTTTTCGATCTCGACGGCAAGCGCAGGATTGCTCCTCAGGAATTCCCGCGCGTTATCCTTGCCCTGGCCGATCTTCTCGCCGTTGTAGGCATACCATGCGCCGGATTTTTCGACGATCTTGTTCTGTACCCCCAGCTCGACGATCTCGCCTTCGCGTGATATGCCTTCTCCGTACAGGATGTCGAAATGTGCTTCCTTGAACGGGGGCGCAACCTTGTTCTTGACCACTTTGACCCGGGTCTCGTTACCGATAACCTCGTCGCCCTTCTTGATCGCGCCGGTACGGCGAATGTCAAGACGCACCGAAGCATAGAATTTGAGCGCGTTGCCACCGGTGGTGGTTTCCGGGTTGCCGAACATCACACCGATCTTCATCCGGATCTGGTTGATGAAGATGACCATGGTCTTGGAACGATTGATATTGGCCGTCAGTTTGCGCAGCGCCTGCGACATCAGGCGCGCATGCAAACCCATCTGGGCATCACCCATCTCACCCTCAATTTCGGCTTTCGGGGTCAGTGCGGCAACGGAGTCCACCACCACGATATCCACCGAACCGGAGCGCACCAGCATATCGACGATTTCCAGCGCTTGTTCACCGTTGTCCGGTTGCGAAATCAGCAGGTCTTCCACCTTCACCCCCAATTTCTGCGCATATTGCGGATCAAGCGCATGTTCCGCATCGATAAAGGCGGCTGTGCCGCCCAGTTTTTGCATCTCGGCGATGACTTGCAGGGTAAGCGTGGTTTTACCGGAAGATTCAGGGCCGTAAATCTCGATTACGCGACCACGCGGCAAGCCGCCGACGCCCAACGCAATATCCAGACCCAGCGAACCGGTGGACACCACCTCGATATCCTTGATTACCGCCCCTTCAGCCAATCGCATGATGGAGCCCTTTCCGAACTGCTTTTCAATCTGGCTCAATGCTGCTGCAAGTGCTTTGCTTTTGTTGTCATCCATGGTGATCCCTTTCAAAAAAAGACGGTGGCGGATTGTGGCACAGCCATTTGGAGTTGTACAGAACGTTCGTTCTTTATTTATTCAGGCGGTGCTGGCTGTCTGCTGCAACAGCTCTGACACACCCAGCAGAGCGATGTGCACAGCCTGTGCGCGCACTTTGTCACGGCCGCCTTGCAACTGATGCAGGCGAGCAAACGTCATTCCATTTTTCAGCCCCCAGGCGAACCAGACCGTACCGACCGGTTTGTCCGGGGTGCCGCCGTCCGGTCCGGCAACCCCGCTCACTGCCAGCGCCACCTGTGCCTCACTGTGGCGCAATGCACCCGCCACCATCGCCCGAACCGTCGCTTCGGACACTGCGCCATACGTAATTAACGTCGCTTCCGCCACGCCCAACATTTGCTGTTTCGACAGATTGGAATAAGTAATGAAGCCGCGCTCGAACCAGGCAGAACTCCCCGCAATACCAGTAATGGCCTGCGCCACTCCGCCACCGGTACAGGATTCCGCCGTCGCCAGCATCAATCCATGCGCCTTGAGCGCGCCACCAACTTGAGCCGCAAGAATATCCATTTCAGCAAATCCCAATAAACACTTCAGCCACGGATGAATACCAATGAAACACGGATAACGGCACAGATTTTATCCGTGGCAATCTGCGTTAATCCTCTGCAAATTATCATTCCCGTATTCAAGCCAAGCCGAGAACCAGATCATTCTGTATGTCAACCACCGCCTCCAACCCAACCGCAACACGGATCAGAGCATCGCTGATGCCTGCCGCCGCTCGCGCTTCCGGTGAGATACGAGCATGTGTCGTCGTCGCAGGATGGGTTATGGTAGTCTTGGTATCACCCAGATTGGCGGTGATGGACAGCATCCGGGTATTGTCGATCACGCGCCAAGCTGCTTCCTTGCCGCCCTTGACCTCGAATGCCACGATACCGCCGCCAGCCTTCTGTTGTTTCATTGCCAGCGCATGTTGTGGATGCGACGGCAAACCGGGGTAGAACACGCGTGCCACGTTCGGCTGCTGCTCAAGCCACTGCGCCAGTTGCAACGCATTGGCACAGTGTGCATCCATACGCAGCTTCAGCGTCTCCAAACCCTTCAGGAATACCCATGCGTTGAAGGCACTCATGGTCGGGCCGGCGGTACGCAGGAAACCATACACCGGTTCCATCAGTTTTTTGCTACCCAGCACCGCCCCACCCAGTACACGCCCCTGCCCGTCGATGTACTTGGTGGCGGAGTGAATAATAATATCCGCCCCAAAATCCAGTGGGCGTTGCAGGATCGGGGTGCAGAAACAGTTATCAACCGCCAGCAGCGCACCGCAATTTTTCGCGATAGCAGCAATCGCTGCAATGTCTGAAATCTCAGTCAGCGGATTGGACGGCGTCTCCAAAAAGAACAGTTTGGTACTGGGGCGCACCGCTGCCTGCCATTGCGCGACATCGGTGGCGGAGACGAAAGTTGTTTCCACACCGAATTTTTTCAGCACGTTGTTGAACAGATTCACCGTCGAACCAAAGATACTCTGCGATGCAATCACATGGTCCCCTGCCTGCAACAGGCCCATGCAAGTTGCCAGAATGGCCGCCATACCGGAAGCAGTTGCCACGCACTGCTCCGCCCCTTCCAGCGCTGCCAGACGTTGCTCGAACATACTGACAGTGGGATTGGTGAAGCGAGAATAGATATTGCCAGGCTCTTCATCGATAAAGCGCTTCGCCGCTTGTTGCGCGCTGTCGAAGGTAAAGCTTGAGGTCAGAAACAGTGCTTCGCTGTGCTCATGGAACTGGCTGCGCTCGCTCCCTGCACGCACGGCCAACGTCTCTGGTTGGTAGGAATCAGTCATCATGTTCACCTCTGCAGCATGCCCGCACCGGCATTACTGCCAATAAAAAACCCGGAAAGCTTAGCGCCAAACCGGGTTACCCCCGCTTTAGCTGTATTTATAATGCGCCCGCAAGCTGTTCCTCAAATCGGCGCAGGCGGAAAGTAGCATCTCCCGCCGCGAACCGTCAACTCACATGGAGGTTTCGCTCATCACCAGGTCCAGCTCCATCTGATCCTCATCCGGCTCGGCTTCCTTGCCTGCACCATTGCGTGCTGCCTCGATGCAATCCAGATAATCCGGCGTAATGTCGCCAGTGATGTAACAACCATCAAAACAGGAGGCATCAAATTCGGTTAGCGCTGGCTTGGCCTTGCTGACCGCAGATTTTAGATCAGCCAGATCCTGATAGATCAGGCGATCCGCGCCGATTTCGCGGCAAATCTGTTCGTCGGTACGACCAGTCGCGATCAGTTCCTGCCTTGTTGGCATATCGATGCCGTACACATTGGGAAATTTCACCGGCGGTGCGGCAGAGGCAAAGAACACCTTGCGTGCCCCGGCATCGCGCGCCATCTGCACGATCTCGCGGCTGGTGGTGCCACGCACGATGGAATCGTCCACCAGCAGCACATTCTTGTCCTTGAATTCGATGCCGATGGCATTCAGCTTCTGACGCACGGATTTCTTGCGCATCGTCTGCCCCGGCATGATGAAAGTACGGCCAATATAGCGGTTCTTGACGAACCCCTCGCGAAACGGAATACCCAGATGGTTGGCCAGTTGCAATGCGCTCGGGCGGCTGGAATCGGGGATCGGGATCACCACATCGATTTCATGTGGTTGCCACTCGCGGCGAATCTTTTCCGCCAGATACTCGCCCATGAACAGGCGGGTGGCGTAAACCGAGATTCCATCCATCACTGAATCAGGACGGGCGAAATAGACATATTCAAAAATACAGGGATTGAGCCGGGGGTGCTCCGCACATTGCAGGCTGTGGAAATTGGCATCGAGATCGATGAACACCGCTTCGCCCGGAGCAATATCACGCAGGAATTTGAATCCAAGCGTGTCCAGCGCCACCGATTCGGATGCAACCAGATACTCAATCCCCTCACCTGCCTGACGACTGCCGACCACCAGCGGGCGGATGCCATGCGGATCGCGAAAGGCGAGTAAACCGTAACCTGCAATCATCGCCACCACAGCATAAGCTCCCTGGCAACGGCGGTGCACACCGGAGACGGCGGCAAATATCTTCTGCGGGTCAAGTTTGAAGCCGGTGGCTTTTTCCTGCAGCTCGTGCGCCAGCACGTTCAACAGCACCTCTGAATCCGAGCCGGTATTGATGTGGCGCAAATCCTGCTGGTACATGGCGCTACGCAGCTCATCTGTGTTGGTGAGATTGCCGTTGTGGCCGAGCACGATACCAAACGGCGAGTTGACATAGAACGGTTGAGCCTCGTTGTGATCAATCGCCGAACCGGCAGTCGGATAACGCACATGGGCAATACCGGAATTGCCCTTGAGTGCACGCATGTTGCGGGTGCGAAACACATCGCGTACCAGCCCGTTACCCTTGTGCAAATGGAAGGTCCTGGCCTCCAGCGTGGCAATCCCGGCAGCATCCTGCCCCCGATGCTGCAACACCTGCAAACCGTCATATAGCAACTGGTTTACTGATGTATTCGCCACCACCCCTAGAATCCCGCACATGGTTATTTCCGTTTTTTGGTCAGATTGATCGGATTACTTCGGTAGCACATTTTCCGGCACATAATCCTTGGCATACATCGCTGCTTGCTGCAACGGTTTGCTTGTCCACGCATTCTTCCACCAGGCTTGCTGCGGCATTTTGGTCAAACCCGCCACCCACACCAGCGCGAGCACCACCAATACACCGCGTGCCACGCCGAACATCGCACCGAATTTACCATCCAGTCCGCCCAGTCCGGCAAATTTAGTCAGTTTCGACAAGAACCATGCAAACACTGCGGCCACGATCAGCACGACGATGAACACCACCGCAAAGGCTGCTGCCGAGCGAATATTTTCTGCAGCAATGGCTTGCGGGATATACGGAATCACCTGGGTCGAAAACATGCGTGCAGCCACATAGGCGACGATCCAGCCGAGCAAGGAAAATAACTCATACATAAAACCGCGCCACCAACCCAGTAATGCAGAAAGGGCAATGATGATGATGACCGCAATATCAAAAACAGACATGGCCATTTATTCCTGATTCAGCACATTCGGATGCAACCCAATCGCCTCCAGCCTGATGCGGATCTTGTCTGCCGCATCTTTGCTGGGATAGTGGCCAATCCGCACTCTCGTCATACTGCCGGCCTGCTCGGTATAAACCGGATAGCCGCGTTGCTTCAGATTGGATGCCATCTGCTTTGCCGCATTTTCTTTGGAATACGCACCAACCTGAATCACCCAGCCAGATGGTTTGCTTGCCGGCTTGGCCGGTGCTGCAAGCACCTGCTTCATTTCAGGTTTCACCACAGACTTCTCCGCCGGCTTCACAATCGGTGCCGGCTCGGCCACGGCTGGTGTTTGAACTGGGGGCGCAATGACTGGTGGAACGGTTTGTTCAGTCCCATTCGGGGTGGCATTTATCACCGCCGGCCCAGCTTCCTGCTGCGCATTCTCTGCTACTGGCTGCACGGGTACCGAGACCGCTTTATCCGGGATATGCAACTCGATGTCGCGCGTCACGGCCTCGCCAGGATCCGCATCAAATATCATCGGCAAAAAAATCACCACCGCCAGCATCAGGGCGATGGCACCAACCAGCCGACGCCGCGCCTGACGCTGCAATGTGAATTCCTCGTCCGTCCTGATCTGTTTTGCCATCGTAGAATTGGAGAGTTCACGCACTGTGCAAGCCGCGCACACGCATCACTTCTGCCACCGTATAGAATGATCCAAGGGCCACGATTCTATCATTTTCGCACGCGCGATTGCTGGCCTCGTGCAGGGCATTGGTGATCGAAGAGCAGGAAACGATTTCGCCGTGTACCCCACATTTTTCCAGCACTTGTGCCAGTTCGGCCGTGGTTGCACCCCGTGGCGCAGTAATCCCTGCCACCAGCCACACATCAATCTGTGCGTCGAGCGCGGCAACCACCCCAGTCATATCCTTATCCTTGAGCATGGAAAATACCGCAAACGTCTTGGCCGGCGGCAAATTGGCCAGGTTTTGCGCCAACGACCTTGCCGCGTGCGGGTTGTGTGCCACATCGAGGATTAATT
>JBAZFV010000058.1:0-11244 GCA_041653255.1 Sideroxydans sp. | reverse complement strand
ATCTCATTCCCTGCCGCATCCAGCAGACGAACCAACGGTCGCACCCCTCCTTTGCCGGTAGCAGAACGCTTCGGATCGATAACCACCAGTGTGGACAGGCCGGTTACTTCGTCGATCTGCTTGGCCACGGTGGAGCCTTCTTCGATATTCTCGAAGCGCACTTGACCCGCGTACTCGGTAATGATCGGACGGGTATGCGGATCCCAGGTCGCCAATACCACGCCTGCCTTGACCGCCGCACCTTCGTGCGCGGTCAGGTTCGCTCCGTATGGCACCTTGTGCCGTTCACGCTCGCGGCCATGATCGTCCACCACCAGCACCTCACCGGAACGAGCCACCACCACCAAGCCACCCGAAGCGGTCGTCACTGTGCGCATGTTCGAGCTGTATTTGATATTGCCTTGAGACTTGCTCTCCACCTGACTCGCCACCACGGTGCGTGATGCCGCCCCGCCGATGTGGAAGGTACGCATGGTGAGCTGTGTTCCCGGCTCGCCGATGGACTGCGCGGCGATCACACCCACTGCCTCACCCACATTCACCATCCCGCCGCGGCCGAGATCGCGCCCGTAGCATTTTGCACACAGGCCATAGCGCGTATCACAGGTCAGCGGTGTGCGTACGCGCACTTCGTCGATACCCAGCGCTTCGATCAGGTCAACATTATCTTCATTCAGCAGCGTGTTCGCCTCAAACAAGGTCTCGCCGCTTTCAGGACTGACAACATCAGCCGCCACCACGCGCCCCAGAATACGGTCACGCAAAGCCTCGATCACCTCACCGCCCTCGACCAGCGCCTTCATCGAGCGTCCGTTCTCGGTGCCGCAATCCTCTTCGATCACCACCAGATCCTGCGTCACATCCACCAGACGACGTGTCAGGTAGCCAGAGTTTGCCGTTTTCAGTGCGGTATCGGCAAGGCCCTTGCGTGCGCCGTGGGTTGAGATGAAGTACTGCAACATATTGAGACCTTCGCGGAAGTTCGCGGTGATCGGTGTCTCGATGATGGAGCCATCTGGTTTTGCCATCAGGCCACGCATCCCGGATAACTGACGTATCTGAGCCGCTGAACCGCGTGCACCGGAGTCGGCCATCATGTAGATGGAGTTGAATGACTCCTGCATCACTGCCTTTCCCTTCTTGTCGGTAACCGCCTCGCCCGTGACGAGATCCAGCACCGGTTCGCTACCAAGTTGATCCATCATCGCCTTGGCTACCTGATCGCCGGTACGGCCCCAGATATCCACCACCTTGTTATAGCGTTCGCCCTGGGTTACCAGACCCGAGGTGTACTGGGTCTGGATCTCATGCACTTCTTTTTCAGCAGCGGCAATCAGCGTGTTCTTTTGTTGCGGCACCAGCATATCGTCCACACAGATTGAAATTCCGGCACGTGTCGCGTAGGCAAAACCGGTATACATCAACTGGTCGGCCATAATCACCGTGTCGCGCAGACCACAGAGCCGGAAGCTGGCATTGATCAGACGCGATATCTCTTTCTTCTTCAGTGTCTTGTTTACAAAGCTGAACGGCAGATTGGGTGGCAGCAATTCGGACAGAATGGCACGTCCAACCGTTGTCTCGTAGCGCGTGAGCTTGTCTTCTGTTTCACCCGCCTCGTTGCTGATCACCTCCTTGATGCGGACCACCACCTTGGCTTGCAGATCAGCCTGTCCGGAGCGGTAGGCGCGCAGAACTTCGGAGACATCGGAGAGTATCGCGCCTTCACCCAGCGCACCGATCTTCTCGCGTGTCATGTAGTACAAGCCCAGCACGATATCCTGCGACGGCACGATAATCGGCTCGCCGTTGGCGGGTGACAACACATTATTGGAGGCCAGCATCAAGGTACGCGCTTCCATCTGCGCTTCCAGAGACAACGGCACATGGACGGCCATCTGGTCGCCGTCGAAGTCGGCATTAAATGCCGAACATACCAGCGGATGCAGTTGAATCGCCTTACCCTCGATCAGCATCGGTTCGAACGCCTGGATACCCAGACGGTGCAGGGTGGGTGCGCGATTCAACATCACCGGGTGTTCGCGGATGACTTCTTCCAGAATATCCCACACAACCGGCTCTTCCGCTTCGACCATGCGCTTACCAGCCTTGATCGTGGTCGCCAGGCCCATCTTTTCCAGACGCTCGAAGATGAACGGCTTGAACAGTTCCAGCGCCATCTTCTTGGGCAGACCGCACTGATGCAGTTTGAGCTGCGGGCCCACCACGATCACGGAACGGCCGGAATAGTCCACGCGCTTGCCCAGCAAGTTTTGACGGAAACGACCGCCCTTGCCCTTGATCATGTCGGCCAATGACTTCAGTGGCCGCTTGTTGGCGCCAGTCATGGCCTTGCCGCGACGGCCATTATCGAGCAGAGAATCGACCGACTCCTGCAACATGCGCTTCTCGTTGCGCACGATGATTTCCGGCGCCTTCAGTTCCAACAGGCGGCGCAGGCGGTTGTTGCGGTTGATGACGCGGCGATACAGATCATTCAGGTCGGATGTGGCGAAACGACCGCCATCCAGCGGCACCAGCGGGCGCAGCTCTGGCGGCAGTACCGGCAATACTTCCAGTACCATCCACTCAGGCTTGATGCCGGACTGCATAAACGCTTCCAGAACTTTCAGGCGCTTGGCATATTTCTTGATCTTGGTCTCGGAGCCGGTCGCTTCAAGGTCAGCACGAATCTTCTCGACTTCGGCGGGTACGTCGAGTGCATGCAACAAGGCACGCACACCTTCGGCACCCATCAGAGCGGTGAACTCATCGCCGTACTCTTCGATCTTGGCGATGTAGTCGTCCTCCGACAGCAACTGGCCGCGGTTCAACGGCGTCATGCCGGGCTCGGTCACCACAAAGGCTTCGAAATACAGCACGCGTTCAATGTCGCGCAGCGTCATATCCAGCACCATACCAAGTCGTGAAGGCAATGACTTCAGGAACCAGATGTGTGCAACCGGCGAAGCCAGTTCGATGTGACCCATGCGCTCGCGACGCACCTTGGACAGCGTAACTTCGACGCCGCACTTCTCGCAGATCACGCCGCGATGCTTGAGGCGCTTGTACTTGCCGCACAAGCACTCATAGTCTTTTACCGGGCCGAATATCTTGGCGCAGAACAGACCATCGCGCTCGGGCTTGAAGGTGCGGTAATTGATGGTTTCCGGCTTCTTGACTTCGCCGTAAGACCAGGAGCGAATCTTCTCGGGAGAAGCCAGACCGATCTTGATCGCGTCGAACTCTTCCTTTTGCGTGACTTGCTTGAACAGATCCAATATTGATTTCATGTGGTAGCTCCTTGTTAGCTATTCGCAGCGGTCTTAATGACGTTCCAGATCGATGTCGATACCGAGGGAACGGATTTCCTTGGTCAACACATTGAACGACTCCGGCATGCCGGCGTCGATCTTGTGATCGCCCTTGACGATATTTTCATAGACCTTGGTACGCCCGTTCACGTCATCCGATTTCACAGTCAGCATCTCCTGCAGGATGTATGCCGCACCATAGGCTTCCAGTGCCCAGACTTCCATCTCACCGAAGCGCTGACCACCGAACTGCGCCTTGCCGCCCAGTGGTTGCTGGGTGACCAGACTGTACGGGCCGGTAGAGCGTGCGTGCATCTTGTCATCGACCAGATGGTGCAACTTCAGCACGTGCATGTAACCAACAGTGACTTTGCGATCGAAGGCATCACCGGTACGGCCGTCATACAACTGGATCTGGCCGGAAATTGGCAGATCTGCCAGTGCCAGCAAATCCTTGATTTCTTCTTCACTGGCACCATCGAACACAGGTGTCGCAAACGGCACACCTGCACGCAGGTTGCGGCACATCTCGACCACTTCTTCGTCGCTGAACTCGGCGATCTCTTCCGCCTGTTCGTCCTTGTATATCTTGCCGAGGAACTTACGCAGGTCGGCGACTTTGGCTTGCGCCGCCAGCATGTCGGCGATCTTCTTGCCGAGGCCTTTGGCTGCCCAGCCCAGATGCACCTCCAGCACCTGTCCGATGTTCATCCGTGACGGCACGCCCAGGGGATTCAGCACGATATCCACCGTTGTGCCGTCCGCCATGTGTGGCATATCTTCCACCGGCACGATGCGCGACACCACACCCTTGTTGCCGTGACGCCCGGCCATCTTGTCGCCGGGTTGCAAACGGCGCTTCACCGCCACATACACCTTAACCATCTTCTGTACGCCGGCCTGCAACTCATCGCCCTGGGTCAGTTTCTTCTTCTTCAGCTGAAAGGCTGCATCGAATTCGACACGCTTCTGCGCCAACGCATCCTTGATCTGCTCCATTTGTGCGGCAATCTCATCATCCGCCATGCGAATATCAAACCACTGGTGATGATCAACGCTGTGCAGATACTCGTTATTCAGCTTGCTGCCCTTGGCCAGCTTCTTGGGGCCGCCATTGGCCACCTTGTTGTGCAGCATCTTTTCCAGACGCGCGAACGCATCTGCCTCAACGATTCGCATCTGGTCAGCCAAGTCTTTCTTGTAGCGCACCAGTTCATCATTGATGATTTGCTGTGCCCGATTGTCGCGCTGCAACCCCTCGCGGGTGAACACTTGGACATCGATCACGGTACCGGAGATACCGGCCTTCACTCGCAGCGAGGTATCCTTCACATCAGACGCCTTCTCGCCGAAAATCGCGCGCAATAATTTCTCTTCCGGGGTCAGTTGGGTTTCACCCTTCGGCGTAACCTTGCCCACCAGCACGTCACCCAGACCGACTTCGGCACCAATATGAACAATGCCGCATTCATCCAGACGCGCCATCTGCGCTTCGGACAGGTTGGGAATATCACGTGTGATTTCTTCGGTGCCCAGTTTGGTGTCACGCGCCATCACTGTCAGCTCTTCGATATGAATCGAAGTGAAGCGGTCTTCCGCAACCACGCGCTCGGAGATCATGATCGAATCTTCGAAGTTGTAGCCATTCCACGGCATGAACGCAATCATGATGTTCTGGCCCAGTGCCAGCTCGCCCATGTCGGTCGAGGCGCCATCCGCCACCACGTCACCGCGCGCGATCACATCACCCACTCGCACCAGCGGACGCTGGTTGATGTTGGTGTTCTGGTTGGAGCGGGTGTACTTGGTCAGGTTGTAGATGTCCACACCGACCTCACCTGCTACTGTTTCTTCGTCATTGACGCGCACCACAATACGGCCGGAGTCCACATAATCGACACGGCCACCGCGCCAGGCCTGCACCGCCGTGCCGGAGTCAACTGCCACCGTACGTTCGATACCGGTACCCACCAATGCCTTTTCGGCACGCAACACCGGTACCGCCTGGCGCTGCATGTTCGCGCCCATCAGGGCGCGGTTTGCGTCATCGTGTTCCAGGAATGGGATCAGCGAAGCGGCAACGGACACGACCTGTGCCGGCGCCACGTCCATGTATTCCAGTTTATCCGGCTCAGCCAGTACGAATTCGTTGTGCTGGCGTGCAGACACGATGTCGTTGGTAAAGTGACCCCTTTTATCCAGCTCCGCATTCGCCTGTGCGATGGTGAAATTTCCCTCTTCGATCGCCGACAGGTAATCCACATTATCGGTGGCACGGCTGTTGGCCACACGACGATACGGTGTTTCGATGAAACCATATTCGTTGGTGCGCGCATACAGCGCCAGCGAGTTGATCAGACCGATGTTCGGGCCTTCCGGCGTTTCGATTGGGCACACACGGCCATAGTGAGTCGGGTGCACGTCACGCACTTCAAAACCGGCACGTTCACGCGTCAGGCCGCCAGGGCCCAGAGCGGAGATACGACGCTTGTGCGTCACTTCCGCCAACGGATTAGTCTGGTCCATGAATTGCGACAACTGTGAAGAACCGAAGAACTCCTTGACCGCCGCCGAGATCGGCTTGGCATTGATCAAGTCGTGCGGCATCAGGTTATCCGCCTCGGCTTGGCCCAGACGTTCCTTCACCGCACGCTCGACACGTGCCAGACCGACACGGAACTGGTTCTCCGCCAGTTCGCCCACGGCGCGCACACGGCGATTACCCAAGTGATCGATATCATCGATTTCGCCGCGACCATTGCGCAACTCGACCAGAATCTTCACCACTTCCACAATGTCCTCGTTGGACAGCGTATTCGCGCCGGTCAGTTCGGTGCGACCGACCCGCCGGTTGAATTTCATGCGTCCCACAGCGGAAAGGTTGTAGCGCTCTTCATTGAAGAACAGGCCGTTGAACAAGCCCTCCACCGCGTCCTCTGTCGGCGGCTCACCTGGGCGCATCATGCGATAGATCGCCACACGCGCCGTCCACAGGTCGGTCGTTTCATCCATGCGCAAGGTCTGCGAGATGTAAGCACCTTGATCCAGCTCGTTGGTGTACAGCGTCTGAATTTTGGTAATTCCAGCCTGTTGCAGGGTTTCCAACAGGGTTTCGGTGATCTCGTCATTGGCATTGGCAATAATCTCGCCGCTGTCTTTATCGACTACGTTATGTGCCAGGACGCGACCCAGCAGGAAATCTTCCGTCACCGTCAGTTTTTCGATGCCTGCTTCCTGTATTTCTCGGATATGGCGCACGGTAACGCGCTTGTCCTTGGCAACGATGAGCTTGCCGCCCTTGCCTTCGATATCGAAGCGCGCAATTTCTCCGCGCAGGCGCTCCGGCACCACTTCAAACTGAATACCCTTCTTGCCAAAATGGAAGGTGTCGAATTGGAAGAACGTCTCCAGAATCTGCTCCGGCGTGTAACCCAGAGATTTCAACAGAATAGTAGCCGGCAATTTGCGCCGACGATCGATACGGAAATACACAAAATCCTTGGCATCGAATTCAAAGTCGAGCCAGGAACCACGGTAGGGAATAACGCGTGCCGAGAACAGCAGCTTGCCGGAGGAATGGGTCTTGCCGCGGTCATGCTCGAAGAACACCCCGGGTGAACGGTGCAACTGGGAAACGATGACGCGCTCGGTGCCGTTGATTACAAATGAGCCGGTATTGGTCATCAGCGGGATCTCGCCCATGTAGACTTCCTGTTCCTTGACCTCCTTGACCTTCGGCTTGGAGGACTCCTTGTCGAGAATGGTCAGGCGCACGCGGGCACGCAAAGGGGATGCATAGGTCAAACCGCGCTGGTGGCACTCGCGCACATCGAACGGCGGCATGCCTAATTGATAGCTGACGAAATCAAGACGGGCGAACTTATTATGACTTTCGACCGGAAAAATTGAATTAAACGCAGCTTGCAAACCCTCGTTCTTGCGCTGATCCACCGGCGTCCATGCCTGCAGGAAAGCGCTGTAAGATTCCAGTTGGGTGGAAAGCAGAAACGGCACCGGTAGCGCCCCTTTGCGTTTCGCAAAACTCTTACGTATGCGTTTTTTTTCGGTGAAAGAGTAGCTCATATAATCTCCACGACAGTTGGAAAACAAGGTTTGCGAACTCGCGCCTTGCGGCGAAAGCCTGCTTACATTTTTCAGGTGCGATCCCGGTATCCGACCAGTCCGCACAAGAAGACAGGGGATAGCAAGCGCCGTTTCGCTCACTAACCGCTGGCTTCTAGCCAGTTATTCAGTTTCCATTTCAGAAGCGGCAAAAGGCTGACGGAAAATCCGTCAGCCTTTCACACAACGCAGTGCTTACTTGATTTCAGCAGTTGCGCCAGCTTCGATCAGCTGTTTGGCGATCGCATCCGCGTCCGCCTTGCTGACACCTTCCTTCACCGGTTTCGGTGCACCGTCAACCAGGTCCTTGGCTTCTTTCAAACCGAGACCGGTAATGGTGCGCACCACCTTGATTACGCCAACCTTCTGATCGCCGGCTGCGGTCAGCACCACGGTGAATTCGGTTTGCTCGACAGCGGCGGCAGCGCCACCCGCACCACCACCGGCTGCCGGAGCAGACATCGCGGCAGCGGATACGCCGAACTTCTCTTCGACCGCCTTCACCAGTTCATTGAGTTCCAGCACGGTCATACCGTCCAGTGCTGCCAAAAATGCGTCTTTATCAAATGCCATTTTGTTCTTCCTGAATTAAGAGTTCTAAAAAATTAAGCGGTAGCAGTTTTTTGTTCAGCCACTGCCGCGAGTACGCGTGCCAGACCGGAAACAGGCGATTGCAACAGACCCAGCAGTTGCGCCAGCAGCACTTCCTTGGAAGGTACGGTAGCCAAGGCAGTCACGCCCGCCATATCCATTACCTTGCCGTTGTAGGCACCAGCCTTGATCACCAGCTTGTCGTTCGTTCTGGAGAACTCGTATACCACTTTCGCGGCAGCGACCGCATCAGCGCTGATGCCGTACAACAACGGCCCCACCATCTGTTCAGCCAACCCCTCGAACGGAGTGCCTTGCACCGCACGGCGCGCCAGTGTGTTTTTCAACACACGCAGATACACCCCAGATTGACGCGCATTGGCACGCAATTTGGTAATGTCGCTAACTTCGATGCCGCGATACTCGGCCAGCACGATAGTCTGGGCCTGCGCCACTTGTGCGCTGACTTCCGCGACCACCGCTTGCTTTTCTTGCAGATTGAGACTCAAAGTCTTCCTCCATCCTCATAGTGGAGTATCTTGCCCGGGCTCGATACTCCTTGATTAATGACCGCGACCTCAAGACAGGGAATCAACCACACTCTCCGCTTGCGGGCACACCATCTGCGTGGGTAGACGCCACTTCCGTCAATTAAGTCTTCCGCCAACTACGCTTCCGACACCTACGGTCTTTGATGCTGCCAGCCTCGCCAGCAGTCCAAAGAACAAATGACAACAGGAAAAGCCTGTCATCAAATTCAAAACATTACGCAGCCAGACTGGCCTGCTCGACGCGGATCCCGACGCCCATAGTGCTGGAAATAGCAACTTTTTTCAGATACACACCCTTGGCCCCGGCAGGTTTCGCCTTGTTCAGCGCATCGATCAATGCCAGCAGGTTTTCGCGCAGTGCTTCTGGCGCGAATGAAGCACGACCGATAGTACATTGCACGATACCGTTTTTGTCCGTGCGGTACTGCACCTGGCCGGCCTTGGCATTCTTCACCGCGCCCGCAACGTCAGCTGCCACCGTACCCACCTTGGGGTTTGGCATCAAGCCACGAGGACCGAGGATCTGGCCCAACTGGCCAACAATACGCATCGCATCCGGTGCGGCGATCACGATATCGAAGTCCATCTTGCCAGCCTTGATACTTTCCGCCAGATCTTCAAACCCGACAATGTCTGCTCCGGCCGCCTTGGCCTCTTCAGCCTTGGCACCTTGGGCGAACACCGCCACACGCATCGTTTTTCCGGTGCCCTTTGGTAGCACAACGGAACCACGCACCAGTTGGTCCGACTTCTTGGCATCCACACCAAGATTGACTGCCACATCTATGGACTCATCGAACTTGGCTTTAGCTGTCTCTTTCACCAGCGTCAGAGCCTCGTCCAGTGCATACAACTTGCTGCGATCGACTTGTGCCGCGATTGCCTTATAGCGCTTGGAAACTTGTGCCATGTTATTTCACCCCTTCCACGGTAATGCCCATGCTGCGCGCGCTACCGGCGATGGTGCGCACCGCAGCATCCATATCGGCCGCGGTCAGGTCCGGCTGTTTGGTCTTGGCAATATCTTCCGCCTGCTGGCGCGTCAAATTGCCGACCTTGTCGTTATGCGGCGTCTTGCTGCCCTTCTGCACACCGGCAGCCTTCTTGATCAGGATGCTTGCGGGAGGAGTCTTCATCACAAAGGTGAAGCTCTTGTCCGCATAGGCGGTGATTACGCAAGGGATAGGCAGACCCGGCTCGACACCCTGGGTCTGCGCATTGAACGCCTTGCAGAATTCCATGATGTTCAGCCCGCGCTGACCCAGCGCTGGACCAATGGGGGGACTGGGGTTGGCCTTACCGGCCGGGACTTGCAGCTTGATATAGCCGACGATTTTCTTTGCCATCTTGATACTCCTAATAGTGGGTTAAACGCATATCGCAAATGCTCCGATACGCTCCCCGTTAAAACCGGAAGGTGGAAGAGTGACTGCCGAAACCGGCTTTACCCTTCACACTTCCCCTTAAAGTCAGGCCTTTTCTACCTGCCCAAAACTCAATTCCACCGGAGTGGCACGCCCAAAAATGGTGACCGCCACCCGCAATTTGCTCTTGTCGTAATTGACGTCTTCCACCATGCCGTTGAAGTCGGTGAACGGACCTTCCTTGACCCGTACCGCCTCGCCCACCTCAAACAACACCTTGGGCCGCGGTTTCTCCACACCCGCCTGCATCTGCTGCATGATGGTGGCGACTTCCTTTTCAGAGATTGGAGAGGGCTTCATCGCGCTACCGCCGAGAAAACCGGTCACCTTCGGCAAACTCTTGACCAAGTGCCAGGTTTCATCCGTCATTTCCATTTCGACCAGCAGATAGCCGGGGAAGAACTTGCGCTCACTGATACTTTTCTGGCCGGATTTCAATTCAACCACTTCCTCAACAGGAACCAGAATCTGACCAAACATGTCCTGCATGCCGGTGCGCTCGATGCGCTCCAGCAAAGCACGCTGCACGCTCTTCTCGAATTGCGAGTACGTATGCACCACATACCAACGCTTGGTCATCAATCCCCCCGTCCCATCAATTTGTTGACCATCAGCAACAGACTCGCATCCACCGCCCACAGGAACAGCGCCATTACCACCGCAAACAAAATCACGATACCGGTCGTCTGCATCGTCTCCTTGCGTGTCGGCCACACCACACGTTTCGCTTCGTTCACCGAATCCCCGGCAAATCCAAAGAAACGCTTGCCCTGTGAAGAAGTCCAGAACATACCCGCTGCCGCCAGCACGCCGAACAGCACTGATGCGACGCGCAGCACCGCTGCCGCATCACCCAGCGCATAGAAGCCGACCACCCCTGCTACAATAAACAGCAAGGCGATCAGCAGTTTGATTTTGTCAGCCATTTATGTCCGTTCTACTTATTAACTGGCAGGCCAGGAGGGTCTCGAACCCCCAACCCTCGGTTTTGGAGACCGATACTCTACCAATTGAGCTACTGGCCTAAATACAGTTGTTAGTTATTAGCCGCTAGTCGTTAGTTGATCTTGTCCGCTACGCGGGCTCTGCTTTAACTAACGACTAACGTCTAGCACCTAACGACTGGTTCTTTACTCGATCACCTTGGCAACCACTCCCGCGCCGACGGTACGACCGCCTTCGCGAATCGCGAAACGCAGACCATCTTCCATCGCGATCGGATTGATCAGGTTCACTGTGATT
>JBAZFV010000057.1:0-11345 GCA_041653255.1 Sideroxydans sp. | reverse complement strand
CCGATCCGAGGCAAAGATGCGCAACAGCGGATCTTCCAGCGACATGTAGAAACGGCTGGAACCGGGATCACCCTGACGCCCCGAGCGACCGCGCAATTGATTGTCCACCCGGCGCGATTCGTGGCGTTCGGTGCCGATGATGTGCAGGCCACCGCTGGCGATGACCTGCTGATGGACCGGCTGCCATTCAGTACGCAACTGGGTAATACGCTGTTCGCGCATTTCTGCGTCCAGGTTTTCGTCCATACGCACCAGCTCAATCAGCTTCTCCACGTTGCCCCCGAGCACGATGTCAGTACCGCGCCCCGCCATGTTGGTGGCAATGGTGATCATCCCGGGACTTCCCGCCTGCGCCACAATCTCGGCTTCGTGCGCATGCTGCTTCGCATTCAACACCCGGTGCGGCAATTTGGCCTTGTCCAGCAGACCGGACAGCAACTCTGAAGTCTCGATCGAGGTCGTCCCCACCAATACCGGCTGCCCGCGTTCGTGGCAGTCGCGGATATCGGCAATTACCGCCGTAAACTTCTCCTGGGTGGTGAGATAGACCTTATCCATCAGGTCGCTGCGGATCGTGGGGCGGTTGGGTGGCACGATTACCGTTTCCAGCCCGTAGATGGACTGGAATTCAAATGCCTCGGTATCCGCCGTGCCGGTCATCCCCGACAATTTATGGTACATGCGGAAATAGTTCTGAAAGGTGATCGAAGCCAGAGTCTGATTCTCTTTCTGGATGGCCACCCCCTCCTTGGCTTCCACTGCCTGATGCAGCCCGTCCGACCAGCGTCGCCCCGCCATCAGGCGTCCGGTGAATTCATCCACGATCACCACTTCTCCGTCCTGCACCACGTAATGCTGGTCGCGATGGAACAGGTTATGCGCGCGCAAGGCCGCGTACAAATGATGGATCAGGGTGATGTTCGCCGGGTCGTACAAACTGCCGCCGTTAGGAAGCAATCCGGCCTGCTCCAGCAATTGTTCGGCATGTTCATGCCCGGCTTCACTCAACAGGATCTGGTGGTTCTTTTCATCCACACTGTAATCGCCGGGCGCATCCTCGACTGCTTGCCGGGTGAGCTGCGGTGCCAGTACATCAACCCGCACATAGATGTCCACGTTATCTTCGGCCTGGCCGGAGATAATCAACGGCGTGCGCGCCTCGTCAATCAGGATCGAGTCCACCTCGTCCACGATGGCAAAGTTCAGCGTGCGCTGGAAACGTTCCTCCGCACTGGCCGCCATGTTATCGCGCAGATAATCGAAACCGAATTCGTTGTTTGTGCCGTAGGTGATGTCGGCTGCATAAGCCGCCTGTTTTTCTGCCTGCGGCATGCTGGTCAGGATGACACCGACCGACAGTCCGAGGAAACGATAGAGGCGGCCCATCCATTCGGCATCGCGCGCAGCCAGATAGTCGTTGACCGTCACCACGTGCACACCCTTGCCAGACAGCGCATTCAGATAGGCGGCCAGTGTCGCCATCAGCGTCTTGCCCTCGCCAGTACGCATTTCGGCGATCTTGCCGTAATGCAGCACCATGCCGCCAATCAGTTGTACATCGAAATGCCGCATCTGCAGCACGCGGCGACTGCCCTCGCGCACCACGGCAAAAGCCTCCGGCAACAAATCATTGAGCGACTCACCCCGCTCCAAACGCAGCCTGAATTCAGGTGTTTTGGCCTGTAGCGCCTCATCGGAGAGTTCGGCAAGTGCAGGCTCGAGGGTGTTGATACGGGCAACGGCCTGTTGATATTGTTTGAGCAGACGGTCGTTGCGGCTGCCGAAGACGGACTTTAACAATCTGGAAATCATGCTGTTATTTTCTGTGGCTTAAGTGTTGCAAACAAACAAAAAGGGTGAGGCGCTCACCTCACCCTGGCGCGAAATCAATGCGCTCAACCAGCTGCTTTTTGCAGGAAGCGCACTGGGTTTTGCGCGACTCCCCTGTATCTCACCTCAAAATGCAGGTGGTTACCGGTGGAACGCCCGGTGTTGCCCACTCTGGCAATCTCATGTCCGCGCCGCACCACCTCTCCCACCTGAACCAGCACCGAAGAGGCGTGCGCGTAGCGAGTCGTAATCTGGTTGCCGTGATCAATTTCGACCATATTACCATACTGGGGATGCAGCCCAGCGAACACCACCACGCCACCGGCAGATGCATAAATCGAAGTGCCTTCCGGCACCATGTAGTCCACGCCCTCGTGCAGCGCGTTCTGGCCGGTAAAGGGGTCCAGCCGCCAACCAAAATTGGATGAATACCAGCTGGATTTGACCGGTGCGGCTGAAGGAAGCATCTTTCTGTCCAGCCTGTCCTGCTGCAACAAGGTTTCCAGCGCAACCAGCTTGTCACTGCGATCGCCCAGCAATACGCTTAAACCCTCCAATTGCTGCCCCAGAGATTCTATTGTTACCTCATGTTGCGGCGAGGCCGGCAAATACGGGCCACCCTGTGCCGGCTTGAGATCGAACGAGAACTCGTTAGGCTTCATGCCGCTGATTTTGGCCAATCTTGCCCCCAAGCCATCCAGGCGCTGCAACTGCGCCTGCATTTGCCCAAGGCGGACAGCCATTGCATCAAGGCTTTGCCGCAGATAAAGCTCCTGCTTACGCTGTTCTTCAGCTTGCGCACTCGCCAGCCAAGTGCGAAGCTCATCACTGATCACCCCAGACTGAAAGCGAACGATGGCATACTGTGCCATCAGTACTGCGGTGACGAACAGCGCGGCAAGAAATAACCCGGCAATAAACAGATGCACGCCAGTCAATGTCAGACTGCGTGCTTTTGCAGAATAGTTTGAAACCAGAATAATATTCACGCCATACCCTCTCTACGAGACAACTTTAAACTCATGCCACACCGCTTGAATGAATTTATCGAATCTAACCAAAATCTGCGCTCGCTCGCTCAGAAAGTAGCGCAAATCTCCCTGATGCAGCGCCATTTCCTGACAATTGTTCCTCTCTCACTCGGTCAGAGCAGTCGCATCGTACGCCATGATAATGGACACCTGACGCTGGAAGCGTGCAACGGTGCGGTGGCCGGAAAACTACGGCAACTTATCCCCCAGTTAATTTCTTCATTTCGAACAATGGGATGCGAGGTTACTGGAATTCAGATTCGGGTGCAAGCGAGCAACACGCCGCCACGCGCACCCGCTCATCCAAGGTTGCTCGGCCGGCAAGGCCGGCAGGCCCTTGCGGCGCTGGCTATAGAACTGCCCGGTGACAGCCCGCTAAAATCATCGCTCGAACGAATGATCAAGCGGGCGCGTTAACTGAAAGCACGCCAGGCAGACAAGCCGAAACGTTCCAGCAAGTACAACACCCCGAACACCAGCAGCAGGAACAAGACGAACTGCGCAACCCGCACAACCCAACCGAGATAGCGCGCATCACGGGAGAAAAGATAGGCTACCACCGCCACCACAACAAACAAGAGTGACAACAACAGGAGCAGCCGAATCAACATGAATTAAGCCGCCTGTAGTTGCAGACGCAGAAAATCCGGGGCTTCCTCCTTGTTGTCGAAGGTGACAAACTCCCATGCCTGCTCATCCGCCAGCAAGGCGCGGCAAAGGGCATTGTTCAGGGCATGGCCCGATTTGTGCCCTGAAAATGTACCAATCAACGGATGCCCGAGTAAATACAGATCCCCGATCGCATCCAGCACCTTGTGTTTGACGAATTCATCCTCAAACCGCAATCCATCCGGATTAATAACGCGGTATTCATCCATCACGATGGCGTTGTCCAGATTGCCGCCCAGCGCCAGACCTTGCGCGCGCATGTACTCCACCTCCTGCATAAACCCGAAGGTGCGCGCGCGACCAACTTCTTTTACATAGGACTGCTTGCCCAGATCCACGCTCACCTTCTGTTTTGTACCGGCAAACACAGGGTGGGCAAAATCGATGGTGAAATTGAGGCGATAGCCATTGTAGGGCTCGAAGCGGACCCACTTGTCGCCATCGGTCACTTCGATCATTTTCCTGATGCGAATGAATTTCTTCGCAGCATCCTGCTCGACGATTCCGGCTGATTGCAGCAAAAAGATAAATGTCCCCGCGCTACCGTCCATGATGGGCAGCTCGGGACTGGTCAACTCAACGACGACATTATCAATGCCGAGCCCTGACAAGGCAGACATCAAATGCTCGACCGTCGCCACCCGCGCGCCGTTGGCCTCGAGACAGGTGGACAAACGTGTGTCGTTCACCGCAATCGCCTCGGCACGGATATCAACCGGGTGCGGCAGGTCCATGCGGCGAAATACGACGCCCGTATCCGCAGCTGCCGGACGCAAGGTCAGATATACCTTCTCGCCGGTATGCAGCCCGACGCCCGTCGCCTCGACCATCGTCTTTAAAGTACGTTGTTTGACCATTTTGTCTTACCTGACATAATTCCCGCGCAGTCTAGCATGGGTCACCGGCGCGGCAGTTTGCCTACACCTCAATCCGCTTGCTTGCGCAGGAATGACGGAATATCCAGCGTATCCACCCCGGACTGTTTCATCGCTTCAACCGCCTCGCGGTTGCGTCCCGAGCGCCAGACAGACGGTGTTTCCAGTTCGTTGAAGTTGACCGGCAATGCATCATGCGTGCCGGTGCGCTGCTGCTGCTCATAAGCCAGCGCCGGTCTGGCCTGCGGTTTGCGCAGCGAGCCGAGGCCGGTTGCCACAATAGTCACGCGCAGCTCGTCACCCATATTTTCGTCAAATACCGAGCCTACGATCACCGTGGCCTCTGCTGCGGCGAACTGGAAACAATTCATCACCTCATGGAATTCTTCCAGGGTGATATTGCTGCTGGAGGTAATGTTGACCAGCACCCCGCGCGCACCGGACAGATCAACGTCTTCCAGCAGCGGGCTGGCGATGGCCTGTTCTGCGGCGCGCTGGGCACGGCCTTCACCGGCAGCGGATGCCGCACCCATCATCGCCATGCCGTTTTCGGACATCAGAGTGCACACATCGGCGAAATCCACATTGACCATACCGGGCACATTGATCACCTCTGCGATACCCGCCACAGCACCCTGCAATACGCCATTTGCCGCCTTGAACGCATCCGGCAGCGTGGTCTTGCCGCCCAGCACTTCCATCAGCTTGGCATTCGGCACGATGATGAGCGAATCGACATGCATCGCCAACTCTTCGATGCCGGTTTGTGCCAGCGTCATGCGCCTGCCTTCGAACAGGAACGGCTTGGTCACCACCGCCACGGTAAGAATGCCCATTTCCTTGGCCACCTGCGCGATGATCGGGGCGGCACCGGTACCGGTGCCGCCGCCCATGCCGGCCGTGATGAACACCATGTTCGCGCCGCCGATGATCTCGGCGATACGTTCCCGATCCTCTTCCGCAGCTGCCTGTCCGACCTGCGGCCTGGCACCGGCGCCCAGCCCTTTGGTCAGACTCGCACCGATTTGCAGCTGCACCCTGGCCTTGCTGCGTTTCAATGCCTGCGCATCGGTATTGATTGTGATGAACTCGACGCCCTGCACGCCTTGCTCGATCATGTGATCGATGGCATTGCCGCCGCAGCCGCCAACCCCTACCACCTTGATCACCGCGCCTTGCGGTTGTGCATCCAACAGTTCGAAAGCCATCATTATTCTCCTTGAGTTGACATCAAAAAATTATTAAAAAACATACCCTGACATGCCTGCTAAAAATTCCCCTTGAACCACGCCTTCATCTTTTCCAGCACCTCCTTGAACGACCCTGCCCCCACTCGCGCCCCCTCGTTGCGCTGCCGCCGTTCCATCCCGTACAGCAGCAAACCCACTCCTGTCGCATAACGCGGCGTCTTAACCACTGCCGACAACCCGCCGATATTGCGCGGCAATCCCAGACGCACCGGCAAATGGAATATCTCCTCACCCAGCTCGACCATGCCCTGCAATGCGGCACTGCCACCAGTGATGACGATGCCGGAAGACAGCAACTCCTCCATGCCACTGCGCCGCAACTCGGTCTGCACCAGCGAATACAACTCCTCCACCCGCGGCTCAATCACTTCCGCCAGTGTCTGCCGCGACAGCATGCGCGCGCTGCGCTCGCCGACTCCGGGCACCTCGATCGGCGCATCGGTCGCCAGTTGGCGCAGGGCGCAGCCGTATTTGATCTTGATATCTTCGGCATCCTTGGTCGGCGTGCGCAGCGCCATTGCGATGTCATTGGTGATCTGGTCGCCGGCGATGGGAATCACTGCCGTATGGCGAATCGCACCGTTGGTGAAAATCGCCACATCGGTCGTACCACCGCCGATGTCCACCAGACACACGCCCAATTCTTTTTCATCATCCGCCAGCACCGCCTTGCTTGATGCCAGTGGTTGCAGAATCATGTCGTTCACTTCCAGTCCGCAACGGTGAATACACTTCAGAATGTTCTGCACCGCAGACACCGCGCCGGTCACGATATGAATCTCCACTTCCAGGCGCAGACCGCTCATACCCAGCGGTTTCTTGATCCCTTCCTGTCCGTCGATGCTGAACTCCTGCTCCAGAATGTGCAGAATCTGCTGATCGCCCGGCAGGCTGATCGAACTGGCGGTCTCGATCGCACGCACCACATCGGTCTGTACCACTTCTTTTTCCTTGATCTTGATCATGCCGTGCGCATTCGAGCTGCGGATATGACCGCCCGCGATGCCGGTATAGACTTCGCGAATCTTGCAGTCCGCCATCAACTCGGCTTCCTGCAATGCCTGTTGGATGGCGCCGACCGTGGCATCGATATTCACCACCATGCCCTTTTTCATGCCCGAAGATTGGTGCATCCCGGCACCGATCACCTCCAGCGTGCCCTCCGCCGTTATCTCGGCAACGATGCAGGCAATCTTGGAGGTGCCAATATCCAGCCCGACGATCAGATTTTTACTTTCCTTGCTCATTCCTCTTCCCCCACCTCAAGCCGCTCCATCCGCCGTAGCCACGGCAAAACCATCGCGATAGCGCAAGTCCACCCGGCGCACACCTGGCATCACGGCCAGACTGGATGGATAAGCCATGACAAAGCGTGCCAACCGTTCACTCACCGCCTCGCGCCCCAGCGCCACTTGCAAGCCGTCATCCAGTTCGAGTTGCCACGCCAGACGCGGTGACAGCGTAATTTGCGTGATATGCCGCCGCAGCGGTTGCAACTGGCGATTCATCTCGGCATAGGTCTGTGTTATCTGGAGCGAGTTATGCGCTTCACCTGAAAATGCAGGCAGTCGTTCATCTGTTTCGGCGTTAAACACCTCGCCGTATGTATTTACCAGCTCGCTCCCGTTCCAGCTCGCCAGTGCGACATGCTCTTCCAGCACCACCTGCAACGCCCACGGGAATTTGCGCCGCACACTGGCCTGACGCACCCAGGGCAACTGTTCCAGAGACTGTCGCACGCGTTGCAAATCGACCGTGAAAAAATTGCCATGTGTCTGTTCAAGCACCTTATGCAATTGCCCTGCCGTCACGTGGTCGGGGGGCACCGTCAGCTCCACTGCGCGCAAGGCGAATGCGGGCAAGCGCAAGGCGTAATTCATCCCGAACCACAGCAGCCAGGCCGCACTCGCCCCCAGCAACAAATTGGCAATCACGCGCAGCCGTGTCGCGTCAGCCCACATGTGCCACCTCCAGAATCCGCAGCACCAGTTGCTCGAAGCTGATGCCCGCCTGGCGCGCCGCCATCGGGACCAGGCTGTGGTCGGTCATCCCGGGCGAGGTGTTCGCCTCCAGCAGATACGCCTTGCCATCCTCGGCACCGCGCAGGAAATCCACCCTCCCCCAACTTTCGCCGCCGATCAGGGCGAACGCCTGCAAAGCAAGCTGCTGCATCGCGGCTTCATCTGCCGCACTCAAACCACACGGGCACAGATAGCGCGTGTCATTGCTCAGGTATTTCGCGTCGTAGTCATAGAATTCGTTGGCCGGCTCGATCCTGATCACCGGCAACGCGCGGCCATCGAGGATGGCTACCGTGTACTCGCCGCCACTGACGAAACTTTCAGCGATCACCACCTTGTCATGTCTGGCTGCCTCGGCATAGGCGGCGGGCAACTCCGCCACTACCCGCACCTTGCTGATCCCCACACTGGAACCCTCACTGGCCGGCTTCATGAACAGCGGCAAGTCGAGATGGTCGGCCAGCGCAGACCAATCAGTCGGTGCAGTCAGGGCCTCGTATTCCGGAATGGGCAACCCGGCCGCCTGCCAGATCATCTTGCTGCGCCATTTATCCATGGCGATGGCAGAACCCATCACGCCGCTGCCGGTGTAGGGAATGCCCATCAGTTCGAGTGCGCCCTGCACCGTGCCGTCTTCCCCGAAGCGCCCATGCAGTGCGATGAACACACGGCCGAACTTTTCTTCGTGCAAAGCATGCAAGTCGCGCTCGGCCGGATCGAAGGCGTGCGCATCCACGCCCGACTTTTGCAGCGCCGCCAGCACCGCCGCGCCGCTTTTCAACGACACCTCGCGCTCGGCAGAACGTCCGCCCATCAACACCGCCACTTTCTCAAAGCGGGAGGGAGGAAGAGTTAAGAGAGAAGGGTTGCTCTTATCCATGATTCACGTATTCACCAATAATCCTTACTTCGGGATGCAATTCGATGCCCGTCTGTTTTTGTACCGTCGTTCTCACTTCGTTGATCAAATCCTCGATATCCGCCGCCGTTGCCCCGCCCACATTCACGATGAAATTGGCGTGTTTTTCCGACACCTGGGCGCCGCCGATGCGCTTGCCTTTTAACCCGCAATCCTCGATCAGCTTCGCCGCATGACCGCCCGGCGGATTGCGGAACACCGAACCGCAATTCGGCAGCTGCAAGGGCTGACTCGCACTGCGCTTCTCCATCAGGGATTTGATTTCCCTCCGCGCCGCATCGACATCACCCGGCTCGAGATGCAGCCACGCACCGACAAAGAACTCTTCGCTCTCCGCGCGCAATGCCACATGGCGATATCCGATCTCGTACTCCTGCGGCGTGCGTTCAATCAGCTCACCGTGCCGCGTCAGCACCTGCACGCGCTGCACGGCATTCCAGGTCTCACCACCGTAGCAGCCGGCGTTCATCGCCAGCATGCCGCCCAGGGTGCCGGGAATGCCAACGAAGAATTCCGCACCGCACAAGCTGTTGGCTGCAGCGAAACGCGCCAGCTTGGCGCCCGCCACGCCTGTCTGCGCGTAGATCGTGCCGCCCTCCATGCGCAACTCGCTCAACGCACCGGCCAGCAACAGCACCGTGCCGCGAAATCCGCCATCGCGCACCAGCAAATTGCTGCCGAGACCTACCGCCAGCAGCGGTTCGTCAGCCGGTATCTGGCGCAGAAACTGTTGCAGATCAGCCAGATCGGCGGGCTGGTACAGGCGTTGCGTGACACCTCCTGCGCGCCAACTCACATGGCGCTGCATGGGCTCGTCATGCAGCATCTCCCCGCGCAAACCCGGTGCTGATGACTGAGTACCGGACACTGAACAAGCAGCTTTGAGGTTTGCGCACATATTCAGCACTCGGCACCCGACACAAGTTTTCCAGGCACGCCACCGATGGATCCCGCGCCCATGGTCAGCACTACATCGCCGTCTTTCACCATCTGCAAAACGGTCTGTGCCATGTCGGCAATATTTTCGACAAACACGACCTCATTCTGCCCGGCCACGCGCAGGGCATGCATCAGCGCGCGCGCGTCCGCCGCCACGATGGGTGTTTCCCCTGCCGCATACACTTCACCCAGCACCAGCGCATCCACCGTCCCCAGCACCTTGACGAAATCCTCAAACAGGTCGCGCGTGCGCGTGTAGCGATGCGGCTGGAAGGCAAGCAGCAAGCGTTTGTCGGGAAACGCACCGCGCACCGCAGCGATGGTCGCCTTCATTTCCGCCGGGTGATGGCCGTAGTCATCGATGAGGGTGAATGAACCACCCGTGGACAGCGCAATTTCGCCATAGCGCTGCATGCGCCGCCCCACACCCTCGAATTCATTCAGTGCGGCAACAATGGCTGTCGGAGCAACCCCGATCTCCAGGCCGACTGCGATGGCACCCAGCGCATTGAGGACGTTATGCATTCCGGCCAGATTGAGTGTGATATCCATATCCAATGGCACGCTGTTGTGGCGACACTGCGCTGTGAAACGCATCTTGCCGCCTTCATGCCGCACGTTCACCGCCCGAATCTGTGCTTCTTCACCAAAGCCGTAAGTCGTGACGGGTTTGCTGATACGCGGCAGGATTTCGCGTACATTTTCGTCATCCACACACAACATGGCGCGGCCATAGAACGGCAGGCGCTCGATGAAGTCGATGAATGCCTGCTTCAGTTTGTTGAAGTCGTGGTCATAGGTCTCCATGTGGTCGGCATCAATGTTGGTGACCACCGCCAGAATGGGAGTGAGATAAAGGAATGAGGCATCCGACTCGTCCGCTTCGGCCACGATGAACTCACCGGTGCCCAGACGCGCATTGGCACCGCTGCTGTTAAGCCGGCCGCCGATGACGAACGTCGGGTCGTAACCGCCCTTGGCCAGCACGCTGGTAACCAGAGAGGTGGTGGTGGTCTTGCCGTGCGTGCCAGCCACCGCGATGCCCTGGCGCAAGCGCATCAATTCGGCCAGCATCACCGCGCGCGGCACGATCGGGATGCGCTGCGCACGTGCTGCAACCACTTCCGGGTTGTCCGTCTTCACTGCCGTCGACACCACAACCGCATCCGCATCGCGCAAATTCTTTGCATCATGGCCGTAATGGATATCCGCACCGAGCGACTGCAAACGCAAGGTTACGGTGCTGTCCGCCAGATCGGAGCCGCTCACCCTGAAACCAAGGTTCAGCATTACCTCCGCAATGCCGTTCATGCCCGAACCGCCAATGCCGATGAAGTGGATATTCTTGATTTTATGTTTCATCTTAGCGCCTTGTTTGTCCAAGAAAAGCGGGGAAGAACACGAACAAGGCCTTGGTATGCGCCTTGCCCACTTTCGTGTCTTTCGCGGACCATTTGTTTTTTCAATTTCATATCCCCGCCAGGTCCGCGCACACATTCGCCACTTGTTGTGTTGCATCCGTCTTCGCCAGCCCGCGCGCGGCTTGCGCCATCGCCAGTAATTTTTCCCGTGTCAGTTCTTCCAATAATTGCGCCAATCTCTCTGCACTCAATTCTTTCTGCGACAACAGAATCGCCGCACCCTGCCCGCTCAAAAAGCGGGCGTTGTGTGTCTGGTGGTCATCCACCGCAAACGGGAACGGCACCAGCACACTCGCCACCCCCGCCGCCGCCAGTTCGGCGATGGTCAGGGCGCCGGCACGGCAGATCACCACGTCGGCCCGCGCATATTGCTGTGCCATATCGTCGAGA
>JBAZFV010000056.1:0-11851 GCA_041653255.1 Sideroxydans sp. | reverse complement strand
GAAAGCGGGCGAGATTTTGCTCACCGCGCATCTGGTGGTGCAGGACATCAGGCAATGGGAAAGCGTGCTGGAGGCCAGCCACACCTTATTGGCCGAACGCTTCGACATTCATCATGCCACCCTGCAGCCGGAACCATTGGTGCGTACCGTGCGGCGGCGCGAACCGCCATGGTACAAGCACCAGTAGAAGAGAAATTGCCGTGGCTATCCTTGAGTCTGTCTTTATTCTGTCGTTGCAGCGGCAATATTCGCCTTCAAGCGAGAGGTGTACGATGCGGAGCAGGATTGTGGTGTGGCAAGTGTGGTTGTCGCAGTATGTTATGCTTGGGAGGCGCGAGGTAATTCGCCACGGGCCGGTTGCCGGTTATTCAACTTGAAAGGTTTGCGGGCGTGGATATAGCCAAGATCACTATACTCGGCGGCTATGGCCGAAGTGGGATAAAGGAGCAGGTCGATCAGGTTGACCTGAGGATGGGCGACCTGCTCAGCATCGTGGGTCCGACCGGCTCCGGCAAGACCGCGCTGATCAATGATGTTGGCCTGTTCGCCAACGAGGACACACCCTCGAGAAGGCGCATCCTTATTAACGATGCCACTCCTTCGGAAGATTTTCTGGATGATCCTGCCAAAAACCCCATTGCACTGATTACGCAGCACACCGGTTTTCTTTCCGACATGAGGGTTTCAAATTTTCTCGATATTCATGCCCGGGTAAGAAAAAGCGCCAACCCTGACTCGGTAGTATCCGATGTCCTGGATTTTGCCAATCAGCTGACCGGTGAGCCGATCATCGTTGACAGCGCCATGACCGAATTGTCCGGCGGACAGAGCCGTGCGTTGCTGATTGCGGATGCGGTGATTATCGGCAATTCCCCGATCATTCTGCTGGACGAGATCGAGAATGCCGGCATCAACCTGACGCGCGCGCTGGAGTTGCTGCGCAAATACGAAAAGATATTCATATTCGTCACCCATGACCCAAGAATCACCCTCTCTTCGGACTACCGGATCGTGATGAAAGGCGGGGCGATGCAGGATGCGATCACCACCAGCATGGAAGAGAAGCGTGTCGGCGAGAAAGTCACCCACATGCACATGATCACAGTGGGTCTGCGCGATCAGATCAGCTCCGGCGAGCGCATACAGGAGAAAGCTTTTCGGGAGATATTGGATTTAACCTGGTTGGCATAGGAGCAGATTATGAAACTCATCATGTGTGCAGGCCCGCCCACCAGCGGCAAATCCACTGTGCTGCGGCAGGTTGTGCGTCGGCTGCTGAAAAAGGGACGCCGCCTCGCTTACCTCAAGGTCGATGTTCAGTTCGCAGATGAGGATGAGCTGTTCCGCAGTGAATTTGGTATTCCTGCCAGGAAGGTTTATTCCGGTGAGCTGTGTCCTGACCACGCCAGCGTGCTGGTGTTGGGAGACGCGGTAAAGTGGGCGGAGAAGGAAGGCGCCGACCTGATTGTCGAAACTGCGGGACTTTGTTTGCGCTGCGCGCCATACATTACGGGGTCGCTTGGCATTGTCGTACTGGAGGCGACCAGCGGCATGAATTTGCCGCGCAAGATCGGCGCCATGCTCTCTCTGGCAGACATTGCGGTCGTAACCAAGATTGATCTGGTGTCCCAGGCGGAGCGGGAAGTTTTTCGTGCCAACGTGATGGACGCTGCCCCGCTCGAGGTGGTGGAAGTGGATGCACTGCGCGGAATCGGTGTTGACCGCTTGGTCAGGAGGATAGAGCGGGCAGAGGACATGGAAATGCCACTCATGCTCAAGGGAAGTCCGCCCGTGTCGGTCTGTACTATCTGCGCCGGGAAAAAAAATATCGGCTGGGAGCACCATTTCGGGGTGCTGCGCACGCTGGACTCGGATCTGTTCTACCGGGGTGAGTAATGGGGAGCGACATGCATAAGATATTGGAGTCGCTGCCGGGCAAAAACTGCGGACAATGCGGTTTCAAGACTTGCGCGGAACTGGCGGCATACACCGCTACACATCCCGCTGCACTGGAGCGCTGCATTCATCTGGATCGATCTCTGGCTGCTCCGCCCATGCCCGAGCTGGTGGCAGAGGAAATCACTTGGATCGATGCGCTGGGCAGGGGATATGATTTTATTCTGGAGCCATTCCCGGAGGATCCGGGGCCGCGTGAGATTATCGTACCGTTCAATCCGGCCAATGTTGAAAAGCTGGGCGTGAAGAAAGGAGATGTCCTTTACGGGCGCCCCTCCATCACCGGTTGTCCGGTCACGCATGTGGGAATCGTCGTCGAGGAACCGGATTATTTCAACGGCGTCATCGTCTGGTGCGTAGTGGGACTTCTGGCCGCACGCGAGCGCGGAAGGGACATCGGTCACTACAACATCATTGCGTATGAAGGTATGGTGCGACACACACAGGCCGAGCTGCAGATCGGCAGGCGTTACTATTTTCTGCCGCGCTATTGTGTGATGATGTCCAGGCACTCGGGCCTGGTCAACGCTCTGGCAAAGCGGCCAAACGGAATGCGTGTGCGGGCGGAAGGTATCTGGATAAGCTAGCATCAATGCCTTGCCGGGAAGATGGGAGGCGAGTGAATGGAAAATAACCAGGCCGGCACACCCTGATCTTTTACGGGAATAGTGGGGTAAATCTAAATGAATCGAATGCTTATTTCATCCATATTGCTCGTGTTTGCGATGCAGGCGGTCGCGGCGGGCACAGGCAATACACCAGCCGTATCCACTGCGGATCACACCAAATTCAAGGCACTGCAAGGCCCTTTCAAGAGCGGAGAGGAGGTTACGCAGGTCTGTCTGAAATGCCATACCGAGGCATCCAAGCAGGTGATGGCGACGCGCCACTGGACCTGGGATTACGTCAATCCCGGTACCGGCCAGCGCCTGGGCAAGAAAACCATGCTCAACAGCTTCTGTATTGCCGATCGCAGCAACGAAGCGTTTTGCAATGCCTGTCATGTCGGTTACGGATGGAAGGACGAAAAATTCGATTTTAGCTCCGAAAAGAATGTCGATTGCCTGGCCTGCCACAATACCGGCCAGTACGCCAAGATTCCCGGTTTGGCCGGGCATCCCGCCTACCAGCGCATGGAACTTCCGCCGCACTCCGGCAAATTCGTCGAGGCGGTGAATCTGCCGCAGGTCGCCCAGCATATCGGCAAGACCAGTCGCGCCACCTGTGGTGCCTGCCACTTCTACGGGGGCGGCGGCGACGGGGTGAAACACGGCGATTTGGATTCTTCGCTGAAGAACCCCACGCGTGCGCTGGACGTGCACATGGGGGCGGACGGCGGTAACTTCACCTGCGCCACCTGCCACAAGACGGAGGGCCATAAGGTAGCCGGCAGCCGCGTCGCGCCCACCGCCAGTGATCCGCACGGTGCTATCCTGCGCGGGGAGAAAACCACTCGTAACCCCGCCACATGCCAAGCCTGTCACGGCGACAAACCACACAAACCCGGCGTGGCCGGAAATCTGCTGGGCAGGTTGACGCTGGGCGACCGGCTCAACTCCCATACACGCACACTGGCCTGCCAAACCTGTCACATCCCCGCTTTCGCGCGTGGCGGTGTGCCCACCAAGATGCGCTGGGATTGGTCCAGTGCTGGTACGCTGGATGCCGACGGCAAGCCGTTCCAGAAAAAGGATGAACACGGCCACGTCATCTTCGATAGCAAGAAAGGTGATTTCCGCCTTGGGGAAAACGTCACGCCGGATTATGTCTGGTTCGACGGCCGCGTGGACTACACGCTGAAGAGCGACCGCATCGATCCATCGCAGACGGTGAAGATAAACCGCTTCCACGGCAGCCCGGACGAACCGGATGCGCGCATCTGGCCGGTGAAACGCTTTACCGGTAAGCAGCCCTACGATCTGGAATATCTCACCCTGCTGGTGCCACACACCGCTACGCCGGACGACACAGCGCTATGGTTCAACTACGACTGGCCCAAGGCGCTCGCTGCCGGTACCGCCGCAGCCGGCCAGCCTTTCAGCGGCAAGTTCGGCTTCGCAAATACCGAGATGCTGTGGCCAATCACCCACATGGTGGCCCCGAAGGACCAGGCATTGGGCTGCGTCGAGTGCCACAGCCGCGATGGACGCCTGAAAGAAGTCGCCGGCGTGTATCTGCCGGGCCGCGACCATTACCCACTGCTGGATCGCGTCGGCTTCGGCTTGGCTTTCCTCGCATTGCTGGGGGTGCTAGGCCACGGCACCCTGCGCATCCTGACCCGCAACCGTCGCAAGGAGTAATGACATGAGCGAACGCCTCTACATCTTCAAACGCTTCGAACGCTTCTGGCACTGGTCGCAGGCACTGCTCATCATCACCATGCTGGCCACCGGCTTCGAGATTCACGGCAGCTACCATCTGGCCGGCTTCCAGCGCGCGGTGGGCATACATACCTTCTCCGCCTGGGCATTGATCACGCTATGGGTATTCGCCATTTTCTGGCACTTCACCACCGGCGAATGGCGCCAATACATCCCGACGTTGAAAAATGTGGACAGCATGTTCCGCTACTATGTGATGGGTATCTTTACCGGTGGACCACATCCTTACCGGGTGACACAGTTGAAGAAGCACAACCCGTTACAGCGGCTGTCCTATTTGATCTTGCTGGTGGGAATCAATCCGTTGATCTGGCTCACCGGTCTGGGGCTGCTCTACTACCCTGTCTGGCGCGATACAGGGATGGATCTGGCCACGGTGGTACTTCTGCATACGCTCGGTGCCTTCATGATGCTTATCTTCCTCATCGCCCATGTCTATCTCGCCACCACCGGCCATACGCCGCTCGCCCATATCCGGGCAATGATCAGCGGCTATGAGGAGGTGGAAGATTAGGTTGTCCTAAAGAAGGAAAAATTTGCGGTACGAACATGTGGCAGCGGCGGGCTCATAAAAAGCCCGCCGCCATTTAGATGGCCGCGGTCTTATCGGCCCCTTTGAGAGGCTCACCCAATACCCACTGGCTTTGCCTGGAGTATTCAACTTCCGGCGCAGTTCTCACCGACAGCTGATGCCGCTGGATCCTGAGTTTTTGCATGATTGGCGGGCTGGATTCAGAATTCGCGAAACCATTTGTTCGGAGTGGTGTGCTCGCAGGGTAAATAGAACCGGAAACCATGATCAGAAAATTCCTCACCCTTTTTGCAGCCTGTCTCATCGTATTGTTTCCTCTCGCCAGTCACGCCGATGAGCCGTGGATTACGCCAGGCGCCAACGGCCAACCGGAGGTGCAGTTGTATTTCTTCTGGTCGCTGACCTGCCCACACTGCACCGAGGCACACCCCTACATCGCAGCGATTTCACAGGCGCGGCCATGGGTGAAGCTGCATGCACCGGAGCTTTCGCGTAGTGCTGAAAATACTCGCCTGTACCAGAGCATGGCGCAGCAGTTGGGGGAGGATGCGGTTTCGGTCCCTGCCCTGCTGTTTTGTGGTGAGATGCATATCGGATGGGAAAGCAACGCGACCACCGGCGCGCTGATCCGTCAGCGACTTGATGATTGCCATGCGCGTGCCCTCGGTGTGCAAAAGGGCGACCCGCGGGTGGCGGCGAAGATCACGCCCCCTATCCAACTACCCTTTATCGGTGCAATCGATCCTGCCAGCCTTTCACTACCGGCGCTCACGCTGGTTCTGGCCGGGCTGGATGCTTTTAATCCATGCGCCTTTTTTGTACTGCTGTTTCTGCTGTCGATGATGGCGCACCAGAAGAGTCGGCGGCGCATGCTGCTCATCGGCGGGGTCTTCGTGTTGATTTCAGGTTTGATGTATTTTGCTTTCATGGCCGCATGGCTCAATGTCTTTCAGCTTTTTGGCCACCTTGCCTGGGTGACAGTGGCGGCTGGTGCGCTGGCGGTGTTCGTCGGTGCGGTGAATGTGAAGGATTTTTTTCTGTTTGAAAAAGGACTCACGCTGTCGATTCCGGAATCGAAGAAACCCGACATCTTCCGCCGCGCCCGCATTATTCTTGCCGCCGAGAGTCTGCCGGCGATGCTCGCCGCGACAATCTTCCTGGCCGTCGCCGCCAATTTCTACGAACTGCTGTGCACGGCGGGCTTTCCCATGGTTTATACCCGACTACTCACGCTGGCTGATCTCTCCATCGTCGGGCGCTACATCTATCTTGTTGCCTACAATCTGATCTACGTGCTGCCGCTGGCGCTGATCGTTATCGTCTTCTCCCGCAGTCTGGGCGCGAGAAAACTGACGGAACGCGAAGGGCGCCTGCTCAAGCTAATGTCCGGGGTGATGATGCTGGAGCTGGGGGCGTTACTACTGTTGGCACCCGAGCGCGTCAGTCAGGTCGGTATCGCCTTTGGCCTGATGGCAATGGCGGTTGGGGTGACCTGGGTCGCTGCCCGTCTGACGCAGGCAAAGTGATGGGCTATCGCCGTCATGGTCGGGTGATCACTGTCTTGTGGGAAGCTGCAAGAGCGGCAGTGTGTGTTATGAGCTGTTTTTCACGGAGAGCAGTGGTAACTCGGTGAGCTGCAATTTGGGGGAGGCGATCCTGACACGGCCTGCGGTTTTTTCGAATTCATCCAGGATGGCACTGAACAGCCTGTCCTTGGTCGCGCGTAGGGAGTGGAAATCGGCGACATAGCGCAGCGTCAGCTCGATCCAGTTGGCATCAAAACTCAGGGTGACCACGGCATCCAGATGCGCGTCCTCGGCGCGGTGGCGAAGGACGAAGTTGGACCACACTTCGCGTGCCGCCGCCAGGGTGTCGGCCTGTAAATTACGACCGGTCTCCAGCACGATCTGGCGCGCCAGACGGTAATCGCAATCACTTCTCACCGGGATCACAATCTCATCCCACAGATAGGGGAAATCCACGCTGTAGTTCAGCACCTGCTCGCGCAACACAATATTGTTGGGCAGATACACCACGCGCCCGTTGTACAGGTCTGATTTCACCCAGTCACCGCATTCCATCAGTGTGGTGGTGAGGGGGCCGATATCCATCACGTCACCCATGATGCCGCCGAGCTTTATGCGGTCACCGGGCTGGTACAGATTGCCGAAGGAGATTGCCGCCCATCCGAACAGGCTCTGGATCAGTTCGCGCAAGGCGAAGCCCAAGCCTACACCAAGCAGGCCGATCAGTACCGGGATGTTTGACAGCTGGTTGCTGAAGATGGCGATGGTGGCCAGCAGGGCCAGCACGTAGCCGACCATGCTGAATATTTTGCGCGTTTTGTAGCGCAGATTCTTGTCTCCAATATTGTTGGCGGCGAGCAGTTGCGCAAAGTGCACCAGCAAAAAGATGCCAATCAGACTGAATATGAATATCAGGAAATGGCCAAACAGTGGGTGATTGGCCAGTCCGCCGAACAGAGATTCCAAATTTGTCTCCATTATTTTGTTTGGTCTAATGTTTTGCCCAGTGTTCGTGCGAACATTCGCTGCGTGGTTGGTGCGGGGTAGGCAATCACGAGCAAGGCGGTCAGCGAAATGCTGACCAGCACCACCATATAAGTTACGTCGCGGATCGTTTCGCCGCCAACCACGCCATAGTTTAGTGGCAGGGAAGCCAATACGGCCGCTGCCAGCCCCTTGGGTGCCATGATCGCAGTGATCGCGGTGTCACGCAGGTTGAAGTCCGGACTGCGAAAGACGAAGCGGGTCAGGAGCAGACGCATAGCGTAGATCAGTAACACCATGGATACTGCCACGAGCGCAACCCGGGCGGCACCGAAGTGAATCGAGATACCCAGATAGATAAAGAAGTAAGTTTTTAACAGGAACACCGCCTCGCGGTAGAAAATGATGTCAATCTGGTTCAACGGTTCCAGCTTGCGGTCGAGGTGCTGGATACGGTGCAGGTTGAACTTCTCGAAATTGGTCAGGGTGATACCCAGTGACAGTGCGGCAATGGCGCCGGAAAACCCCAGCCCCTCGGTCGCACCATAGACGATGAACACGTAGGCAAGAGTGGAAGATATGGTGTTGGGGAAGTCGCGCACCTTACCCAGCACCAGCAGCCAGCCGATACCGCCGATGAAGCCAATCACCGCTGCGAATACCAGGGCGGCAATCACGCCGCCAACCAGCCTGCCTGCGGCGACATCAACCTGGGTATAGACTTGCAGCAGGGCGAACACGCCGACGATACACAACACGTCGGTGAGCGCCGACTCCAGGACCAGTACGGTGGTAGCCTTTTCACCCAGTTTGATCGCATTCACCATCGGGATGACCACGGCGGAGGAGGTGCCGCCGACGGTCACGCCGAGCAGAATGGCGGGGAGTATGTCGAGGTCCAGCGTGAAATGGCCCACCACGGCAACCACGCCGAAGGTCAGGATGAAACAGCCGAAGCTCAGCCAACCGGTGGTGGCGAGTGACTTGCCGAGTACATCCAGATCGAGCGAAGTGCCACTTTCGAAAAGGATTACCACCAGCGCGATGGTGGCGATAAGGGATCCGATTTTGCCGAAATCGCCGGGTGAAACGACACCGAGCAGCGGTCCGAGCAGGATGCCGAGAATCATCAATACCAGAACGTCGGGGATGTTAGTACGGGAAAATTGTAGCGACAGGAAGTGCGCAAAAAACACCAGCAGGCCAATGATGAGGATGGTGGTGGACATGGATACTCCCGAATGAATAGGGTGCGATTATACCTGATGCGAGTTGCCGGTTATTGCAGCGGCTTGCGGTAGAATCGACGCTGACAGGAAAGGGCGAATCATGGAAAACACCTCATTCATCGAATATCTGCACATTCCAAAAGAAGTCTTGCGTGTAACGATTATCCTGGCACTGGCGTGGCTGGCGATGGTCGTCAGCCGTAAACTGATCGGCGTGTTTCGCAATTACATGAAGTCGCGGGTGGATTCGGCAGAAGACGGGCGGCGCATCGAAACACTGGCGCGCGTGTTCCGTTACAGCGCCACCATCATTATCTTGCTGATAGGCGGGATGCTCGCCCTGAGCGAAATCGGCATCTCCATCGCACCTATTCTGGGGGCTGCCGGCGTGGTCGGTATTGCAGTCGGCTTTGGTGCGCAGAGCCTGATCAAGGACTTCTTTAACGGCCTTTTCATGTTGCTGGAAAACCAGATCCGCCAGGGTGACGCAGTCGAGGTATGCGGCAAGATCGGGGTGGTGGAGGACATCACTCTGCGCTATGTGCGCCTGCGTGACATCGAGGGCAACGTGCATTACGTGCCGAACGGGCAGATCACCACGGTGACCAACAAGTCACGCGACTACGCGCATGCGCTGATCGATATCGGTGTGGCTTACCGCGAAGACCTGGATGAGGTCTATCCGGTAATCCGCGCAGCCGGGGCGGCGTTGCGCGCCGATCCCGATATCGGCAGCAAGATCCTCGATGACATAGATATCCAGGGGGTGCAGAACTGGGCCGATTCGGCGGTGATCATCCGCTGCCGTATCAAGACCGTCGCGCTGGAACAATGGGCAGTACGTCGGGTGTTTCTGGCGCGGTTGAAGAAAGCGTTCGATCAGCACGGCATTGAGATTCCATACCCGCACTTGACCCTCTATGCCGGGCAGGACAAGCAAGGCAAGGCGCCGGCGTTTCCGGTTTCCTTGCCGCAGCGCGAGAAGTAAAACGCCGTTGTCTCCGGCAACCGTGAGCCCCGGTTTTGCGGCCACGGCATGGTGGGGCGGAGCTCTCTGGTGCGGGAGAGGCCGCATTGCACTTTCTCCTGCAATCGGCTGGCTCGTTACTTATTCGAAGTCGTCTGCCGTACTGTCGTCGTTATGTTCGTGGAACAGTTGTTCCAGCTCTTCCTCAAAGAAGAACTTCTCCGCGCCGAAAGCCGGCTTGAGTTCATCTATCCAAGTGGCGGTCTCGTTGTATTCCGCGAAGAACGGACGCTGCACCCAGTCCGGATCACGTCCCTGCAGAAAGCGCAGCACCATTACCTTGCGGTCGCCGGCATCGGCCACGCCCAGCATCTGGATCTTGCCCGGCGTGGCGGACATGCTGGGGCCGCGCACGGTGCGCGCCAGCCCGGACACACCCTGATAAGCCTCGCGGAATATCTGCCATGCGCGGATCAGCGGCACCGAGAAATAATGCTGCGCACCGGTGTCGCGCGCCAAAAACATGTAATACGGTACACAACCCAGCTTCACCTGTTCCTGCCACATGCGCGCCCACAGCGCGGGGTCGTCGTTGATATGGCGCATCACCGGCGACTGGGTGCGGATTATCACGTTCGCCTCGTGCAGATTGTGGATGGCGCGGCGCACGATGTCGTTTTCCAGTTCACACGGATGATTGAAATGCGCCATCAGCGCCAGCTGTTTGCCGCTGTCGGTGACTCTGCGGAACAGTGCCAGCATCTCCTGGGTATCTTCATCATCCACAAATTTGTGCGGCCAGTAGCCCAGCACCTTGGTGCCGATGCGGATGTTGACCAGGTTGGGCAGATCGGCCGAAAGAAGTGGATCGATATAGGTGGCGAGGTTCTTCGCCGACATGATCATCGGGTCGCCGCCGGTGAACAAAATATCGGTGATCTGCGGGTTGCGCTTCACGTATTCCACCAGCTTTTCCACCTCGCGACTGGCAAATTTGATGTCGGTCATGCCGACAAATTGTGGCCAGCGGAAGCAGAAGGTGCAATAGGCATGGCAGGTCTGGCCCTGGCTGGGGAAGAATAAAACGGTCTGGTGGTATTTGTGCTGGATGCCGTGCAGGCGCTCACCGTCCAGCTCCGGCACGTTGTGCTCGGCCTGGCCAGCGGGATGGGGGTTGAGCTGCATGCGGATACGGTTTGCGGCCTCCTTGATTACGGTCTTGTCCGCGCCGGATTTGAGTAGGGCGGCCATTTCGTCGTAATGGGCGGGCAGCAGCATGTCTTTCTGCGGGAAAGTCAGCGCGAAGATTGGGTCATTGGGTACCTTGTTCCAGTTGATCAATTGCTCGATCACATAATTGTTGACCTTGAATGGCAGTACATTGCCGACCACTTCGATATCGAATTGCTGCTGTCCGGTGAGGTTGGCGATCTGCGGGATGTCGCGGAAGTTGTTCAGGTTGTATGAGCGGAACTGCGGCTGGCTGGCGGAATAGATGGGCAGAATGTTCTGTCGCGTCTCGTTCATGGCGTGAATTCCTTGTACAAATAAATGGAAAACATCGAGGCCGGGCGCGGCTTCGTGCTTCTCGTATGGATTGGGGGCGCGTTTATAACACAGTGAAGGATGTTGATAAACTGCGCGGAGAGGTGAGGCGCGTCTCATTCGCGGCCTGAAAGAGAGAAAATATTAACGACTGTGCTGTAACTTGCCGACATGTTGCAATTTATGCCAATTTCCGCCAAAAACTGGCAATTTCTTGTATTAATACGTCAATTTATGTAAAATACGACTGTTATTCACCATTAAGTTCGTCGCAGAACCCATGTGGCGGCAGATTAATCAGGCCGATGACAGATCGTAAAACAGCCGTATCATCTTCTCATTGTTTTCCTCCCATCCACCGCCGCGGGGATACCGTCGCGCTGTTCGGCGAGGTGCTGGCGGATGTCTTTCCCGATCGCAGCGTGCTGGGGGGCGCACCGTTCAATGTCGCCAGACACCTGAAGGCTTTCGGTCTGAATCCAGTCCTCATCACCCGTACCGGCAACGATGCGTTGCGTGCAGAGTTGCTGGCTGTCATGACGGGTTGCGGGATGGAAACGATGGGCGTTCAATGCGATCCGGTGCATCCGACCGGCAGGGTGCGGGTGCATATCGGCAGCGGCGGGCATCGCTTCGAGATACTGACCGACCAGGCTTACGACTACATCCATGCGGCCATGGCGCGCATGGTCGCCCTTTCGGTTCATCCCTCACTGTTTTATTTTGGTACG
>JBAZFV010000055.1:0-12126 GCA_041653255.1 Sideroxydans sp. | reverse complement strand
AGCTTGGCTCTACAGGAGTTGGCGCATCTGTACGCGTGAATATTTCGTGGATGATAGTTCGTTGAATAACTAGATTCTGAAAGGGCATGTCTCGGTTCCGGCTCTGGTTTGAACACAGACGGAAGATCAGTGGCGTGAAACAGACTGAAATCCATCCCCCAAAGTTGAATGGTATACGACAAGCCAAGTCACGCGCCATAGGTTATTTCGCATGCCAATAGCTCAGCGCACTCATTGCCTCCCTGCTGGCCAAGCAGAGAGCTCATAGAAGCGAAACCTTTCACGGTGAGCATGCTCCAGCTGAATCCTATCGCCGTTGACAGGCACCGATTTAACGTTCTCAAAAGCCTTCTCCACACGCCTCGCCAACCCTGCTGGGGTGAGGTAGTGAACCTCCCGCCACAGCTTCTTGGAAATACTTTGCAGGTGCGCGGAAATGACTTCCTCATACCTCTTCGGAGTTTTTACATGGCGTTCGATTTCAATAGCCACTCGCGCGCCTGCTGGTGAAGTCGCAATCGCATCGGGGATTTTCTTGAGGCCTTGGCTATGAAGCAGCTTGCCCGGCGTCCAGTCTGTCCAGCCCGCTTCTTCCGCTGCAAGCCTCGCGCACTGCGTTTCGAGGTGATGGGGAATGTATGAGCTGTTGGTGCGCCCAAGCTGGAAATATGGGCGGTCGAACCGATCCATCAAGGCTAAGCCGTGCGGGGTTATGCCATACAGGTGCATTTTGCGTGAATCTACCATGTGGCTTTCACGTTTCAGTGAACCATCGCGCACAAGGCTGGCCAACGTTCTTTCTGCTGCGCTGGGGCTGGCGGCCATGACTTGGGCGGCGACCACTACACTGGTATAGACCTCGCCAGTCGCCAAAAAGCCCAGGATGGTGTCCTTTTTAGCTTGCGCCCTTGCCTGCCGTTCTTCGTAACTCATTTTCGGAATCTCTGTTCGCATCAGGTGCCCCTATTTGTCTCGATGAGACAAGTACAACACGGCTTTCCAAAACCTATTTTCAGCGGAATAGAATATTTGCAGTGGATGCGCGCGAAGCGCGCAAATTATTTCAGCTAGGGAAAGCCGTGGTTTTCACCACGGCCCACCAAACACCAAGTCTTACATCAACCCACGCTCTGCAAAGCTCATGCAGTCCGTCCCGGCGATGATGAAATGATCGAGTGAGCGGACATCAACCAAGGACAAAGCCTGCTTGAGTGCATCAGTCAGCATCTGATCGGACTGACTAGGTTCACATTTCCCGGAAGGATGGTTATGCGCGAATATCACAGCGGCAGCATTGTGGAACAGCGCCCGCTTCACCACTTCGCGCGGATAAACGCTGGTCTGTGTCAGGGTGCCACGAAACATTTCTTCCGAAGCAATCACCCCATGTTGTGCATCCATAAAAATCACATTGAACACCTCGAACTCCAGCTCCGCCATTTTCAGCTTCAGAAAGGCACGCACTGCAGAAGGTGAGTTAAAGAACGCCTCTGCTTGCCGCATCCGACGTGAAAGGATGTTCAGTGCATCGCGGATGATGTTTTCTTCGCGCTCGACGTTGTAGTTAGGTGCTTCTTGGTTTTCAACACATGCTTTTTGGTGAGCGTCGGTTTTGATTTTCTGTTCGGCTTTCTGGTTTGTGTGGAGTGTGCTCATGGTCTTTCCTTTCGTTGTCTGGTTGAACATGCTTTTTGGAGCCGCGTCGCGCAGCGCAACTGGAAAAAGCAAGGATTGAACGGAAAGCCCGCAGGCAAAAATGGTGCGGCCAGCGCGCAGGCACGAGCACTGCCACGGTTTTTGCCGAAGCCCGCAGGGTCGGCTTGGAGAGAAATTCGCTTTTGGGAAGTTGGATTACGCGGCTCTGGCCTGTTTCAGCCAGACAACGAAAGGTCGAGCACTCGAAACGTATTTCAAACCAGAAAGACGGACTCAGATTTTGCGCAAGTGATTGAAGCCGGATGGTCGAGACAAAATGGCTCGATGCGCAGCACGAAAGCGCGGTCGAAGATGCGCCTAAGCGGGTTTTAAGCGCTCCATACAGAGCACTAATTTCCACGATATTGACTGTCCTATCCTGTGGGTATAGGATGCGCCAATGGAAACGCCTGAACACACCTTAGAGTGGCTGCTTGATTACGATGGTAGGCGTCATTTTTTCGCCAGCGGCCATTTCCTGAAGTTCGAGATCAGGCTAGTTGAGCAATCGGACCAAGTGCCACATGGAATTGCCTATTCCTTCACCTTCCATGATCCCGATGGAACGAGGCTGCTGGGTTTCGACAATGCGCACCCTGTGCCGCATGCTGGTGGAAGGTTTGTAAAGGCCAAGCCGGATGCTGATCACTGGCATAGAACGGCTAACGATGAAGGCCGCCCGTATGCCTTCGTATCGGTGGAAAAGTTGCTTGAAGATTTTTTTACCGAGGTTGAGAAGCTTTGCGAAGCGCAAGGTATATCGACTGAGGTGGTGGACGAAAAGGAGACATGATTATGAAAATGAAAATTCAGTCCATGCAAGACCTGAAGAAGGAAATGCTGACTGTCGCTCGTGGTGAGCGCAAAGCTCCCGCCGATGCCGCCCAAATCTCATTCGAGTCTGTCGAAGCCGTGATTCGGCTACTGACACCTGAGAACCGTTTCCTGCTAGCCACCATAGACCAGAAAAAGCCCACATCCGTGGCCGATCTGGCAAAGCTGGTGCATAGAGCGGAACCCAATGTCAGCCGCACATTAGGAAAGCTTGAGGCATTGGGCTTTGTGCGCCTACGCCAAGGCGCAGGCAAAGCCAAGATTCCAGAGGTCGCAATCCATCGCCTAACGGTGGATATGGATATCTGCGCGCAGCAAGATAGAGTGGCGGTGGCTTAAACAAGTTAAGCGCCGCCCTCCTCAGCACCTCCGCCTACAGCAACTCCTCAACCAGCCATCCGTGGAATGTTCCAGCCACCATGCCGGATTGCAGACCGGACTTTTGATAAGCTTGGTAAACGAAAGTGTTAGTAGCCTGAAGGTGCGCGGCAAACCGAGATTCGATTTCCTTTTGCTGCGACACTTCCAGAGTCACATAGCGCTGCTTGGCATCTGCCAGTTGCTGTTTTTTTTCAGCATCCCGTTTTGCTGCTTCAGGGTCCACTGATGGGGCCGGTTTCGTTTGCGAGGCGCGCCAAAGGGCAAGCGTCTCCCAATCTTCTGCATTGGGCCCCTCGATCGTGACTCGCTTCCTGACAGACGACTTATAGGCCAAATGATTCCTAACCACTTCAAATTTGCACTTTATCCAAAGAGCGGCGTTAACGAAATCGTCAATAGAGCCTTTCAATTCGCCATCTTGCCAGAGAAGGGGATCGGATTTCCCCCCCGCACCACCCGCAGTCTTGTAGGTGGTGGTGGTAATTTCTGAAGAACTCTCTGGCGTAGTATCTGTATTATGTTCTCCGCAATTTGGCGAACCTGAATCGTGCTTCTCATCTGTCTTGGTTGTCGAATCAGACTCAACTTGTTTGCCACTATTAGGCAAACTGGCAGCATGAGTTTGTAAAGAAATAACGGCCTCCAAGATAGCTTGCTTATTAAGCAGGTAATGTGGCTTGGCCGGGAGTCCGGCGCGCTTGTATTGGATAAGCCCACGCTCGACTAATTTCTTTCGTGCCCCCTCAACTTCAGATTCGCTTAACGCTGTCTCCTTAGCCCACTCTGGAGCTGTTTTCCAGATCCACCCTTCCTTATTCCATGCACGCCCGTCCGACCAGTACCAAAGCTGTGACAGCATGATCCCTGCATTCACACTACCTCCAATTTTTGCGAACGCAGGGAAAAAAGCGACGGGCCTTTTCAGCAGTTGATCCAAGGTAAATTGAACATCGTTGCCGCTCATTTTTTGCCCTCCCGCTTCGGGCGACCAACACCGCAGGCGCTCCAGTGGCTATCTGGACGAGTTGTACCCCGCTTGCGTACCTCAGTCTCTACAGCATAAGCGAAACGAGCATGGTCAATTGCAAACACACCTAGAGCTAGCGATAAGCTAGGCTCAGACAATTTTTCCAAGACAGCCTGAAGAGTTGATTCGCTATGCAAATAGCGCAGTGTAAAAATTGAATCACTGACATCCATGATTCTCATACGCACTACCTCAAGCACCGCAACGAGCTGGATATATTCGTTTTGCTCACACAACCATGATCGAAGTTCATCAATCTCAAGCTGTTCGAGGGGATTGGGTTGAGAGCTCATGCTTCTCCCCCCTTTTTTCCTGCATCACGTCGGAGGACTTCTTCTTCTTTTGTCGGGCGGCCTGGGCGGCATTGTTGTTTATTGATTGCACTTGCGTTCGGCTCTAGGTCATCAACATATTTGACAAGATCAGCAATACGCACCATCTTGCGCTTACCGCACCGGACTGTTGGAACAGGAAACTTCCCGGAGGAGAGTAAGTTCCAGGTTGTTTGTGGCGCGTAGCCAAGCGCAACTCCTGCCTGTACCGGAGTAATCAGTAGCTGATTTGAATCGAACGATTGGAGATGTGCAGCGAAAGGCTGCTCACCGATTTGAAATTTCTTTTGGGACATTCTGCACCTCGATGGCAAGAGTCGAGGTGCGGGTGGGAGCCGATCCCCAGCCGAATTGATTACCTCGACCGGTTACCGCCGGACGAAGTGTCAGACGGCTAGCCGGCGAGGTGCGCGCGAGGTGGTGGCGGTGCTATTGGCAGAATTGCAGATGTGAAGTAAATCTTGGGAAGTCGAATTTTCTCGACGTGCGGAAGATTAGAAATAACTTGCGCAGCTTGGCGCGCTGAAGACTCAAGTTTCCTCAGAGTTTCCTGCAACTTTTCAGCAAGGAAAGTTCCCCACTTGTCGCTTGCAGTTGTCACAACAACTGTGGCCAGCATTGCCGCACCAACAAGCACAATGAGCATTGTATTTTGGGTGATTGCTGCCCATGAGCCAATGACGGCAAAAGGAGAGAAAGCAAGGAGTCTCTGTGCGTAGCTCGCGGTAAGCCCCCAATGGCGAGAGCCCTCATGAAGCGCGCATAACATCGACGCAAACAAGAAGGAATATTGATCTTTAACCGAGGGCTTACTCATCATTGTTGTATATGTAATTTAAATTTATAGACTTGTAAAGCACTCTACCCCAATTTTTTCGCCAGCTTTTCAGCGTGCAAGTGGGTGTAGCGTTGAAGCATCTTCAGTGTCTTGTGCCCTGAGATACTAGCGATTTCCAGCATTGTCAGATCACCGCGCTCCGACAGTCTGGACAAGGCCTCATGCCGAAGATCATGGAAAGTGTAGTCACTGATTTTTGCGCGTCTCACAGCAGCGATGAAAGCATGATAGATCGTCATACGTCCCATGTTGAAGACCTTGCCGCCGTTGATCTGCACAGGCAGGCTGTTTAGAACCGAGAGGGCATGGCTGGTCAATGGCACCGAACGATCATCACCGTTCTTCGTCTCGCGCAACAATGCTACACACCGCTGTTTATTGATGTCTTTCCATGCCAGATTAAGAAGCTCCCCCTGCCGAGCGCCCATCGCGATAGCAAGCTGTACACACGGCCACAGGCTACGATTTCTGCTTGCCCTGCACTCTGCCTCCAGCCTTTCCCACTCTTTTTCAGTGAGGCGACGATCGCGAGCAACTCCGTCTTTGGGCATGCGAACCTTGCGCACAGGATTTCCCCGAGGCAGATCAATACCCTCCTCGATTTCCGCGAAACCCATCAGCCTGCTCAGCATGTTCAATTCTTTTTTGACGGTGCTGCCTGAAATCGGTTTGCCGCGCCACTTATCTGCAAGCCGGTCATCACGATATTGAGCCACCACGCGTTGATCGATTGCGGCTAAACAATATTTTCCCAAGCGCTTCTTAAGATGCGCGCACTGGAATTTGAATGCCTCTTTGCCGTCCTCACGTTTTTTGTATTCGTGAGGGGCATGCTCCTTCAGGAATTTATCGATGAGATCACCAAGGGTGGTTTGTTCTGCCTCGGTTCTATCGAAATAAATCCCCTTGTCCATCTTCGACTCGATGTCCCGCGCCCACTTGATTGCCGCATCCTCGGTTTCAAACGTTTTGGTTGCGACAGGAAACCCCTTGCGCCGGATTTGAACATGCCACTGAAAGTTGCCTTTTTTTCGGATCGTTGCCATAACCTCACCTCACTGTGCCAAAAATGTGCCAAAAACTCATTTTTCAAACTAGCACGGCATCACAAAACCTATTTCTATTGGGTTCTGGTGGGGTTCGATTGCCCGGCTGGAAAGCGTGTGTGGGATAACATCCCACCGCGGGTTCGAATCCCGCCCTCTCCGCCAAATCAAATAGTTATCGCCATTTCAGATTACAGCAGATAACTAGAAATTACCCAAAAGGACACATCCAGTGTTCACGTTTTGTCCCCGTTGGGCAAAGCACCATCCAATAATTCCAATACTCGACCGGAAGCGACACTGTCGCCTCCGGCGATGTACTATTCCAGAAACAAAAAGGAAGCCCAGCATGACCAGATATTTGGAACAAAATACACTGTCAAGCTAGCCGAACCAGACGCAGAGGGAACCATGAGCAAGAAACGCACTGCATTCTTCATCTCCGATCGTACTGGCATCACCGTTGAGAAGTTAGGGCGCAGCATGCTGAGCCAGTTCGACGGTGTCGAATTCAACCAGATCACCCTGCCCTTCGTGGATTCCATCGAAAAGGCCCGGAATGCAGTTGATCGTATCAATCAGGCGGCAATGGAAGATGGTCGCCGTGCCATTGTGTTCAGCACTCTTATTGTTGCTGAAGTTTTCGACGTTATTGAGGAAGCTGATGCGCTGATTCTGGATCTATTCGAGAGTTTCATTGTGCCGCTTGAGGATGAGCTGGGGATCAAATCATCACATGCGGTCGGGCGCCCACACGAAACCGGAATGCATTACAACGCGCGCATGGATGCGGTGAATTACGCGCTCAATCACGATGACGGTGGAATCTCGCGCGAACTGGAACGGGCGCAGATCATCCTGGTCGGCGTATCGCGTTCCGGCAAATCACCCACCTCACTTTATCTGGCGCTGCAATTCGGTATCTTTGCCGCCAACTATCCGCTGGTGCCTGAAGATTTTGAGAATAAGTCGTTGCCCACCGCGCTCAAACCGTTACTTGCCAAAGTTCAGGGGCTCACCATCCAGCCGGAACGCTTGGCACAGATACGTGCCGAACGAATGCCAAACAGTCGTTATGCTTCGCTGGAAAATTGCAGAAAAGAGATACGGCAGGCAGAAACATTGATGCACAGCGCAAACATCCCGATGCTGGATGTCACCACCATCTCGGTGGAAGAGATCGCCACCACCTTGCTGCACCAGACCGGGTTGAAACGCTGAAAGCTGTTGCCCGACTTCAGCCCGATTGTCGTGTTGAAACCCGATCTACAGGCGCTGGCGCAGCGCCTCAAACAGGCACACGGCTGCTGCCGCTGCCACATTCAGTGACTCGACACGACCCGACATGGGAATGCTGAATCGTTCCTGTGCCGCATCCTGCATAGCCTGCGATAGCCCCGCCCCTTCGTTACCGATCGCAAATCCGATTTTACCGCGCAAGTTACAGATGTAGAGCGGGCGTTCTGCTTGCAACGATGCCGCCAATATCTTGCCGGTGAATTCGCGGGTGATATCAATGAGGTCGGCCTGCTCGTGAATACTCAAGCCAAAATGTCCGCCCATGCCGGCGCGCAATACTTTGGGTGACCACGCATCGGCACACCCATGCGACAGAAACACCGCATCGCAGCCTGCTGCTGCTGCACTGCGCAGGATGGAGCCGAGGTTGCCGGGATCCTGGATGTCTTCCAGCAGCAAGGCGAACTGACTGTGGGCGGCGACTGTCGATGTTTGCGGGATGGTAATAAGCGCCAACAGGCCATTCGGTGTCTTGAGTTCGGAAAGCCGGGCGAACAGGGTATCGTCGAGAAAAGTGCACGGAATATCCGCGCAGCGCGTCAATAACCCGGTAATTTCCGCATCATGCAGCGCGCTGTCGTTCAACAGCAGATGCAGCGGACGCTGGCCGGAATCCAAAAATGCGTGCAGCAAGTGGGGGCCGTCAAGCAGTGTCTGTCCTGTATCGCGTCGTGCGCGTGATGACTCGGCCAGCTTGAGCAGCGACTTGAAGAAAGGATTGTCGCGCGAGGTGATGCGCTTGCTGGCGGGCATTAGTCGCGTTCTTGCCCGCTCTGGTCGATCAAACTACCCATTTCTTCCAGCGCAGGCAGCTCGTTCAGTGTGCGCAAATTGAGGTCGTCCAGCAGCTGTTGGGTGGTGGCGAACAACTCCGGCTTGCCCGGTGTGTCGCGGGTGCCGATGACTTCGATCCAGGCACGTCCTTCCAGCGTCTTTAATATCTGCGAAGACACCGCGACACCGCGTATCTCTTCGATGTCACCGCGCGTCACCGGCTGACGATAGGCAATGATGGCCAGCGTCTCCATCACGGCGCGCGAGTAGCGTGGTGGCTTTTGCGGATTGAGACGGTCGAGGTATTCCTGCAACTCTGGACGCGCGCGGAAACGCCAGCCGCTGGATACACGAGTCAGTTCAACACCGCTATCGGCATAGCTTTCGGCAATTTGTTGCAGGCATTCCTCAATCTGCCGGTTCTCCAGCGGAGTCTCGCTCAACCGTTTCAGTTCGGCCAGCGCAAGTGGCTCATCTGCAGTGAGCAAGGCGGCTTCGATGACGCGCCGGAGCAAAGCAACATCGACGTCGGCCCCGACGATGGCGAGCGCATGTTCGGTTTCATTCGGCAGTGATGGCACGGCTGGTTCTGACATAGATGTTCCCCAACGATTCGGTTTGTGTAATTTCAATCAGTGTTTCTTTGGCAAGCTCCAGAATGGCGATGAAGGTGACCACCAGCATTGGTATGCCCGCATCCGTTGCAAACAATTGCTCGAATGGCACGAAATCGCAATTGCGTAACTGGCGCAGCACTTTGCTCATCTGCTCTCGTACCGAAAGTTCTTCACGGCGCACTGTATGACTCGCATTCACTTTAGCCCGTGTGAGCAAGGCGAGCCAGGCATTCTGCAGGTCTTCGATGCTGACACTTGGCAAACGCTCGATCACAGTACGCTCGATTAATACCTGTACCAGCTGAAAATCGCGTCCAGCCTGCGGCAAATCATTCAATTTATGTGCCGCCAGCTTCATCTGTTCGTATTCGAGCAGGCGCCGCATCAACTCAACACGGGGGTCTTCCTCACTCTCCCCCCCGTTCTCCTTGGGCGGGCGCGGCAACAGCATGCGCGACTTGATCTCGATCAGCACCGCCGCCATCAGCAGATATTCTGCCGCCAGCTCCATACGGTGCTGCTTCATCGCCTCGATATAGCCGATGTATTGCAGGGTCAACTGCGCCATCGGAATATCGAGCGGGTCGAGGTTATGTCTGCGGATGAGGTAGAGCAGAAGATCGAGCGGCCCCTGAAACGACTCCAATGCCACTTCCAGCGCATCCGGCGGGATATACAGATCCTGCGGCATCTCCGCCATCGGTTGGCCATGGATGTAGGCAACCGGTGGGGTGATGGGCAGGTCACCCTGGCGCAAAAGATCGCTCACTTGTACTCCAGACCCATCACTTCACGCACATCACGCATGGTGTCCTTAGCCCGCTCGCGTGCTTTTTCACAACCGTCGGCGATGATGTTGCGCACCAGACCGGGATCATCCAGATAGACTTGTGCACGCTCGCGCATCGGCCGTTGCTCGGCCAGCACAGCATCAATCACCGGCTGCTTGCATTCGATGCAACCGATACCCGCACTGCGGCAACCCTGTTGCACCCATTGCTTCGTATCGTCGCCGGAATAGGTTTGGTGCAATTGCCACACCGGACACTTGTCCGGATCGCCGACATCGGTACGGCGGATACGCGCCGGGTCGGTCGGCATGGTACGTATCTTTTTGGTGACGCTCTGCTCGTCTTCGCGCAGACTGATGGTGTTGTTGTAGGACTTGGACATCTTCTGTCCGTCCAGCCCCGGCATCTTCGACGCGGCGGTCAGCATCGCCCTCGGTTCGGACAGGATCATCTTGCCGCCGCCCTCAAGGTAACCAAACAGGCGTTCACGATCGCCGTGGCTCAAGTTCTGTTGCTCGTCGAGCAGCGCCTTGGCGGATTCCAGTGCCTCGTCGTCGCCCTGTTCCTGGAAGCGGGTGCGCAGTTCGGTGTAGAGCTTGGCCTTCTTGCTGCCGAGCTTTTTGACTGCCGCTTCAGCCTTCTCCTCAAAGCCAGGTTCGCGTCCATAGATGTGGTTGAAGCGGCGCGCAATCTCGCGGGTGAATTCGATGTGTGGCACCTGGTCTTCACCCACCGGAACCTGGGTGGCGCGATAGATCAGAATATCGGCACTTTGAAGCAAGGGATAGCCGAGGAAGCCGTAGGTGCTTAAATCCTTTTCAGAGAGCCTTTCCTGTTGATCCTTGTAGGTCGGCACACGCTCCAGCCAGCCCAGTGGGGTGATCATCGACAGCAACAGATGCAGCTCTGCATGCTCCGGCACGCGCGACTGGATGAACAGGGTGGCGTGCGCCGGGTCGACACCCGCCGCCAGCCAGTCGATCACCATGTCCCACACGTTTTGTTCGATCATTTGCGGCGTGTCATAGTGCGTAGTCAGCGCATGCCAGTCGGCCACAAAGAAATAGCACTCGAATTCGTGCTGCATACGTACCCAGTTTTTGAGTACGCCGTGGTAATGCCCTAAATGCAAACCACCGGTGGGACGCATCCCGGATAACACGCGATCAGCAAACATGGTTCTATTTCTTCACAAGATAAAGTTAATAAAATTCATCACCACCCCAAACAGCGGGGTGATGATCCAGCCCAGCACCGGCGTGATCGCCAGCCCGATTAGAATGAATAAACCGTAAGGCTCGATGCGCGACAACTGGTACGCCTGGCGGTGCGGCAACAGACTGACCGCGACGCGTCCGCCATCCAGCGGCGGCAAGGGTAGCAGATTGAGCACCATCAGGATTACATTGATTTTGATGCCGATCTGCGCCATCTGCAGCAATGGCTCGGCAAAATAGCTGCCCGGAAACAGCCACACCAATTTGATCATCAGCGCCCACAGTAATGCCATCAGCAGGTTTGATGCCGGCCCCGCAATCGCTACCCATAGCATGTCTTTCTTGGGGTGGCGCAAGGCGGAGAAGTTAACCGGGACCGGTTTGGCCCAGCCGAACAGAATACCGCCCAGCGCCAGCGTCAATAGAGGCAACAGGATTGTACCGACCGGGTCGATGTGACGAATCGGGTTCAACGAAATACGTCCCGCTTGATACGCCGTCATATCTCCGAAATGCCGTGCCACATAGCCGTGCGCGGCTTCATGCAGGGTGATGGCAAACAGGATAGGGATCGCCGCGACCGCGATCAGCTGGATCAGATGGTCCATCTAATCCTCGATTCCAAAGGGCGCCAAATCACCGCGCCCCGCGCGCAGCAGTTGTGGCGCAATACCGGTCAGGTCGATCACAGTGGTCGACTCAATACCAACGACGCCGCCCTCGATGATGAGATCAACCTTTTGTTCAAGCAACTCGCGTATCTCATCCACATCGGTCAGCGGGTAATCAGCATCGGGCACGATCAGAGTAGAACTCAATAACGGCTCACCCATTTCCTGTAACAGCGCCAGCGCCACCGGCTGGTCTGGAATGCGCACGCCGATGGTGCTGCGTTTAGGGTGTTGCAGGCGGCGCGGAACTTCCTTGGTGGCAGAGAGAATAAAGGTATACGCACCAGGTGTATTATTCTTGAGCAGACGAAACTGGGCATTATCCACCCGTGCATAGATAGCCAACTCCGACAGGTCGCGGCAGACGAGGGTGAGATGGTGCTGTTCGTCCAGCGCGCGGATATGACGGATGCGCGTGACCGCCTCCTTGTCATCCAAATGACAACCCAGAGCGTAGCCGGAGTCGGTGGGATAGACGATCACTGCCCCTTCGCGCAACAACGTCGCCGCCTGTCTGACCAGACGCGCATTGGGATTGTCGGGGTGTATCTGGAAGAATTGTGCCATCAGGCCGCCTTCAGCACAGTGTTGTTTGCCCACTCGT
>JBAZFV010000054.1:0-12226 GCA_041653255.1 Sideroxydans sp. | reverse complement strand
CGTCGGCAAATCCGGCAAGCGTCCCATATCGCGGTAACTTTCGTTCGGCCCGTGGAAATCTGAACCGCAGGAACAACTCAAGCCGAATTCCTGTGCGTAGCGCGCAAACTCGGCGTACTGCGCCGGGGTGTGGCTGCCGGTGACCACCTCCAGCGCCTGCCCGCCGCAGGCGACGAATTCCGCCAGCAACTCGCGCATGGTCTTGCTGCCCATGCTTTTGCGCCCCACCATGTAACGTCCCGGATGCGCCAGTACGGCGATTCCACCACTCCCCCTTATCCAGCCGACCGCATCCGGCAGCGTAGCCCACTGATGGGGCACATAACCCGGTTTGCCTTGCGCCAGATAACGGTTGAACACGCTCTTCACATCCTTGCACTGGCCGGACTCGACGAGATGGCGGGCAAAGTGCGTGCGCCCGATCATGTTGGGATTGGTGGTGAAGCGATAAGCCCCTTCCAGCACCCCGCCGATGCCGACCTTGGCCAATTCATCGGCCATCTTCTGCGCACGTGCACCGCGACCGCTGCGCACCCGTTGCAACCCTGCCACCAGCGGCGGATGAGCCGGATCAATCTGCAAACCGACGATGTGCAGGGTATGTTTTCCCCAGGACACCGAGATTTCGACGCCATTGATGAAATTGACATCGTGTCCTGCGGCAGCACTGCGCGCCTCGAGCAGACCGTCTAGTTCATCATGATCGGTCAGCGCCAGGGTTTTTACGCCGCGCCCTGCCGCACGTGTGACCAGCTCGGTCGGGGTGAGTGTGCCATCAGAAAAGGTGGAATGACAATGCAGATCGTAATCAAGCATCACCGCCGCCCTTCTTCATAACCTTGCCTTCTTCGGCACGGCGGCGCCGCACTTCCTTCGGATCGGCAATCAAGGGGCGGTAGATCTCGATGCGGTCCTGCTCGCGCAATTCGGCGTCTGGCTTGGTCAGTTTGCCGAAAATACCCAGCTTGTTTTTATCCGGATCTATTTCCGGATATTTCGCCAAGATTCCGGACAGCTGTACAGCATCCGCAACCCGTGTCCCCACCGGCACATCAAATGTGAGCAGTGTTTGTTCGTGCGGCAAGGCATAGACCAGTTCGACCGTGATTGTTTCAGCATTCATTTTGCGGCATAGACCTTTTCGGCGCGGTGGATGAAAGCATCCACGAAACTGTTGGCAATATAGTGAAACACCGGCCCCACCACCTTTTCCAACAGCTTGCTGGAAAACTCGTAGTGCAACCGGAATTGTATTTTACAGGCTTCGTCGCCCAAAGGGATGAATCGCCAGCTTCCATCGAGTTGGCGAAACGGGCCATCGCGCAGGTCCATATCAATCTCGTACGGGGGCAACCGCCGGTTCTCCGTGGAAAACTGCTGCCTGATGTGGTGATAATTGATGTGCAAGGTGGCGTGCATGGTCGTTCCCTGCATGTCGTCCACACTCGCACCGCCGCACCACGGCATAAACTGCGGATACTCATCCACCCGGTCCACCAAGTCGAACATTCGCTGCGCGCTGTGTGCCACCAATACTGTTTTCTCCACTAATGCCATCGCTTGTCCAAGCCCGCCAATCAAAGGCTGGTAGAATATCGCAACCAACCGCAAAACTCACCTTTCCATGAGCATCATTCAAAACAAAAAGGCTTTTCACGACTACTTCATCGAAGAAAAACATGAAGCCGGCCTCATGCTGGAAGGGTGGGAAGTCAAAGCTATCCGCGCCGGACGCGTACAACTGAAAGAGGCTTACGTTACAGTCAAGGATGGCGCGCTGTACCTGTTTGGCTGCCACATCAGCCCGTTGTTGAACGCCTCCACCCATATCCATCCCGACCCTGTGCGTACGCGCAAGTTGTTGTTGCACAAACTCGAGATCGACAAACTCATCGGCAAAACCCAGCGCTCCGGCTACACCATCATGCCGCTGAACATGCACTACAAGGGCAGTCGCGTGAAGCTGGAGATCGGTTTGGCCAAAGGCAAGAAAGAATACGACAAGCGCGCCACCGAGAAAGAGCGTGAATCAAAACGCGAAGCCGCGCAGGCGATCAAGAAAGAGCGCCGGTAACCCGCTCCACATCGGCCTGCGCAAACGAAAATGACCGACACCACGCAAACCGCATACCTCGCCGGCGGCTGTTTCTGGGGCATGCAAGAATTGCTGCGCCGGATTCCTGGTGTGCTGGCAACCGAAGTTGGCTACTGCGGCGGCGATACGCCGAATGCCACCTATGAAATCGTGAAGACCGGAAACAGCGGTCATGCCGAGGCGGTAAAGATCATGTTTGATCCGGCGCAACTGAGCTATCGCCACCTGCTGTTCGAGTTCTTCCGCATGCACAATCCCACTACGCCCAACCGGCAAGGAAATGACATCGGCACATCCTACCGATCGGCCATCTTCTACACCAACGAAGATCAGCAGTACACCGCCGGGGAAGTGATCCGAACTGTGGAGGGTTCGGCTGAGTGGCAGACCAAAATCGTCACCGAGGTCGTTCCGTTCAAGGCGTTCTGGCGGGCTGAAGAAGAACATCAGGATTATCTGGTCAAATATCCGCACGGTTACACCTGCCATTACCAGCGCCACCTGAACCTCGGTGAATGAGCCGCCGTTACTTGCGTTTGAACCCCAGCACCAAACCCACTACCGCACCGGCCGCACCACACAGCAATACTTTGTTGCGCACGTCTTCGATCCCGCTCAGTGAACGAAAGGCGCCCTGAACCGCGTTTCCGCCAAATGAGAACAATGTCTGCAGGCTCACATACTCACCTGCCCATTTGCCAAAAATGGCGTAGCCCACGCCAAGGCCGATAAGGGTAAAGGTGATGATGCTGATTAGTTTCCCCATATTTTTTCCTTGTCTATGATTCATCCAGCAACGCAACCTCGACCACGCCGGTGTCTCTATCAATCTCCAGCTGCACCACACAATACTCGGTGTTCTCGTCAATCGGGGTGGGGTCGTCCGCACAACTACAACCGCCGATTACACTGGTATAAAAGATTCCTGCCCGCACACGGATTAGTTTTTCGGTGGTACTCACATGATGTATGACCACCGCAATCGGTGCATCAGTAACCTGACTTCCCACTGTAAGCCCCTGTTGCAAGGGCAGCCAACCCACCGCGCATGCCATCTCCAGCTTGAGCACAGACTCAAACTGCGGTGTTCCCCAAGCTGCAAGTGCCTGCTGAAAGTGCATGGTAGACACGATCATACTTCAGCCTCAGGCCAGCGCCTGTAAAATTGCTTGCGGCAATTTCCTCCTAATGGTTAAACATCGGCCTGATGAATATTCCGGTTTCACCCTTTTCGTAGCAACAGGATCAGTCCGACCAACACCACCAGCAGCGTCACCCACAAGCCGATAGCAATGCGTGTGGCTTTCTTGGCTCGATCTTTCTCCCACCATGTCGCCGGGCGAATGCCTTGCGCCATGAACGTCAACACCGCTGCAAGATTCAAACAGATCAGATTCGCCAGCAACAGCGACAAAGCGCCCATCGCCAACTTTATCTGCCCGCCACCCAGCAACAGGCCGAACGTCACCATCGGCGGTAACAACGCCACGGCCACCATCACCCCGACCAGGATTGCCGACACACCGGTGGTGAACGCCAGCGCGCCCGCACACCCCGCCGCCAATGCCAGCACGACATCACTTAGTCCCACCTGCGTGCGAGACGCCAATTGGGACAATGTCGGGTCCACATGCAGCAACGCACCGATGATCAATGTCATCACCGTGACCGTGGCGATACCCGCGATAGCGCTCAACGCTGCCTGTTTGGCCAACGGCAGATCACCCAGCGTCGTCGCCAGCGCCAGTGCCACGTTCGGCCCCAACAGTGGCGCGATCACCATCGCCCCGATCACGATGGCGACGCTGTTGTGTTCCAGACCGATGGTTGCCACGATGGCCGACAGCACCACCATCGCGAAGTACACCTTGGAAAAGCGCGCAGCTTCACTGATGTCCTCATACAACTCATGACGACTGATTCTTTCGGGGGTCTTTTCTTCAGGGGGGGATTCCTGGGCAGGTTTCTCGTCTGCTTCCGGGATTTCAATGCGGGGCAATGTCGCCTCAACCGGGAGAACCACGATTCGGTAGTCTTCCTTGTCGCTATATTGTTTCTCGAGAATATCCAGTACCGCCTCGCTCTTTTCGGCCATCAGCAAGATCCTCACCAGCACCTCGCCATTGAGCAAACCGATCAGATTCAATTCCATCACCGCTTGCTCGGCGAGCAGCTCCTGCAATTCGCCATCAGCAGGTTCCGGCACAATCATCTCGATCAATCGTAGTGTCATGAAAGCTTCATCCTTTCCATTTCCAATCCCAAATCTCCGGCATGCCCATGCCGTGCTTGTTGAGGTATTGCCTGTATTCGACCAACTTGTTCTTGAGCTGCTGCTTCAGGTAGGTGCCATTGTCGCCCATCTGCGGCAGGTGGTCGATGATGTTCCAGATTGAATGGAGTGAGTTGACGTAAGTCTTCGATCATCTCCTTGGTTATCAACTGCGGGGCACTGTACTTCGGCCCGCCGTACACCACACGGTGTCCCACCGCAGCCAATATCTCCTGGATGCTGCGTTCCTTGACCCAGTCTGTCAGCACTTCCACTGCCACAGTGTGATCGGGTACTTTTGCAGACCCGCGAAAAGTTGTCCGTCTGCCCCAGCCTTGCACCAGCAAGGTGTCATCCGGCATATCTATCCGCTCGATCCCACCCTCCAAAATCCGCTTCAGAGAGTCTCAGACCTTGAACAGTGCGAACTTGATGCTCGACGAACCGCCATTGATAGTCAGGATATACGGGTCAGATGTTTTCATTGCTGCCACTGGATATGAGTATTTCCCAGCGGAACCGCGGCGCCGTCCCATTGCGGAATGAGCCGCACCGTATAATCCGATACCGGGTGCGCTGCAGGCATCCCTGCGTGGAATATACGGTTTAATAAGGGAGGGTAATCGCAAGGCTTGGCTGCGCTACCCGATTATTCTTTAGACCAGCGAGCAGCGACCTTCTCATACGCTGCGGATCGAGGATTGCCGAGTTTCCGGTAATCGTCGGCCACCATTTGGTAAGCATTCATTTTCAGACGGAGGTCTGCGGCCTTGGGACTTTTTACGCTACCGGCCAGAGCGGGTATTCGCAGTGTGATCCCGCTATCGATCAGGTCTGGGTTTCGGTGGGACAACTCTGGTCTGTTCTCCGCATAGATAACCGGCCACCAATAGGAATCACCCAATCTGGTCGCAGCAATCGCCCACAGCGTATCACCGGGCGATACGATAACTTCTGTCGTCGTAGCCATTGCCATCGGAGGGGCTGCCGGTTCTACGGAAGCAGCTGGGACGGTTGCGGGCGCGACGGTATCGTGAGTTTGGTCGGTGTGCGCTACTACGGCTTTATCCGATGACACCTCGGGCGGCACCATGGACGCATCCTGGGTGGATATCCCACTCTTTGTCCTGATGCCAAGCATGATCAGCAGCAATACAAGCAGCACCAGCAATATCCAGGCGCCGGTTCTGGTACGCCAAGCTGTTTTGTCCGGCGTGAGTTCCTTTATTCGAAACTGACGGAAAGGCGCGTTGACAGCAAAACGCAATGCGCTATAGGGGCGAAAGTGGACACGCGAATGCGCAGGGATCGTTAATGGCGCACCGGAATTGGGATCGTGCCCCGCCTGTTCATCGACATGGGTCGTATGGAAACGGCCAAAGTGATACAGATGAATGTCACCGCCCGCCTCCAATTCCTCACTGATGGTCTTCGCGAATTGATGGATATAGGTGTCTGCATCAACATCACTGACTTTTGCACGCCTGGCCACCAGCGCCGCAAAGGAGTGGAGCGCAATCTTGTTGTCGTCGCTCATGTCGGCGCACCTGCTTCGTCCGATTCGACATCGTAAACATCTTCACGGAGCAATGTGCCCGTACGAAACACGGGCACGCGCCGTTTTGGGAAAATCGCAAAGTCATGACTGACAGGCCGATAACCGCGGTGCTCCTCGTAAATCGCTGTGTCGAAGGTGCCAAGGTGCGGGATGGTTACCGCGTGCCCGACCCGGAGCAGATCACGAATCTCCCGCAGTGTCGCCTTCAGCAATCGCTGCGACTGAACGTTCGATATGCTCAACTCCTTTGCCACTTTTTCAATAAGCTCAGATTGATCCATGGGTGCATCCTAGTGGTTCGGTTTATATGAAGTGCCAGGAAGCTACATTGCAGCCGAATCCATAGCCCCTCTTGATCTCACATTGCAATCAATGCGCGATTTGCTGTTTTCGTATATGTAATTAATACGCGAAAACAAGAAATAGGCTGTTGCTATCGATGCGCTAAACACTGTGTACAACTGGGATGACTTTATTGGAACTCGTCGCTTGCATCCGTGCGTTGTCGCACATTGATCACAGGAGATCAGATAGCCAGGTATCGCGATGGTGTGCCAGTTCCACTCGCGTTGGCGAGGTTTTTGTGGAAGCAGAGATTTCTGCTGTTCGGCCTTATGTGGAGCGCTAAATAAGGTCGATTATGTAGAAGGTCGATTATGTAGATCGCAGGGGCTGTTAGTACAGTGCTAATTTTCAGGTCATTTATTGTTGTTGCCCTCCTTCATCAGCTGATTGCGTATTGACAGCAATTCCTGCTGGCGCTTTTCACTGGTTTCCGGGTAGCGCATGTTGAGTGTCTTGAAAGTATCGAGGATGATCTGTGAAATAATCAGCCTGGCATTTTTCTTGTCGTCGGCAGGCACCACATACCAGGGCGCTGTTTTCGTACTGGTTCCGCTCATGCATTCTTCATAGGCTTCCATATACTGTTTCCAGAATTTCCGCTCTTCAATGTCGGCAAGGCTGAATTTCCAGTTTTTTTCGGGGTCGTCGATGCGATCGAGAAATCGCTTGCGCTGCTCTTCCTCGGAAAGGTGAAGGAAAAACTTGATGACCCGAGTGCCGTTACGATGAAGATGGCTCTCCAGGTCCACAATGGAGCGGTAACGTTCCTGCCAGATAGTTTTCTCGTCGAGCAGTCCATCCGGCAGTCCCTGACCGATAAGGATTTCTGGATGCACACGAACGATCAACACCTCCTCGTAATAGGAACGGTTGAAGATGCCGATGCGCCCGCGTTCCGGCAGGCACTGTGAAGTACGCCACAAAAAATCGTGCTCCAGCTCTGTCGCGCTCGGATGTTTGAAGCTGAACACCTGACAGCCTTGGGGGTTGATGCCGGACATCACGTTACGGATGGCGCCATCCTTTCCGGCAGCGTCCATGGCCTGAAAAACCAGCAGAAAGGCATAGCGGTTGGAGGCGTAGTGCAGGCGTTGCAGCACGCTCAACTCTTCCACCTGTTCTGCAAGCAGTTTGTTGTATTGTTTCTTCGACTTGTAAACCGGCTCCACCAATGTCGGCCACTTGCCGAGCTTGACCTTTTTGCCCTGCTCGACACGAAAATCCTTGATATCTATCTTCATTTGAATTTATTTTCAGAATTATTATTGTTCGGATGGCGGTGGCACATAACTCAGTAGCACGTCGCCCTCCACCGGCTCCAGCGGAAACTCCACGGAGTGAAGCAACACTTCTCCATCGGGGCGCAGCAATAGCAAAGGAAGCGCTTCGCCCGATTCAACCTGGAGATGATTTTCAAAAGAAAACGTCTTGGTGAAATGGTTCTTTTTAAATTTCCATTTGCGATAATTCCGTCGCTCCAACTCTTCGTGGGTCGCCACCGGCCCCATCGCGAATACGCCGCGTTGCGCCAGCTTGATATTTTTGTTCTCCTGCTCTGGATTGCCGTGCATAGGCAGCTGAAATACCTTACTGCGCCCGAATTCAGGCGCGAACCGTGTGCAGATAAAAGCATTGTAGGCATCGTTGGAAGTGGTGGCCAGCAGTAATCCCATATCGCTCAGATCGAGTTCCATCTCAGCATGTTCCGAAAGCATCTCCCCATAGTGGGTGCGAATTCCAGTCAGGCGCGCTCGGCTCAGGTTGTACCAACTGGAATCGGCAATCAGCACCGGTATCTTCATTTCCTTGAGTTCGATGGCGAGATCGGTACTCCAGCTGGAAGCACCGACAATCAGGATGCCGTTCTGGCTGGCGGCGGCCAAGCCTAGGCGGCGCGCCAGCCAGCCTAAGGTCGAACCATGCAGCACAACGGTAACCAGCACCAGCGAGACAATCAATGGTAGCAACAGCTCAGAGCCCCCGTAACCCCGTGCGCTCATGCTGGCAGCAAACACGCCGGCGACCGTAACCGCGACCACCCCGCGCGGTGCAATCCAGGCAAGCAACAAGCGTTCGCGCCAGTCCATGCCCAGCCCCACGGTGGATAACAGCACCGATATCGGCCGCACTGCAAACACCACCAGCGCGATCAGCACCGCACTGCGCCAGTCCAGCCGGGTCAGGATATGTGGATCCAGATTGGCTGTCAGGATCACGAAAATACCCGACACCAGCAGTATTGACACGTATTCCTTGAGTCGCCGCAACTCATCGATGCTGCGCAACTGCATGTTGCCCAAGGTCATGCCGAGTAATGTGGTCGCGAGCAGCCCCGCTTCATGTTGGGCCTGGTTGGCCAATGCATAGCAAAGCAGGACAAAGGCCAGCGTAACCGGTGCTTTCAGAAATTCTGGCACATCGTCCCGGATGAAAGCTTTGCCCAGCAAATAACCGCCACCGACCCCGAGGACTGCTGCCACGGAGATTGCGATCGTCAGGCCGGTCAGCACCTGCACAACCGCGGCGCCTGAGCCTAGGTAAGAAAAGTATTTGAATACCAGCACTGCCAGTAATGCGCCGGTGGGATCGTTGATGATCCCCTCCCATTTCAGCAATGAGGCGGGACGTTGCTTGAGCTTGGCTTGGCGCAGCATGGGCATGATTACCGTGGGTCCGGTAACCACGATGATGGCACCGAACAGCACGGCGACCGGCCAGGAAAGTTGGCCCACGTAATGCGCGGCGATGCTGCCCAGCAGCCAGGTTATCGCAACGCCTGCGGTGCCCAGTCGCATTACACCAGGTCCGGCTTCCTTCAGTTCGTGGAATCTGAGGTTCATCCCGCCTTCAAACAGGATGATGGCGACCAATAGTCCGACCAGCGGATCCAGCATCCCACCGAGTTGCTCACCGGGATTGATCCATCCCAGCCAGGGGCCAACCACAAGGCCGGCAACAGACAGTAGCAGGATCGAGGGAAGATGGAAGCGCCAGGCCAGCCATTGCGCGGCGATGCCCAGTGTGGCCACCAGCACGATAAATCCGGTCAGGTTATTTGCCGTATCAATCATGCTTGCGAGCCTCATGTGGTTGTATACGGGACTGCCATGCGTCGTTTGCTGTACTGCCAGTTTTTATTTTCAACATCCGCGCATTGATCGCCACGATCACAGTACTTGCGGCCATCAGTGCTGCACCGACTGCTGGCGTAAGCACCACGCCCCACGCGTAAAGCGCGCCGGCTGCCAGCGGAATCGCGACGACATTGTAGCCGGTGGCCCAGACGAGGTTCTGGATCATCTTGCGATAGGTGGCACGCGATAACTGCACGATGGCCACCACGTCCAGCGGATTGCTGCGTACCAGAATCACGTCGGCGGTTTCCACTGCCACATCAGAACCGGCACCGATGGCGATGCCCACATCGGCCTGCGCCAGCGCCGGAGCATCGTTCACGCCATCACCGGTCATGGCCACCTTCACCCCGCGTGATTGCACCTCTTTCACTTTGGCGGCTTTGTCCTGCGGCAGGACTTCGGCGAAGTATTCATCCAGCCCGATCTGATCCGATACCCACTGCGCCGTCGCCTTATTATCGCCGGTGAGCATCATGCAGCGGATGTTCAGCGACTTGAGCGCAGCGATGGCTTGCTTTGCCTCGGGCCGGACGATGTCGGCCAGCGCGATCGCGCCCTTCAACTTCCCGTCCACGAGCACGAACACGACCGTCTTGCCCTGGGCTTGCAGCGGCTCGACGCGCTGGTCATCGTGCGCAATGTTCTGCTCGCGCAAGAAACCGGGGCTGACCACTTTGATGTCCTTGCCGTCGACCCGACCTTCTGCGCCCTTGCCGGGGATGCTTTTGAAGCCTTCGACCGGTAGCTTCTGCTCATAAGATTCGGCGATCGCCTTGGCAATGGGATGTTCGGAATTCGCATCCACCGAGGCTGCGTATTTGCGCAGCGTGTCTTCGTCCACGTCATCGGCCAGCAGCAGCGTGTCGGTCACGCCGAAGCGGCCTTCGGTCAGCGTACCGGTCTTGTCAAAAATGATGGCCTGCAATTTCCGTGCGCCTTCAAATGCACCGCGATTGCGAATCAGCAGCCCGTTGCTCGCGGCCAATGCCGTGGTGACGGCCACCACCAGCGGCACCGCCAGACCGAGTGCATGCGGGCAGGTGATCACCATCACGGTCACGGCGCGCTCGATGGCAAAGGCGAATTCCTTGTTAACAAGCACCAGCCAGATTAATAAGGTAATGACACCGGAACTCAGGCCAATGATAGTGAGCCACATCGCGGCAGTGTCGGCGAGGTTTTGCGTCTTCGATTTGCTTTCCTGTGCCTGTTTCACCAGATCGATAACCTGCGACAGAAACGAATCCTTGCCGGTGCCTTTGACTTCGATGGTGAGCGAGCCTTCGCCGTTGATGGCGCCGCCGATGACCTTGCCGCCGCTCTTCTTGCTGACCGGGGTCGATTCCCCGGTGAGCATCGCTTCATTAACCGAACTCTCGCCATCAACGATGACTCCATCCGCCGGAATTTTTTCACCGGGCTTGATCAGCACCTTGTCATCCACTGCCAGTTCGCCGAGCGGCACGTCTTTCACGCTGCCGTCGGGCATGAGTTTGTGGGCATCGGAAGGCATGAGTTTCGCCAAGGCCTCCAGCGCTTTTGATGCGCCCATCACCGACTTCATCTCGATCCAGTGCCCGAGCAGCATGATGTCAACCAGCGTGGCCAGCTCCCAGAAGAACATCTTGCCGGTCAGGCCGAACACCACGGCGCTGCTGTATGCATATGCGGTGGTGATTGCAACGGCGACCAGCGTCATCATCCCCGGTTTGCGGGATTTTAGCTCATCGACCAGGCCCTTGAGGAACGGCCAGCCGCCATACCAGAACACCGCCGAGGAAAAGCCAAACAAGACGTAGGTGTCGCCGGAAAAACTGATGGCCTCGCGCAAGCCCACCAGCTTTTGCAGCAGCGGCGAGAGCACAAGTATCGGCAGCGTCAGTACCAGCGAGATCCAGAAGCGCTTGCGGAAATCCGCCGCCATGTGGGCATGGTGATCTTTATGGTCAGCATGGCCGGAGTCTGCGTGCTGCAATTGATCTTCAGCCGCCAACCAGTTCTGCTCGGCATGGCCTTGCGGTTTACCTTCCTTCGTATAGATAGCGTATGCCTGCTTGGCCACCTCGTCCCGGGTCGGCTGTGTTACCGGTTCGTCTTTGGCAGTGTGGTCGTGTCCGTGATCATGTTCGTTCATGGCGTGCACTCCCTATTTGGTTAATGGTTCACTTGGCATGTGCGCCGAGTCCGATGCCCTTTTTTAGTTTGTTATTGCAGTTTCTGGCAGTGATAAACGGGCTTCAGCCTGAACCGCGCTCAAGCAGGCTCCGAAGATGAAGATACAACCGGAAAGGAATATCCAAAGCAGCAGTGCCATGATTCCGCCGAATGCGCCATAGATCGCGTTTAACGTGCTGAAGTCTTTCAGGTAGTTCACGAACAGGATTTCTGCTGCCTGCAGCAAAAGCGTAGCAATCAGCGCAGCACCCCATACTTCCGCAAAGCGCGTGGGGCGACGCGGTGCCAGCTTGTAAAACATGCCCAGACTAATGAACAGCACCAGCAAGGAAATGAGAAAGCTGCCCAGCGCATAGCTCCAGAAGATGAACGCATTCTCTTCAGAGATGCTCTCTGCGGCCACTTGTGCCAGCATCGGTAAAGCAATGCCCAAAAATACCGCCCCTGCCGTAATGGCTAACAGCAGCAAACTCTTTAACGGCAGATGCCACCAATGTTTCGCCTCGCAACCCCAAGCGCGGTTGGTCGAATTGATCAGGGTGGTGAAACATTGGATGGTTACCCATACCAGAATCAATATCGCGATCACGCTGGCCTTTCCGCGCGCTTCCATGACACCGGCGATGGTGTTAAAAATATGGGAT
>JBAZFV010000053.1:0-12353 GCA_041653255.1 Sideroxydans sp. | reverse complement strand
TCCGATAGTTTGTGTCGGCGGTTCGGCCGGTGGCCTCGATGCATATATTCGCCTATTGAAAAATCTTCCGGCGGATATGGGCGTGGCTATCGTCATCGTAAATCACATCACGTCGATGCCTACCCACCTGCATGAGGTCCTTCCCCGATTCACAACTATGCCGGTTGATCTGATCACGGAAAGTTTGCTGATCGAACCAAACCACGTATTTATCATCCCCGAAAATCGGGATCTACATGTCCTTGATGGTGAGTTCCGTCTCAAGCCGATATCCAAGCCTCGGGGCTGGCCTGATGTGATCACGGTATTCCTACGTTCACTGACCCGATACTGGGACGGCAAGCTTATTGCAATCATCGTCTCGGGCTACGATGGCGACGGGGCAGCGGCGTTGTGCGGCATTCGGGAAATAGGCGGCATTACAATCGCGCAGAAACTGAGTACGGCGAAACAACCGGACATGCCCGAGAGCGCAATCGAAAGCGGGTGTATCGATTTTGTCCTGTCCCCGGAAGATATCGCTAAAGTAATTGTGCGGACTGCACGTGTTGAAGCCTAAGCGATATGTACGACTTGGTCGTACACCAGCTGCGTTAAATGTGGCGACTTTGCATATCTTTGTTAGGAATAATGGGCGGTTTTGGCCGATGAAGAGACAGGCCGTTCATCGGCCTTATGTAAAGCGCTACATAAGGCCGATTATGTAGACTGCTTGATTATGTGGACTTGATGCTCTGCGCCCACCCTGAGACCTTGGCTGGTGCAGAGGACGTTAATGTAACGGTCTACATAATCCGCAATCCACCAAGGTTAGAGAGTTGCAGTCGAGGCGTCACTCAGATGATCGTCATTGCGGCACTGCCAGCCCCTGTGCGGTCTCACATTAAATCAACGACCGATTTTGCTTTGACAGGCAGTTGTCTAGTTCCAGAAATTATGTCGAGCTTACCGTTACATCAATCGTCGTAGAGCCACGCTACGCATGGCGTTGGAAACATTCCACCTCCGATAGTCCACATAATCGAGCGGTCTACATAATCGGCCAAAGCAGACGTTGTGGTGCTTTAATTTGAATGTCCGCAATATGCTAAGTACGCATTGAGTCAGATTGAATAGTCCCTGAAGTGAAGAATATTGTCGACCCGACGTAATACACCTCGCTGTCCAGATGCAGGTGGCGCAGGAAATCGTTGACGGGGGACGGTGCGGTGCTCATCGGCAACTCACAGCTTGCGCGGTAGTTCGCGTGCAGCCTTGCGGATGAAGGCGAGTTGCTTCTCGAAGTTGCGGCAACCGCGGCACATCAGCAGATGCATGCGCATCGCGATGCGTTCGCTCAGCGTGGTGGGGCGGTCGTATGATTGCGACAGCAGTTCAGTGTTGTGTTTGCAGTCCAGCATGATCACCTCGCATTTTCGAACCAGTTCAGATCGAGACACTCGCGCAACGCCAAGCGCGCGCGGTGCAGGATCACCCAGCAGTTAGTCGTCGATATCCCCAGTTCCTGACAAATCTCTTCCGTCATCATATCCATGAATTCACGCATCATGAAAGCGCGCGCAGTTTTGAGCGGCATGCGCTGATTGCATTGCTCGAAAATCTGCCAGAAGTGCGTGTTCTCAAGCGATTGTTCCGGTGCGTTCCAGTTTCGCGGTGGATCTGCCCAGTGGCCGTTCTCTTTGAACAGTGCATCCACCAGCTCGTTCTCGTCCTCGCCATCGGCCACGTTCAGTTGCGGTTCGCGTGCACGCTTGCGCAGCAGGTCCATGATCTTATGCTTGAGGATGCCCACCAGCCAGGTGCGCGGCGAAGACTGTGCAGCGAACTTCGACTTATTCTCGATGGCGGCCACCAACGTCTCCTGCACCACGTCCTCGGCCAGATTCGGATCGCGTAGTTGCAGCATTGCGTAGCGTATGAGATAGCTACGATGATCTTGCAGTGTTGCTGGATCGATGTCGCTCATTCAAGCTCCGGTTGGCTGGCAATATGTTGCGGCATGGTAGCACTCGCAGAAACGCAAAACACCCGCCGGGTGAGGGCGGGTGGATGTGACGGTGATACCGGCTTAATGGCGAGTTGCCGCACAGGGGTTCTTTGCGGCACATGGATTTTGCGCTGCACAAGGGTTCTTGGCTGCACAAGGGTTACCTGCGCGGAAACCCTTTTGCATCGAACCGGTGTAAGCGGTCAGCGCAGCCAGCCGCTTGCTGTTCCAAGGCAGCGGCTTGGCTGCCATCGGCACCACCATGCAAAACTGTACCATCTCATCCAGTTGCACGGCCTTCACGCCTGCGCGCTCATCGGTCATCTGCACATGGTGTGGATAAGATTGTGCGAACGATGCCTGGAATGCGCCGTTGTCGCTATGGCAGGTGTTGCAGCTCATGCCGTTGCTACTCAGGCGCGGGTCGCTGAACAGACTTTTGCCATAAGCCAGTAGTTCTTTAGTGTTGCCCTTGTAGGGACGGTAGTTCTTCGGGCGCATCACGCCTTTGATGTCCATCTTCAACATCGTGGCGGCGCAGGGGTTCTGTGCGGCACAGGGATTCTTGGCTGCACACGGGTTCATGCGTGAGCTGCGCGGCGAACAGGGATTGGCGCGGCAGGGGGCGGCCAGCGCCATGCCGCTGACCGACAGGCTCAGCCCGCCGGAGGCGAACAGGGTGTTCATCAGGTGGGTGCGTTTCATTTTCGTTCTCCTTGGTTTATTTTGAATTTCTTAGCAGTGACATGCCTTGGTCGTACGAGTCATGCAAACCTTACGCAGTCACCATCTGATTCGAGGCAGGGCGTGAAGCCATGCCGCGCGCCGCGAACAGTTGATGCGCATCACCTTGCGGGTTGGCCACCATACGGAATGGGCAGGTCGCTTCGCGGAACATCGAGAGCAGCATCTTTCTGCCCTGACCGATCTGGATCGGCATGCCGTGTATGTCCTGTAACTGGCGCAGCGGTGTTTGGGTCGGGGCGAGTAGCTTCATCATGGTTCTCCTGATTGCTCATGTGGTGGATGTGAGCATTGGTCGCACGAGAGGTAAATTCCTTACAAACAATATTCATGTAAGGAAATGGGAGTTCGCTCGACCAAGGGTTATCGAACCAACCGATGCCCTTAAGGAGATTGCTATGTTCAAGAAACTGTTCTTATCGCTGCTGCTGTTGCTTCCCCTCTTCGCCCACGCTGTCGGCGAACCATTCACGCAGGACAAGCTGGACGCGTTGAACAAGTCCGGCAAACCCGCGCTGGTGTTCATTCATGCGCCATGGTGTCCTACCTGCCGTGCGCAGGATGCGGTGCTGGACAAGTTGCTACCGACCAATGAGTTCAAGCCCATCACCACGCTGAAGGTCGATTTCGACGACCAGCGCGATGTGGTCAAAGCATTCGGTGTGCGTTACCAGAGCACGCTCATCGTGTTCAAGAACGGCCATGAAGTGGCACGCGTGACTGGTGAGACGGACAGCGACAAGATCGCGGCGCTGTTGCGAAAAGCGCTGTAGGCGACACGATGGAACTGACCGCAAGCAGTTACGGCCTGTCGTTTCTGGCCGGTGTGTTGTCTACACTGTCGCCATGCGTTTTGCCGCTGGTGCCAATCCTGATGGGTTCAGCTGCAGGCACGCATCACTTCGGCCCCATCACGCTGGTGGGCGGCTTGATGCTGTCGTTCACGCTCATCGGTGTGGGGCTGGGTTCGCTGGGCGGCAGCATCGGGCTGGAGCAGGACACTTTGCGTGTGGTCGGCGGCGTGCTGTTGCTGCTGTTCGGCACGGTGCTGGTCTCCACTTGGCTGCAGGATAGATTCAGTGCCACGGTGAGCCGGATGGGCGTGGGGCAGGGCATGCTGGCACGTTTCAATCTGGATGGATTGCACGGTCAGTTCCTGCTTGGACTATTGCTGGGCGTGGTGTGGAGTCCCTGTGTCGGCCCGACTCTGGGGGTGGCGATCACGCTGGCGAGTCAGGGCGAAGCACTGGCACAAGTCGCATCGGTGATGTTGGTGTTCAGCCTCGGTGCAGGGCTGCCGCTGCTCGCGCTCGGCATGTTGTCACGTCAGGCGATGAACAAGTGGCGCGGGCGTATGATGGATGCAGGCCAGAAGGCCAAGAAGATGTTCGGCGTGGCATTGCTGTTGATCGGTGTGCTGGTGTTGTCGGGGGCGGACAAGGATTTTGAGAAGTGGGCGGTCAACGCAATGCCGGCGTGGATGGTCGATTTGACCACGCGCTACTGATTAGCTGTCGAGGAGACGCAGATGTCCGAAAAAGAATCCCTGTTGAATACCTTGCTCGGTCTGTCGATGATCGTCGAAGCACGCGACCCTTATACCGGCGGTCACCTGTGGCGCGTGTCGCAATTCTCCAAACTGATTGCACAGCAAGCGGGCCTGTCGCAACGTGACATCGCGTTGTGCGAGATCGGCGGCTTCCTGCATGATCTGGGCAAGGTCGGTGTGTCCGATGCCATCCTCAATAAACCTGATCGTCTCACTGATGGCGAATACGGTGTAATCAAGACGCATCCCGCCGTGGGTGGACGTTTGCTGTCCAACCATCCCTTGGCGAATCTGGCCTACGATGCCGTGGTAGGGCACCACGAACGACCGGACGGCAACGGCTATCCGAACCGCATCGCGGGTGACGTCATCCCCGAAGTCGCGCGCATCGTCAGCATCGCCGACGCCTTCGATGCCATGACCAGCACGCGTGCCTATCGCAAAGGCATGCCGATGGAAAAAGCGCTCACCATCATCGTCGACGAGATCGGTAGCCAGTTCGATGCGCCGTTGGCGAAACACTTTCTAGCATTGAGCGGCAGCGAGCAACTCTCGCACATCGTCGGCCACAGCGAACCGGGGCTGCCATTGTTCCAGTGCGGTTGCGGTGCACCGCTGGCGATACGCAGTGGCCTACGCGACGGCGAGCATGTGTATTGCCACTGTTGTGGAGGAGAGTCGCGTTTGAGCAAACACGGTAACGAGCGGAAACTGGAAATGACCGGCGTGATGGGCGATGCATCGGTGCTCGCACCAGATTCCGATACCGATCTGATCGGCGCAATGGTGGAAGTGATCGCGCCGCACGTACTGTGAGGTGACATGATGAGCACTCAACGCAACAACACTGTGGTGATCAATGGCAGGCAGGTGTTGGTGGAATGGAGCAAAGCCGCTGCGCGTGAACTCGCAAAACGCAGCCAGCCGCTGGTGGTGGAACTCGAACTCTATTTCTCCTGCCTGGTGAAGAAGTTCGTCCACTTCCACGAGCAGACACCGCAACGCGCCACTGTCGCCGTCAGCGACAAACTCGCCGTCTTTTTTCGTCCCGTCACCTCCACCGCCTGCTCGTTCGAAGTCGCAGACCGTTTGGGCCGACAGCCCGAGATCGAACTCGACACGCCCAACGTGCACAAGATCGCACCGAAGCGGGTGAAGCTGGATTTCGTGCGCGGCAACTGGCTGGGTGAATACTGGATCTGACGCATTCATCGTTGCACCCGCGCGCCTGTTGCGGTGACTAATGGATCATCGCAGCATCATCCTCAAAGGAGATTGTCATGAAACTGCTCGCACTCATACTCGCCGCAACACTCGCCACCTTCGCATCACTGGCCCAAGCCGCAGACGGGTTCATCACCGTCAAGAGTTCACGCAGTGTCGCCGCCACCATGGAGCGCGTCGAAGCACTCGCCAAACTGCGCGGTATGACCGTGTTCGCACGTATCGATCATGCAGTAGGCGCAGCCAAGATCGGCAAGACATTACGCCCCACACAAGTCATCATCTTTGGCAATCCCAAAGGCGGCACGCCATTCATTGAATGTGCGCAAACCGTGGGCATCGACCTGCCATTGAAGATGCTGGTGTGGCAAGACGCAAACGGACAAGTATGGCTGGGCTATAACGATCCAGCATATCTGGCGCTGAGACATGGGGCTGGGAAATGCGCGGTTGTATCCAATCTGCGTAAGGCTTTGGACGATTTGGCTGAGGCGTCGAGCGCGCCTTAGTGCTGTCGATAAAGAATAAACTCTAGGCGGAACAGTCCTCGCCAGCCTCCTGCATCGGCAGACACAGCACAATTCCAAATGAACAATACACTCAGTAATCGCCTAGTTTTGGTTTGCGCAGGGTCTGCTTTTTCGGGAGGTGATCTCCTGTTTGATGCTACGCAGATCTACTTCCACTGAGATTTCGATCTGGCTGGTGATGTCCAGCTCTCTGTCTTCGAACACGTCCTCGCTGGGATGTACTTCCGCCCATGCCCACACGGTCTCGTCACGTTTCTTCAACAGTGCTTCGATGTGCGGACGGTAAAGCACGAACATGCTGCTGATCCAGCGGTTCACCGGCAACGAGGGGAAGGCGTGGTCGATGACGAAACGATCCAGCATTTGCATCACTTGTTCAGCGGGATACCAGGCTTCGGCAGTCACCCAGCGGTTGGTGGTGAACAGGCCGGTGGGGTAGCCGTAGCCGTCCATCGCGATGCCAATTAAATGTGACAGTGCCTCATCGGCTTGCGGCCAAGGATCAGTGGCGGGGTATTCAATAGGGACGACACCTTCAGGCATACCTTTGGGACGCAGGAAACAATGGAAGTGTCCGTGTTCACCTGCTTCACTGCGATGTGCGTGGTAGTAATACTGCGCATGGCTTTCGCGGTCGTACACGTCGTCATCGGGATAGTGGTTGAATTCGTAGAAGGTCTCGCCACGGTTCAGGCTGTCGCGCAACACTTCGCCGACGATATTCAGCCCGGCTTTCTTCAGCACGCGGTAGCTTTCGAGCACCTCAAGTCCAGCTTGTTGCATGGCATGCAACTGAGCCAACGGCAGAGCTGCCAGATCCGGCTCGGCAACCAGCCTCGATGCAAGGCCGGTTGCAGATTTTGGCTGAATTAATGCGCTGCGCATGGATTTTTGGCGCCGCAAGGATTCTTCGCAGCACACGGATTCTTGGTTGCACAGGGATTTTTTGCCGCGCAAGGGTTGGCTTTCTTTTTAGATTTCGCCATGCATGGGTGTTTGCCGGCACAGGGGTTCATACCAGCGCAGGGATTGGCCTTACTGGCTTTGTGCGAACGAGCCGCACAGGGGTTGGTCGCGCCGCACGGGGCGGCCAGCGCGGCACCGCTCATTGCAGCCGCCAGTGCTCCGGAAGAGATCAGGGTCTTTGCGAGTGTGTCGAATTTCATGGTGGTTCTCCTTGGTTTAAAGGCATAGCCAAATTGGCGGATGCAAGCGTTAGTCGCGGAGAGTCAGCAGAACTTACATCACTGGAAAAGCTTTGCTTGGTACGCAGGATGGGCTACACATGTAGTTCTGTGTGGCCGCTTAGAGCTTGAGTGCAGACTCAGTTAGTAAGTCTTTTTGAAATCCGCTTTGGCCGAACTGTCCCCCATTACAAAAATGCATATGGCCGCTCCTGCTTGCTGCTGTTGGAAATGCCACGTATTACACACAATGGGGCATACTGATTCAGGGTTATCCAACCCTAGATTGCCAATAGCCGAAAAAAACGGGCCATCATGGATGGCCCGGAATAGGAGGAGAGTATGAAAGATCAAGTCGGAAAACAACTCAAAGCTCGCAACTCAATGTGGATTATAGGAAGTACGGCACACCTTGCCTATATGCCAAATGGCCTATATACATGCCTATATACTACCCCGAACGGGCTATACCTGTACCGTGACTCTGCCACCGCTGACGCGCTCGATTCCAGCCATGTCCATTGCAGAAAATACCCCATCAAAACCGCTGGATAGCAAAAGGGAGCGGCTGGCCGCTGCCTGATTGTAGCCGTGCTCCAGCAATAGCCATCCACCCGGGCCCAGGTAGGCTGTTGCACCCGCGATAATGTGGCGGATGTCATCCATTCCATCCAGGCCCGAAACCAGAGCGGTGCGTGGCTCAAAACGCAAATCACCCTGTACCAGATGCTCATCACCAGCAGCGACATAGGGTGGATTGGATACGATCAGATCAAAGCGCACGTCAGTCAGTGCTGCAAACCAGTCGCTGCGCAGGAAACTTATGTTGGCGCTGCCGAGCCCTTGTGCATTCTGGCGTGCCACCTCCAGCGCCGCCACAGAGATATCCAATGCCGTCACTTGTGCATCCGGGCGCGCTCGGGCGATGGCCAAGGCAATCGCACCGCTGCCGGTGCCAAGGTCCAGCACCCGCCCCTGTAGCGGGATGTGTGCCAACGCCAGCTCCACCAGCAGCTCCGTTTCCGGGCGCGGGATCAGGGTGGCGGGGGTGATCTTGAAGTTCAGGCCGAAGAATTCGCGCTCACCAAAAATGTAGGCAATGGGCTCTCCGCCCAAACGTCGCTGCAGCAATTTCGCATAGGCCGCTTTCTGCCCGGCATCCAGGACGTGTTCGGGGTGTGCCAGCAAAAAAGCACGATTAACTCCCAGCGCATATTGCAGCAGGGATTGCACCTCACTGCGTGCTTCCTCTGCAGTCAGTGACAATGCGTTTTGCAGTGCGCTCCCATCCCGCGCCAATACCTCACGGAGGCTGTGCATCAGCCGGTTACAGCCATTGCCGCCAGTTGTTGTGCCTGATGTTCGGCCATCAATGCCCCGGTGAGTTCACTTATATCACCGTCCATGATCTGTTCCATCTTGTACAAAGTGAGATTGATGCGATGGTCGGTGACGCGCCCCTGCGGGAAATTATAGGTACGGATACGCTCTGAACGGTCGCCGCTGCCGACCAGTGATTTGCGTTCAGCGGCCAGCTTACTGTGCGCCGCCTGATCTTCCTTATCTTTGATCCGCGCCGCCAGCACACGCAGCGCCTGCGCCTTGTTCTGGTGTTGCGAACGTCCATCCTGACATTCAACCACGGTGCCGGTTGGCAGATGGGTGATACGCACGGCGGAGTCGGTTTTATTGATGTGTTGGCCACCCGCCCCGGATGCGCGATAAGTATCGATACGCAAGTCAGCCGGATTCAGTTCAACCTCGCCCACCTCGTCCGCCTCCGGCAGGATTGCCACGGTGCAGGCGGATGTGTGGATGCGCCCTTGGGTCTCAGTAGCCGGCACACGTTGTACGCGGTGCACACCGGATTCGAATTTCAATATCGAGTATGCTCCCTGTCCAATGATGCGGGCGATGACTTCCTTGTAGCCACCCATCTCGCCCGGACTTTCGGAGATGATCTCGACCTGCCAGCGATGGTATTCAGCGAAACGCAAATACATGCGAAACAAATCGCCCGCGAACAGTGCCGCCTCGTCACCGCCGGTGCCGGCACGCACCTCAAGGAACACATTGCGCTCGTCATTGGGGTCTTTCGGCAGCAATTGCAATTCCAGCTCGCGGTCTAGCTCGGCCAAACGCTGCCCACCCTGTTCCATCTCGGCCTGGGCGAATTCCCTCATTTCCGGGTCTTGCGCCATTTCGCGCGCAGTCTCGAGGTCAGCCAGGCAGGTTTGGTAAGCGTGGTATAGGGTAACCGCCGGCTCCAGCTCAGCACGTTCGCGATTGAGCCGGCGGAACATGCTCATGTCACGGGTGGCCTCTTCGGTACTCAAAAGCTGATCGACTTCATGCAGACGTTCACCCAAGCGGGCGAGGCGGGCGGCGATGTTGGGTTTCATTCTTCGCTGTTGATGTGATACAGGCGATGGATCACTTCAAGAAAACGTTCGCGTTCAGTAGCATTAAGCTGGTTCAGTGCATGAGTCGGCGCATGCAAAAATTTATTGGTCAGTCCGTTGCCCATCATATCCAACACCTTTTCCGGATTCTCACCCTTGGCCAGCAGGCGAATCGCCTTCTCCAGTTCGTGGCGGCGGGTGCGTTCGGCCTGATCGCGCAGGGCGCGAATGGTCGGTACCACTTCGCGCGATTCCATCCAGTGCACAAAATCTGAAACACCGGAATCGATGATGACTTCGGCTTCTTTCACCGCACCCTGTCGTGCATCCAGGCCGTCTTTCACCACTTCGGCGATATCGTCCATGGTGTAGAGGAACACATCGTCCAGCTCGGCGACTTCTGCTTCCACATCCCGCGGCACGGCCAGATCGACGATGAACAATGGCCGGTGTTTGCGCAGTTTCAAGGCGCGCTCGACCATGCCCTTGCCAAGAATAGGCAGCTGGCTGGCGGTGCAGGTAACGATGATGTCGTGTTGCGCCAGCTCATGCGGCAGATCAGCCAGGGTGATGGCATGGCCGTTGATCCGACGTGCCAGCGTCTGTGCACGATCCAGCGTGCGATTGGCGACGGTAATCTGTTGCGGACCGCGAGCCGCAAAGTGAACTGCATTCAGCTCAATCATCTCGCCCGCACCGATGAACAAGACTTTCTGCTCGGCGATACTGGGAAAAATACGTTCGGCCAGCCTGACAGCGGCGGCGGCCATCGACACCAGATTGGCACCGATCTCGGTCTGGGTGCGCACGTCCTTGGCCACTGAAAAGGTGCGCTGGAACAGTTTGTGCAGCAAGAAACCCAGCGTGCCTGCCTGTTCCGCCTGACGCACCGCCAGCTTCATCTGCCCCAGAATCTGCGGTTCACCCAACACCATAGAATCCAGCCCGCTCGCGACACGGAATGCATGCTTGACTGCCTGCTCCTGTGGCAGTCGATAGAGATAAGGCTCGATATCGGTGACCGGCAGATGGTGATAAGCAGCAAGCCAGCCTACCGCCTGCACCGGCGTGCTGGTATTGCAATAAATCTCGGTGCGGTTACAGGTGGAAAGAATGGTTGCTTCCTTGGCTGCACCGTTGTCCACCAGATCACGCAGGGCGACATCCATCGCCTCTGCGTTGAACGCGATCTGCTCGCGCACGGCGAGTGGAGCGGTCTGATGATTGATGCCAAAGGTCAATAACTGCATAGGAAATCCGCTATCCGCGAGAATCGGGGGCGGAATTATAGAGTCTGGGGCGGCTTTCTACCAGCCGCCCCGGATGCCATGCCGGCTATTTGCCGGAACCGAGCTGTGCCAATGCCGCTTCCGCATCGGAACGCAGAGTACTATCGGGATGTTGTTTGATGAACTCAGCGAACGCTGCCTGTGCATCAACCGTGTTGCCGGCATCAACCAGTGCGATGGCTTTGCTGAACGCAGCCAGTTCGTCCTCATCGACAGCCATCGGCTTGGCTTCACCCTTCCAGTACACGTCTTCCGCATCCGCCAGCGTGCCACGCACACCTCCGGCCGCAGTCGTCGTCGTCAATTTCTTCTTGGGTGTCAGCAGCTCGATCTTCTTGCGCAGGCGCTCCCACAAAGAAAGCTCCTGATCAGTCGCCTGTGCCGGGCTCGCAATGGCAATCCCCAGTAAGACCAACACTGCAATCAGCCTTTTCATTCTATCTCTCCTTGAGTAAATTCGGTGCGTCGGACTCACAGCGCGTTCAGAAGTTCCAGAGCCAGTGCACGATATTGTTTTTGCACATCAGGATCTAATTTCTTTGCATTGATAAACGCAGCCTTGGCGCTTTTGAGTTGACCCAGGCGCTTGTAAGCCCGTGCCTGATTGACCAGAATATGCGCATCCTGCGGGCTGGCTTGCGCGGCTGCCTGATAAGCTTTGACTGCCTCCTGATACTTGCTGTCGATCATCAGCAAATTGCCACGGTTATTCAACGCTGCAGCATTCTTCGCGTCCACGCCGATGACCTTGTCAAAATACTTCATGGCCTCGGTGCGATCGCCGATCCGCGCCAGAATGATACCGATCTGCAAATGTGCATCAATATCGCCTGGCGCGGTTTTCAGTATCTCCAGATAATGCCTGGTTTTGGTCTGCGAGCTGATCTTCAGCACCGACAGATTGTCACCCGGGAACTTTTTCTCGATCGCCGCCTGAGTCAGGCCACTCGCCTTCCAGTCTGAGGCGGGCAGGCTGGCCGGTTTGTAGGTCTCCCACGCAGTATGGATGTCGAGTACCGTCAAACCATCATCCTTGTACCTGTAGTAGGTCTCACTGCCTTTTTCCCACGCCTTGATGAAAGAATTGCCGACCAGCGTAGTCTCGATTGGAATCCACAACGTGCCTTCGTGAATGACATAAAGATTGTTCATGGTATAGCCATCCCCCTCTGCCGGGATGCCGGTATTGAACATCATCAACATGTGCCCCGGCACTTCCAGCACCCGGGTGGTGATGCCCATGCTTTCCAGTCCGGACGAATACACCGCCACCAGATCGTCGCAATCGCCGGATTTGCGCTCCAGCGTTTCACGCGGAAATTGCAGATAATCCACGGTTTGCGCTTTACCCGAGGTGACCTGGTAGGGATTGCTGGGATCCTGAATGTAGGTCAAACCAAACACGCCAAAAGCATCGAACAAGGCGGCGGCCAGTTGCGCCTCA
>JBAZFV010000052.1:0-12426 GCA_041653255.1 Sideroxydans sp. | reverse complement strand
GTCGCCAATTGTTATGAGGGCAACACACTAAAATCTATCTGCTGATGCTTAGAGCGCGCAAATCAATTACCATCACTGCTTGTTTCCGGTGAGTGAGATAACCGGGCGGGGCTGCTTCGTAGGCGGCTTGATTGCCTGCCTTGGGTTGGACGGGGAAATAATAATCATCCCGTTTCGACGAAGGCGCACACGCGAGTCACGGAGTATATTCAAAATGAGTGGTTTGAGCAAAGAATCCGTAACTTGGGTCGAAATCGACGAGGGCAGCGAAGGACAGCGTATCGACAATTTCCTGTTCCGCTACCTGAAGGGCGTGCCCAAGAGCCATCTTTACCGCATTCTGCGCGGCGAAGTGAGAGTAAACAAAAAACGTATCGACCAGACTTACCGCCTGCAATTGGGCGATGTATTGCGCATCCCGCCGATCCGTGTGGCGGAAAAACCGGAAGCTGATTATGTCCCGGCCACTGAATTCCCCATTTTATTCGAAGATGAGGCGCTGATTGCCATCAACAAACCGGCGGGGACGGCTGTGCATGGCGGTAGCGGGGTCAGTTTCGGAATCATCGAACAGATGCGCCGCGCTCGTCCGCAAGCCAAGTTTCTGGAGTTGGTACACCGACTCGACCGCGAAACTTCAGGTGTGTTGCTGCTGGCGAAGAAGCGTTCTGCGCTCACCGCGATGCACGAGATCATGCGCGAGGGCAATAGCGACAAGCGCTATTTTGCGCTGGTGCTGGGGCAATGGCGGAACGCGCGCCAGCACGTCAAACTGTCGCTGCACAAATTCGACACGCCGCAAGGTGAGAAGCGTGTGATGGTGCGGGAGGATGGGCAGGCCGCCCATACCATTTTCAGTCTGCAACAGAGTTGGCCAGAATTCTCCCTGCTTGAAGCCGAACTAAAGACCGGGCGTACCCACCAGATTCGTGTGCATTTATCCCATCTGGGCTTTCCTATCGCGGGCGATGCCAAATATGGCGACTTCGCGCGCAACAAGGAATTAATGAAACAGGGCTTGAAACGCATGTTCCTGCATGCGCATACCATCGAATTCAACCATCCACTGACGCAGGAACCGTTGCGCATCGTCGCCCCCATGGCACTGGAATTGCAGAAGTTTCTCGATCGGCTGGATCAGCAGGCATGAGCAAGGTGGCCTATTCGGAACGCACGCTTTTACTGATACTTGCGGGCATCCAGTTCAGTCATGTGCTTGATTTCATGATTATGATTCCGCTTGGACCGCTCCTGATGAGCGAGTTGGGCATCAGCACTCATGAGTTCGGTCTGCTGGTGGCCTCATACAGCTTTAGTGCGGCCGGATCAGGCTTGCTTGCCGCAACATTTATCGATCGCTTCGAGCGCAAGCAGCTGTTGTTGGTCATATTGCTAATTTTCGGGTTGGCGACTCTGGGTTGTGCATTGGCACCGGACTATGCCACCCTGATTGCGGCGCGCTGCATGGCGGGCGCATTTGGCGGGGTGTTGGGTGCGCTGATCCAGACCATCATTGGCGACACCATCCCGTTCGCTCGCCGTGCCAAAGCCAGCGGCACGGTAGCGACTGCCTTTTCTGTTTCCACCGTGGCGGGTGTGCCGCTTTCACTGTGGTTGGCCAGTCTGTTCCATTGGCGCGCGCCTTTTTTCTTTATTGTGCTGCTGGTAGCAATCTTCGTCTTGATCGGCTGGCGTTGGTTGCCCGAATTACGCCACCACTTGAGCCAGGAAAAACTCGCCCATCCGTTCTCTGCGCTGTTTGTGGTGATACGTGATGTGAACCACTGGCGTGCCGTCAGCCTGTCGGCACTTACCATCTTTGGCGGTTTTACGGTGATTCCGTATATTACGGTGTATGCAGTACAGAATATTTATATCACCCAGCAGGAAGTTGCCTATATCTATCTGGCGGGTGGGGCAGCAACTCTGGTTACGGCGCGATTAATCGGTCATTTTGCCGATGAACACGGCAAGGTCAAAATCTATCGCCTGATCGCGTTCTTATCGATTTTCCCTTTACTGGCCGTGACGCAGATTCAAAGCGCCACGCTCGGCTGGTGGTTGGTCTGCACCACCCTGTTTTTTATTCTGGTGTCGGGGCGCTTTATTCCGGCGATGGCGATCATCACCTCCGCCGCACAACCCAAGCTGCGCGGCACCTTCATGTCGTTCAATGCCACCGTGCAATCACTGGCTATGGGCTTGGCGGCGACCTTGAGCGGCTTCATCATCACGCAGGACACAGGCGGACACATCGTCGGTTATCAGAATGTCGGTTATGTGGCGATCTGCATCAATTTGTTGGCGATCTGGTATGTTTCGCGCATTGTGATGCACGATGCCCATCCGAACCTGCCGGACGTGGTGCCAAAGTGAAGTGTTCAGGTTTTTGCGGGGACTGCCGATAGAAGATTTATGCTTCTGTGGAGGTGTGTGCCATGCGTTTCAACGATAATCTGCCAGCCTTAACCCCGACACCCGCCAGTAATCTGGTGCCGGGACTGTCTGCGGTACATGCGGTCAAGCCGGTGCATGCACGCGACCCTGATGCCGATCAGTCGGAATCCCAAGCGGGACACGAACAGGCATCCGCAAACGGTGTGCCTGCACTACCCACCGCCGAACGCCGTCTCGCCTGTCGTCGCATCCATCAACAGAGTGTGTTGATTGAATTGCGCTCCGGCCTCGATCGCCGCCGCCACAACTTGCTGCAAGGCGGGTTTTCCGATCACATCGACGAAATAGCCTGAGCTATTTCCTGGCTCGGGTCAGAAATACCGTCACCTCTTCGCGGTCATGGTAGAGCTGCTTGGCTTCCAGACGGTAGCGAATACCTTTGGCATTGAGCGCAGTGCGTATAGATTCAAGCGCGGTGCGCAGTGCGGCGACCCGTTTCTTCATCGGTAGTTTGAGGTTGAAAATGGCGTGCAGAGTCAGGCCGCTGATGAACCATTCAGTGATTAAGGTGGCGACCCGTTGCGGTTGCTCCACCATGTCGCATACCAACCAATCTACTGTTTTTTGCGGGCGGAACTTGAAGCCGTCTTGGCGCAGATGTTTGATATTCGGGTGTGTGGCAGCAGCACCCTTGAGTGGGCCGTTGTCCACAGCAGTCACTTTCAGCCCGCGTTGCACCAACTGCCACGTCCATCCACCAGGTGCAGCGCCTAGATCCACCGCTGTCATATGTGGTTTCAACCAGAGCGATTGCTCCTTCTTGTCCAGAAACACCTCAAACGCTTCCGCCAATTTCAAGTAAGAGCGGCTGGGGGCATCGCTCACCATGCCGACGCGGTGAATACCGTTGAGCGCCACGTTGCAGTTGTGCGGGTCGCTGTGGGCGATCAGCGCACGAGATTCGGAGGGGAAGAAAATGTGCAGGCGCGGCAGCGTAGGGTCGTCCACGAGCTGCAATGTCTCGCGTAAGGCTTCTTCCAACAACGGCTGAAAACGTCTGGTGAAGCCGGAGAGTGTCTTGCCATCATTGGTATCCGGCACTTCGAGGTACAGAGCACTGAACTTTTCCGGCAAGGATGGAATTGCGGCCAGTAAAGGCGCGAGTCGGTCGCGTTCAGGCAGATCGTTCACTGCGCCATCCAGTATTAACAGTTGGCGCACGAAGGCCAGTTGTTTGTAGCTCAGGCGCGCTTTGCCTTGTAGCACCAGAAACCCACTGTCTGCTTCTGCTTCGACAACTTTGGCTTGTGTTTCTTCAACGCAATCCCGTTCAAAGCCTGGGCGGCAATAGATCAACCAGGAGGGAAGAGCGGGGTTCATTGTTCGTAGGCGCGAAAGCGCGGCAAGTGGATGTGCCAGCGGATCGCCGCAAGACGGATGACGACGATCACCCCCATCGCTACGATCACGGCAAGGCGATGATCCATACCAAGACTGTCCAGCACAATCAACAGCAGCGCACCGGCGAGCGCGGCGGTGGCATAGATATCGGTGCGGAAGATCAACGGCACTTCGTTGCACAGAATGTCGCGGATGACACCACCGAACACGCCGGTGATGACCCCCATCAGCGCAGCGATGAACCAATTTACCTGCAGACTCATGGCGATGCTGGTGCCGATGACGGTAAACAGTGCCAGGCCGATGGCATCGGGGAGCAGGAAGAAATTCTTTGGGATAATGACGTTGCGCTCCATGAAGAAGGTCAGTATGGCAGCCGTGATGCCAACCACGACGTAGAGGGGATCATGGATCCAATACACAGGTAGGCGGCCAAGCAGGATGTCGCGCAGCGTACCGCCGCCGATGCCGGCGATCACTGCAATGACAGCCACACCGAACAGATCGAGCTCACGCCGTTGTGCTTCCAGCGTGGCGGTGATGGCACACACGGCGACCGCACACAAATCCAGGATATAGATCAGGCTCATGGCATTACCAATCGAAGGGGGCGCATTATACTGGGCGGAGGACTGCACAGTGGTAGAATCCGCGCCTTGTTTTTTTGGGCGGGCAGATGGCAAAACGTTATGACTTGATCGTGTTCGACTGGGACGGCACGCTGATGGATTCGACCACGGTGATCGCCGCCTCGATCCAGTCCGCCTGTCGCGACCTCGGCTTGCCTGTGCCGAGCGATGAGGCAGCACGGCATGTAATCGGTATGGGGCTGGTGCAGGCTTTGCAGTATGCAGCGCCGGATGCGCCAGAACATTTATATGAACCGCTGGCAGAACGCTATCGCCATTATTTTCTGGCGCAGGATGAATCCATTCCCCTTTATGCTGGGGCGGCGGAGGCCATTGTCGAGTTGCACGAGGCAGGGCATATATTAGCGGTGGCAACCGGCAAGAGCCGCAAGGGGCTGGAGCGCGCACTGGACAGCAGCGGCCTGCGCCGGTACTTTCAGGCCACGCGCACCGCCGACCAGACATTTTCCAAACCGAACCCGGCGATGTTGCTGGAACTGATGGATGAATTCGCGGTCGATGCCGGGCACATGCTGATGATCGGTGATACTACGCACGACCTGCAAATGGCAATCAATGCGGGTGTCGAGGCGGTGGGCCTGACCCACGGCGCGCATCCGGAAGAGCAACTCCGCGCCCTGCAGCCGCTGGCGCTGCTGGATGATTTGCATGAACTGCGTGCATGGCTGAAGGCCAATGCCTGAAACGATAATCAAGGAGAATAATATGTCCGAACAAATCGACAGCTGGGAACGTAGCGTGCTGGAGAAGCTGGCGCTGTCCGCCATCCAAGAGCAGCGGCGCACACGGCGCTGGGGTATCTTCTTCAAGGCCCTGACCTTTGGTTATCTATTTTTCCTGCTGTTCCTGGTCATGGGCTGGGCGAGCGACAAAGGTGACGGCTTGTCTGGTGGCAAACATACTGCGCTGATCGAGATCAATGGTGTCATCGCCAGCGACAGTGCAGCCAGTGCGGATAATCTCATTGGCAGTTTGCAGGACGCCTTCGACGACAAGAATACGGCTGGCATCATTCTGCGTATCAACAGCCCAGGTGGCAGCCCGGTACAGGCCGGATTGGTGAACGATGAGATTCGCCGCCAGCGCGCGCTGCACCCGGAGACTCCGCTGCACGTTGTGGTGGAAGACATATGCGCTTCCGGCGGCTATTTTATTGCCGCAGCGGCTGACAATATTTATGTCAACCGTGCCAGCATCGTCGGTTCCATCGGTGTGCTGATGGACGGTTTCGGTTTTACCGGAACGATGGAAAAACTGGGTGTGGAGCGCCGGCTGATGATAGCGGGTGAGAACAAGGGCTTCATGGATCCGTTCTCGCCACGCAATTCAAAACACGAAGCCTTCACCAAAGGACTGCTCGACGACATCCATCAGCAGTTCATCACCGTGGTAAAAGATGGTCGCGGCAAACGCCTGCATGAAACACCAGAGATGTTCAGTGGTCTGTTCTGGACCGGCGACAAGGCGATTGCGATGGGTCTGGCTGACAGCATCGGTAGCGTCGATTCGGTAGCGCGTGATGTCATCAAGGCTAAAAGGATCATCGACTTCACTGCGCGTGAAAATATCGCCGATCGTCTGGCGAAGAAGTTGGGTGCAGGGGTGGCAAGCACATTCTCTGGGCTCGGTGCGCAGATGGGTGGCGTGAACTTGCACTAGCTGGGTGTTATGGGCCGGTTTTTAACCCGACATTTCCCAAAAATCTGCAGCCTGTGTCGAACTGAAATCAGACCTGCAGGGATAGCTCTTGCAGCAAGAGATCGAGCTGTGTGATCGGTGGTAAACACTGTGTGCCGTGGCAGAGCCATGCTGTTGTAGTCAGGCTGATCGGTTTATCCAAAGAGAGCGGCAATTCCGTTTCATTACCCTTTAACACAATGACGATCAAATGCGGCAGATACTTCACCGCTACCGCCGCCCGCCAGGCAGCTGTTTCTTTTGCATCACCGCAAAGTACCAGCAACGAGGGCGGTTCCAGCCATTCATCCAGTGCGCTGCACAGGCTACTGAAATGACTGGCTGCTTGTTGCATGGTGGGGAAGAATAATCTCAGACAGCGTTCAGCAGCCTCCGCATAGCGTGTGTCACCGGCTAACACAGACAAGCGAAGCAGGGCTTGTGCGGCGATTCCATTGCCGCTCGGGGTGGCATTGTCTTGCCCGTTCTTGTTGCGCTGGATAAGTATCTCGTGGTCGTGGCTGGTGAAAAAGAAACCGCCATTTTGTTTGTCTTCGAAGCGTTCAAGCAAGGCATCGGCAAGTTGCACGGCAAAACCCAAGTCAACGGAACGGAACTCTGACTGGACTAATTCAAGTGCCGCATTGAGCAGGAACGCATGGTCGTCCAGATAAGCGTTCAGGTGCGTCTTGCCATCCTTGTGGGTAGCCAGCAGTTTGCCGTCCTGCCATAAAGTGGTGTGCACGAAATCCATTGCGTTTTGCGCCGAGTGCAACCAGTCGTCACTCAGGAAGACGCGGGCCGCCTTCGACATGCTGGCGATCATCAAGCCGTTCCAGCTGCCGAGTATCTTTTCGTCACGACCGGGGCGGATGCGCTGTTCGCGTGCGGCAAACAGTTTGTTTTGCGCCGTGGCCAGTGTGGTGGACGCCTGCGCTTGATCAAGTTGCAGCTGTTTGGCGATTTCACTCAATGGCTTGCTGATGCGCAGGTTCCAGGCATGGTGCTCAAAATTGGGAGAGCGGTCCAGGCCGTAATAGGCGGCGGATACGGCAAATTCATCGGCCGTCAACAGATCAGCAACCTCATCGTGCTGCCACACGTAGAACTTGCCTTCCTCGTGCTCTGAATCGGCATCAAGCGAGGCGTAGTAGCCGCCGGATGGTGACTGCATCTCGCGCATCAACCAGCCCGCGGTCTGTTCCACCACGCGCGCAAAAAATGGATCACGGCTGCTCAACCACGCATCGCAGTACACACCAAGCAACAGGCCGTTGTCGTACAGCATCTTCTCGAAGTGCGGGATATCCCAGACATCGTCCACGCTGTAACGGCAGAAGCCGCCGCCGAGTTGGTCATACAGACCGCCCAGTGCCATCTGTTGCAGGGTGAACAGGGCGGTGTGGCGTGCCTGTACATCTTGTCTGACATGAGCTTGCCGCAACAGCAAGTCAAGTTCCGCCGGATGCAAAAACTTGGGCGCGCCGCCGAATCCACCGTGTACGGGATCGAAATCGGAATTGAGCTGCTGAACCGCCGAGGTGATTGGTGTGCTGTCTAGTGCGACTTCATCCGTATTCTTTTTCGGCTGCCAGGCGGCGAGTGCAGCGATGATTTGTTGCCCCTGTATCACCAACTCGCTGCGTTTTTCACGGTAGGCGGCAGCCACCCGCAGCAAAAGTTCGGGAAATCCAGGCAAACCATAGCGCGCCTGTTTTGGGAAATACGTGCCGCTATAGAACGGTGTGCCGTCCGGTGCGAGGAACATCGTCAGCGGCCAGCCACCACTACCCTGACTCAATAAATAATGGGCGTTCTGGTAGATATGGTCGATGTCTGGACGTTCTTCACGATCCACTTTGATGTTGATGAAATACTCGTTCATCAAAGCGGCGACGATCTCATCCTCAAATGACTCATGCGCCATCACATGGCACCAGTGGCAAGCGGAGTAGCCGATGGAAAGCAGAATGGGTTTGTCCTGTATGCGGGCAAGTTGCAGCGTGTCGGTATGCCACGGATGCCAGTCCACCGGATTGTCGGCGTGCTGCAACAGGTAGGGGCTGGTTTCGCCGGCGAGATGGTTGGGCATCAGAGTAACGGCTCCAGGCTGGAAAAGATATTGCGCATGATGCGTGGCTGCGCACTGGCATCGGGGTGGAGATTGTCGGCCTGGAATTGCTCCGGCCCGATACCCTCCAGCATGAATGGAACCAGCGTGATCCGATGCTGCTGCGCCAGCTTGGGGTAGAGCGACTGGAAGCGCCGGGTGTAATTCAGCCCATAATTTGGCGGGAGCCGGATACCAAGTAACAGCACTTTACTCTTCGCCTTCTTTGTCTGGTCGATGATCTGATGCAGATTTTTTTCGATCTCGGCGAGCGCGGAACCGCGCAATCCATCGTTCGCACCTAATTCAAGGATGACCACGGCCGGCTGGTGTTCCTGCAACGCTCGGCCGACACGCCGCAATCCTCCTGCAGTCGTTTCGCCGCTGATGCTGGCATTGATCACTGCAAACTGCGGATGTGTCTTTTTCAATTCCAGTTGTAATAAATTTACCCATGAATCGGTGCGCGCAATGCCATAGCCGGCTGATAAACTGTCGCCAAAGACGAGAATGTTCTGTGCGGAACAGGCGCTGTTCGCCAGCGCCAGAGCGAAGACCAGAGAGATAATTTTAAGGAAGGTATTCATGGTATCGATTGTGCGTGCATCAGGTCTTACTAGGCAAGTCATGAGCGGAGATAGCCCCCTCACCATTTTGCACGATATCAGTTTCGAGGTGGCAGCAGGTGAGAGCGTCGCCATAGTTGGTGCTTCCGGCTCCGGCAAGTCCACCCTGCTTGGCCTGTTGGCCGGGCTGGATACGCCAAGCAGCGGCAGTGTGCAATTAAATGGCATTAACCTGTTTGCGCTGGACGAAGACGGGCGCGCCCGCCTGCGTGGGGCGCTGGCAGGTTTCGTGTTTCAGTCATTTCAATTATTGCCGGCCTTGAGCGCACTGGAAAATGTCATGCTGCCGCTTGAATTGGCAGGCAGCAAAAATGCGCGCGAGCTTGCCCTGTTGTCATTGCAGCAAGTCGGTTTGAGCAGCCGCGCCCATCATCGGCCGCAACACCTTTCCGGCGGAGAGCAGCAGCGTGTCGCCTTGGCACGCGCTTTCGTCACCCAACCCAAGATATTGTTTGCCGATGAACCCACCGGCAACCTAGATGCCGCCACAGGGGCGCAAATTATTGATTTAATGCTTGAACTAAATCAGGCACAGGGTACGACCTTAATTCTGGTTACGCATGATGCGGCATTGGCAGGGCGCTGCGGCCGACAGCTGCGGCTGGAAGCGGGGAGCATGGTGCAGTGACAACTTCCGCACACTCCGTTGCTGCTTCGGCGCTGTTGCAAGTCGACCGACTCGCCGTGCGTTTGCATGCGGGGGCAGTGATTGTCGATAACATTTCGTTTGCCATCCACACCGGTGAGACCTTTGCTCTGCTCGGCGAATCAGGTTGCGGCAAATCGATGACGGCTCTTGCGCTGATGCGGCTGCTGCCGGATGGAGTGGTGCAGGCGGACGGTGCGGCACGGCTGAGAGAAGTGGCGCTGTTCGACTTGAGCGAACGCGAAATGTGCCGGATGCGCGGTGGCCGTATGGCGATGATCTTTCAGGAACCGGGACTGAGTCTGAATCCGGTAATGACTGTGGGTGAGCAAATCGCCGAAGTCCTGAAGTTGCATGGGACAGGCCAGGATTCTTCCCGGCGCAACTTTGAGATCAGTTTGAAATCAGACTTGCAACAGCGTTGTATCGGGTTGCTCGACCAGGTCGGCATCCCCGATGCGGTACGGCGCATCAACGAATATCCATTCCAGCTTTCCGGTGGGATGAAACAACGCGTGATGATTGCGATGGCCTTGGCTGGTAACCCGCAGCTACTCATCGCCGATGAGCCGACTACCGCACTGGATGTGACGATTCAGGCGCAGGTGCTGCAACTGCTGCGCGAGACGCAAACACACAACGGCATGGCACTACTGCTGATTACGCACGATCTCGGTGTGGTAGCGGAGAATGCCCATCGCGTTGGGGTGATGTATGCGGGACAGATCGTCGAGCAGGCATCACGTGCGCAATTATTTTCAGAACCCCTGCATCCCTACACACAGAAACTTTTCGCCGCCATGCCGGGTGCGGCGCAAGCGGGGCAACCCTTGAGCGCCATTCCCGGCAGTGTGCCACCGCTGGGCAGTATCGGACAGGGCTGCCGTTTCGCACCACGCTGCGACAGGGCATGGCCGTTGTGCCATGAAAAATCTCCGGAATGGACGGTTATGGCTGAAGGGAGGGGCGTGTGCTGCCATTTGTACACCAGAGTACCGAGTGCAGAGCTACCCTCTCCATTAACCCCTCTTCCGTTGGAGAGAAAGGAGAACTCGTCACTCGGTACTCAACACCCCGCACTTTTGCAGGTTGAAAATCTGCAAGTCAGTTTCCCTATCCGCAAAGGCCTTCTGCAACGTGTGGTCGGCCAGGTGAAGGCGGTGGATGGCATCTCGCTGTCGATTCTGGAGGGGCGCACACTGGCGCTTGTTGGCGAATCTGGTTGTGGCAAAACGACCTTGGGCAAAGCTTTACTGCGTTTGATTCCAGCCACGGCAGGCAGTGTGCGTTTCGCGGGAAATGAATTAATCAGGACGAATGCCTTGCGCGCCACGCTGCAGATGGTGTTCCAAGATCCTTATGCCTCACTCAATCCCAAGATGCGGGTGGCGGATATCCTTGAAGAAGGCATGGGTGCGCTACATATCGGTGCTGACAGCACAGCACGGCAGACGCACATCGACGGTTTGCTGCAGCGGGTTGGACTACCACTCGACAGCAAATGGCGTTATCCACATGAGTTTTCCGGCGGCCAGCGCCAGCGCATCGCTATCGCGCGAGCGCTGGCGGTGTCCCCGCGCTTGCTTATTTGTGATGAGCCGACGAGTGCGCTGGATGTGTCAGTGCAGGCACAGATATTGAATTTGCTCAAATCCCTGCAACAGGAGTTTGGATTAAGCTATCTCTTCATCACACACAACCTTGCTGTGGTGGAATATCTGGCACATGAGGTGTGTGTAATGTATCTGGGACGCATCGTCGAGCGCGGGATAACCACCGAGGTGATGCGCGCTCCCAAGCATCCCTACACTCGTGCGCTGTTATCTGCAGTACCGCGCATCGACGGCGAGGGCAGGACATATATCCGGCTGGAAGGCGATCTGCCGTCACCCGCCAACCCACCACCCGGCTGCCATTTTTCCCCACGTTGCCCGCACGTCATGCCGGTATGTACAACGAGTTATCCGGGTGTCAGCGCAGTTGGCACAGAGGGCCATACAGTGCATTGCCACCTCTACCCGAATTTGCCGATAAGAATTGACAATTTGAGTGCGCAGGCATAAAAAGGAAACGTAATATTCGAGTGTTAAATACCCTCAAATATTAGAAGCAGAGGCTAATCAATTAACCTAATAAGGAGCACATCATGAGCACGAAATCAGCAAATACAACCTTTGATGTCAGCAAGGAAAAACTGGCGCAGGACTTGCGCACCGTTGTTGCGGATGCTGAGGATTTATTGCGGGCGACTGCCGATCAGGCGGGCGAAAAAGCGGCGTCTCTGCGTGAGCGTGCGCAAGCCAATCTGGCACGGGCAAAGGCGCGTTTGGTTGAAGCCGAACACGCGGTGGTGGAGCGAACCAAGGTTGCAGCACAGGCGACCGACGACTACGTGCATGAGAATCCATGGCAATCCGTGGGTATTGCGGCGGCTGTCGGTGTGCTGGTGGGGATGCTGATTGGGCGCGGACGCTGATAATGCCAGAGACGAGCGGGCTGTTCGGCTCGTTGAAGCGCTTGCTGGCTACCTTGCTCGGCATCGTTTCGAATCGGGTCGAACTACTGGCAAATGAGTGGGAGGAGGAGCGTCTCCGGTTGACGCAGGTGCTTCTGTTTGCCTTGTTTGCCCTATTTTGCTTTTGTATGGGCATTCTGTTTCTCTCAATTCTTATTGTGCTGCTCTTCTGGCAGGATCATCCGCAGTTGGCGGTTTCCCTGCTGTCATTGTCGTTTTTTACCTTTGCACTGATTTTCTTTCGCTTGCTATTTGGGAGACTGAACCAGAAGTCGGCACCCTTTGCCGATACACTTGCGGAACTTAAAAAAGATTTGGGTTCGTTGCGGGGCAACCATGAATGAGCGTTTGCTTGAGGTAAGGCAACGACGGGGCGAGTTGTTGAGAACATCTCTGCCCAGCGT
>JBAZFV010000051.1:0-12462 GCA_041653255.1 Sideroxydans sp. | reverse complement strand
CGGTCTTGCCATTCACCCTGCCCTGCAGCAGCAGCATAACGCGCACACCACGCTGCGCCGCTTGCTGCAACGCATGGCGAATGGCAAGACCGGGCAAAAAATAGGCATGCGCCAGCACGATCTCATGCTTGGCCTGCTGAATGGCATCCAGATAGGCATGCTCGATATCATGTCGATGGCGCAGGTTATCGCGCAAAAGCAAAATAACCGTTGAGTTGATGGGGGGTTTTTGTGGAGCACGCAGGCGGGCACGCCAGCGAACGATGCGTTTTTTCAGGGTCACCCAGCGGATGCTGAACCAGAGTCGCTGCATCTCATCCTGTGCTTCGTGCGCCAGACGACCCTGCACCCTGACCGAGAAATCGAGGCGCGGCATATCGATGTCTTCACCCGCCGGAATGTCGTTAATGATGTTGATGCCACCGATATAGGCGATCTCGCTGTCGATCACCACCAGTTTGCGGTGCATGCGCCGCAAGCGCCGCATACGACTTGGCTTGAAGGTGAACGGGGATATCTCACGCCGAAACCATTGCACCTCGACCCCCGCAACCCGCAACTCATCCACCCATTCCTGCGGCAAATTGGCCGAGCCATAGCCGTCCAACAACAAGCGCACCATCAAATGGCGTGCGGCAGCACGTTGCAGTGCCTGCAAGATTAAGCGCCCGGTTTCGTCGGCGGCGAAGATGTAGGTTTCCAGATGCACCAGATGCTGTGCGGCATCGATGTCGGCACAGAGTTGCGGAAAAAAGCGCGCGCCGTTCTGCAACAGGGTCAGTTGCTGTCCACCGATGTGAAAAGTGTCTTTCATCTCCTTCTCAATTGTGCCAGCAGCGCTGCATGATCGGACATATGACGTCCTCCCCGCACCTCGCATTGCACCAGATCGAAGCCGCGCATGTAGATACGATCGAGATTGAATAGCGGCATGGCCGCCGGAAAACTGCGTGCCGGCTTGCCATGCCGCAAGTGGAACACATCCTGCACATCCAGTGCGGTCGCCAGCCCCGCGCTCAATTGGCCGCGCCAGTCATTGAAATCACCGGCAATCAACAACGGGGCAGTGGCGGGTATCTCCGCCTGTGCATATTCAATCAGCGCCCGCAACTGCACGCGACGGCCGCGTGCGAACAAACCGAAATGTGCACACAGACAGTGCACGCGGCGCCCCTCGATGTCGATCTCGCAATGGAGCAGACCGCGTTGTTCAAAACGATGGGCGGACACATCGCGGTTATGCGTGAGGGTGATAGGGAAACGGCTGAGGATGGCATTGCCGTGGTGTCCCGCCTCGTACACCGAATTCATACCGTAGGCATGATGCAGCCAGAACGGGTCGGCCAGAAATTCATGCTGCGGCATATCGGGATAATTGGCATGCCGCAGCGCGTGATGCGCATGCTCGCCCTGCACCTCCTGCAGAAAAACAATGTCCGCATTCAACTCATGCAAGCGCTCGCGCAACTCATGCAGTATCACGCGCCGGTTGAGCGGCGAAAATCCCTTGTGGATATTGTAGGTGGCGATTTTCAGCATGGGAGCGCTATAAACACGTCAGGCGTTGCCGATGCCGCGGGTCGGCAGATTGATCTGCCTGGCAAAATCCAGCATGCGCCGGATCGGTTGCACCGCGCGCGGAATGACCGCCGGATCGACGTAAATCTCGTTGTTGCCCGTTTCCAGCACCGCAGCCAGATTTTGCAGGCCGTTCATCGCCATCCACGGGCAGTGACTGCAACTGGTGCAGGTTGCACCATGTCCTGCGGTGGGCGCTTCAAGAAATATCTTGTCCGGACACAGCGTGCGCATCTTGTGCAGGATGCCGCTGTCAGTGGCGACAATGAATTCCTGCGCCGTCAAATTCTGTGCAGCCTTGATCAGCTGTGTGGTGGAGCCGACCATATCCGCCAGCTGGACAATGGCACGCGGCGACTCGGGGTGCACCAGCACCAGTGCGCCCGGATGCTGCAATTTCAGCTCGATGAGCTCCCGCGCCTTGTATTCGTCATGCACGATACATGCACCCTGCCATAACAGCATGTCTGCGCCGGTCTGTTCCTGCACATAGCCACCAAGATGGCGATCCGGCGCCCACAAAACTTTCTTGCCCTGCTCCTTGAGATGATTGACCACCGGCAACGCAATCGAGCTGGTCACCATCCAGTCGGCGCGCGCCTTCACCGCCGCGCTGGTGTTGGCATACACCACCACGACGCGATCTGGATGTGCATCACAAAACGCGGCAAACTCGTCCGCCGGACAACCGAGATCAAGCGAACATTCCGCCTCCAGGTCCGGCATCAGCACGCGCTTCTCCGGGTTGAGTATCTTCGCCGTCTCACCCATGAAACGCACGCCCGCCACCACGATGGTCTTTGCCGGATGCCGGTGGCCGAAGTTGGCCATGTCGAGCGAATCGGACACGATGCCGCCGGTAGCCTCGGCGAGGTCTTGCAGGTCGGGATGCACGTAATAGTGCGCTACCAGCACCGCATCCTGCTCCTTGAGCATGTGCTTGATACGCGCGATCAACCCGGCCTTCTCCGCAGGTTCCGGCTCGTGTGGGACTTTTGCCCAGGCCTGCGCCACGCTGCAACCGGTTTGCGCCTTGTCGGGGTGTTCGTAGGCAATCGGAATACTATTTTCAGCCATGTTGAATACGTTCCGGTAATTGCAAAATCGCCGCCCGATTGCTCGGCGAAAAGACTTTAGCCGCCGCGACGCTCCACGGCAACCACTGGTAATCCAGATGTTCGCGCAGCGACAGTTGGATGGGGACCTGTTGCGGAAGTTGCAAACCGAACACGTGCTCGGTGTTGTGGGTCACGCCGGCAGGGTAACGGTGACGCCAGTGCGGGTAGATCTCGTACACGTTCTGCTGCTGCCAGTCGCGCAAGTCGTAGTGCAGCGCATCCAGCCCGGTTTCCTCATACACTTCGCGGATCGCAATCTCGCGCAAAATCTCGCCGTCGTCGCGGCTGCCGGTGACCGACTGCCAGTAGCCCGGGCGATCGGCGCGCTCCAGCAACAACACATCGAGCGTTGCACTGTAAATGACGACCAATACCGAGATGGGTTGTTTGTTGCCAGACTTCAAGCGATGAATACCCAGAATGGTTTGCCTTGTGCCTTCCAGTAACTCACTGTGGCTGCAAATATCTGCATGACGGCGGCTTGATCTGCTGCCTCCAGTCGCAACGATTCGCCGCCATTGCATAACAGAAACACATAACCCTTGCCGTTGTTGCAGGTCCACGTCAGGTCACCCAGCGCATCGGCCAGTGCATCCAGATTGTGCCCGAACCAATCCGGTGCGTGGATGGCTTTCGCAACGGCGGCAAGAAATTCACCCTTACCCTCTACATGAACCAGATCAACCTCAAAGAAACAGAGTTCTGACAGATCCACGTTGCCGCGCAATACCTCGACTGGGCAGCTCAAACGATAGACACCGGCTTCGGCCATATCCTGCAAGCGTTCGCACAAATCACTCATGGTCACTCCCTGATTCGTCTGAAAGTGCGGTAGTGGTCGGCAGTGTAATAACACTCCGGCACGATGCCGCACACGATACGCCGTGCGCCGCGATGGTGCACGCCCGGTGTCGGCACGGTGTACTCACGATAATGGCCGCGCGGCTGTTGCGGCAATATGTGTTCATAATTACTGAACACCACGCCATCGCGTGAATAGGGAAAGGGGCCGCCTTGTTTGATGAGCTGCAACGTCACGCGCGCTTCCGGCGGCAGCTCGGTCTGCAGCACGATTGCCAGTGCAGCGGACACCGGTTTCGCATGCACAACAGGATGCCAACCCAACAGCATCAGCCATACCAACCACAGCGACTGCGCGCCGCGCCGCATATTCAATCCTTCGGCGCTTCCGTGGCTGCCAGCTGGCGCAGACGGATGTGCAGTTCGCGCAACTGTTTCTCATCCACCGGCGATGGCGCCTGGGTCAGCAGACACTGCGCGCGCTGCGTCTTGGGGAAGGCGATCACGTCACGGATGGATTCGGCACCAGTCATCATGGCAACGATGCGGTCCAGGCCGAAGGCGAGGCCACCGTGGGGCGGTGCGCCATATTGCAGTGCGTCGAGCAGGAAGCCGAATTTTAGCTGTGCTTCTTCAGCGCCGATGTTGAGTGCGCGGAACACCTGACTCTGCATTTCTTCCTTATGGATACGCACCGAGCCGCCGCCGATCTCGGAGCCATTCAAGGCGAGGTCGTAGGCCTTGGCCAGACATTTGCCGGGATCGCTTTCGAGGAATTGCAGATGTTCGTCCTTGGGTGCAGTGAACGGATGGTGGCAGGCATTCCAGCGCTTCGCTTCTTCGTCGTAGTCGAACATGGGGAAGTCCACCACCCACAGCGGCTCCCACGCCTTACCGTTCAGGTAGCCTTTCTCGTGGCCAATCTTGCTGCGCAATGCGCCCAGTGCGTCGTTGACGATCTTGGTCTTGTCAGCGCCGAAGAAGATGATGTCGCCGTTGGTGGCTCCCGTGCGCTCGACGATGGTCTTTAGCGCCGCTTCATGCAGGTTCTTAACAATGGGTGATTGCAGGCCGTTCTCGTTCAGCTGTGTGATGTCGTTGACCTTGATGTAGGCCAGCCCCTTCGCACCGTAGATGCTGACGTACTTGGTGTAATCGTCAATCTCGCCGCGCGAGAACGCGCCGCCGTTCGGCACGCGCAAGGCGGCCACGCGACCATTGTCTGAATTGGCCACACCCGCAAACACCTTGAACGCGACATCCTTGACTGCGTCTGTTACGTCGTTGATTTCCAGTGTCACGCGCAGATCCGGCTTGTCCGAACCGAAACGCCCCATCGCTTCCGCATGGCTCATTCGCGGGAAGGGGTTGGGTAACGCGACATCCAGCACTTCCTTGAATACCACGCGGATCATTTCTTCCGTCAACGCCATGATCTGCTCTTCGGTCATGAAGGAAGTCTCGATATCCACCTGGGTAAATTCTGGCTGGCGGTCGGCACGCAGGTCCTCGTCGCGGAAGCATTTGGTAATCTGGTAGTAACGGTCGAAGCCGGCCACCATCAGCAGCTGTTTGAACAACTGCGGCGACTGCGGCAGGGCGAAGAACTCGCCCGCATGCACGCGCGACGGCACCAGGTAGTCGCGCGCACCTTCCGGCGTGGACTTGGTCAGCATCGGTGTTTCAATGTCGATGAATCCGGCATCATCGAGGAAGCGGCGGAACGCACGCGCGGTCTGGTAGCGCAGCATCATGTTCTTTTGCATTTGCGGGCGGCGCAGGTCGATCACGCGATGGGTCAGGCGTACGTTCTCGGACAAATTCTCGTCGTCGAGCTGGAACGGCGGCGTGACCGCAACATTAAGCACTTCAATCTCTTGGCACAGCAACTCGATCTCGCCGCTGGGCAGATTCTTGTTCTCGGTGCCTTCGGGGCGGCGACGCACGCGTCCGGTGATCTTCAACACGAATTCGTTGCGCACCGACTCGGCGATAGCAAACATGTCGGCCCGGTCCGGATCGCAAACCACCTGTGCCAGACCTTGGCGGTCGCGCAGGTCGATGAATATCACCCCGCCGTGGTCGCGACGACGATGGGCCCAGCCACACAGGGTGACGGTGTTGCCCAGTTGGTTAACGTTAAGTTGTCCGCAGTAATGAGTACGCATGGTTTTTTTCAGGTATTTCGGAAAGATGCAAAAGAGAATTATTTGTTGAGTCGGGCAAGTTGGGCGGTATTTTCCGGTGTGGTCACCACGCCCATCGACACGATGGATCTAAAAGCCGCATCCACGCTAATGTCGAGTTCGACGGTCTCGGACTTCTTGACGTAGAAATAGAAACCATTGACCGGGCTGGGCGTAGTCGGCACGAATACGCCCACATATTCTTCACCATCCAGCACACGCGTCACCTCGCCCGGCACGTTCGTCTGGAACGCCAACGACCATGCCTGCGCATGCGGATAACGCACCAGCAGAACCTTGCGGAACGAATTTCCACTGCCGGAGAGCAGGGTGTCACTGACCTGCTTGACGCTGTTGTAGATCGCATTGACGAACGGGATGCGGCGCAACAGGCCATCCCAGTATTCCAGCAATTGCTGGCCGAACACATTGCGCACCAGCAGGCCGGTCAGCAACACTGTGCCGACTGTCAGAATCACGCCCAATCCGGGAATATGGAAGCCGAGCAGCTTGTTCGGATGCCACGCCTCTGGCAACAGCAACAGCGACTGATCCAGGATGCCGATGATGAAGCTGAGCACCCACAGGGTGATGACCAGCGGCACCAGCACCAGCAAACCGGTCAGCAGGTATTTTTTCACGAAGGCACCCCGGTAGCGGGACAGGCGGCACAACCCGCAGGTTCGCACGGTGGCGCCGGTTTGTTCCTGAAGTCGGTGGCGTAATAGCCGTTGCCCTTGAGCTGAAACCCGGCAGCCGTCACTTGCTTGGCAAAAGTCTCCATGCCGCATGCCGGACAGGTAGTCAGCAATGGGTCGCTGATTTTCTGCATCACGTCCTTCTGCACACCGCAGCTACCGCATTGATATTCGTAAATAGGCATGTATCGCTCCCGAATTCGGAAAGGCGCGCATTATACATTAGCCTCACGCCACTGGCCGGGTTGCAGACCGTCCAGCGTCCAGTCCCCGATGGCATAACGAATCAGGCGCAAGGTGGGAAAGCCTGCCGCCGCCGTCATGCGGCGCACTTGGCGATTCCTGCCTTCGCGAATGGTCAATTCGAGCCAACTGGTCGGGATGTTCCGGCGCAAGCGCACCGGCGGGTCGCGCGGCTTCAGATCATTCGGTTGTGCCATGACACTGGCCTGTGCCGGCAATGTGATGCCGTCCTTGAGTTTTACCCCTCGCCGCAGTTGTGCCAAAGCAGCCGCATCCGGCACACCCTCCACCTGCACCCAGTAGGTCTTGCTCAATTTATGCGCGGGATCAGTGATCCGATGTTGCAGCTTGCCGTCATCCGTGAGCAGTAATAGCCCTTCGCTGTCGGTATCCAAACGGCCTGCGGGATAAACTTCCGCAACAGGAATATAATCCGCCAGCGTCGGATGCAGCCCATCACGACTGAATTGGCAGATCACACCATAGGGTTTGTTGAACAGCAGGATGCGACTCATCTCGTATGTTTCTTTTCGTTATTGATTGGCCGGCAAGTGGCCGGAAGTATACGAAGAAATCATTGTTGATTCTTAACCAGCCGAGAAAACCATGACCACGCAAAAAATTATTTACACCCTGACCGATGAAGCGCCCGCACTCGCTACATACTCTTTGCTGCCTATCATACAAGCCTTTACCAAGGCCGCCGGCGTTGCTGTCGAAACCAGAGACATCTCGCTCGCAGGACGTATCCTCGCAAATTTCCCCGAGAATCTGACACCGGCCCAAAAGGTTGCGGATCAACTGAAAGAACTAGGTGAACTGACGCTGAAACCAGAAGCGAATATCATCAAACTCCCCAACGTAAGCGCGTCACTGCCTCAATTGAAGACAGCCATCAAGGAACTGCAAGCACAGGGATTCAAAGTACCAAACTATCCAGATGAAGCCAATACAGATGCCGACAAAGCAATCAAGGTACGGTACGGCAAGATACTGGGCAGCGCAGTGAATCCCGTACTGCGTGAAGGCAATTCAGACCGCCGCGCAGCAGCTTCGGTCAAACAATTTGCCCACAAGCATCCGCACCGGATGGGCAAGTGGGCTGCCGATTCCAAAACACGAGTGGCACACATGACCGGCGGTGATTTTTACGGTAGCGAGAAATCCATGACCGTGCCGGAAGCCGTCAGCACCCGCATCGAATTCGTGGGCAAGGATGGCAAGGTGACCGTACTCAAAGACAAGATGACACTCAAGGCGGGCGAGATCATTGACGCCGCCGTGATGAGCCGCCGCGCCTTGCGCAAGTTCTACGCCGAGCAGATCGTCGCCGCGAAGAAAGAAGATGTGCTGCTGTCCCTTCACCTCAAGGCCACCATGATGAAGGTATCTGACCCCATCATGTTCGGCCATGCCGTTTCCGTGTTCTTCAAGGATGCTTTCGACAAGCACAGCGCCTTGCTCAGGGAGCTGAATGTGAATGTCAATAACGGCTTCGGCGATATAGAAGCCAAGATATTTGCCTTGCCAGAGAAAAAACGTGCCGCCATCGTGGCTGATATTGCTGACTGTTTCAGAAAACAACCACCGCTGGCGATGGTGAACTCGGCCAAGGGCATCACCAATCTTCACGTTCCATCGGATGTCATCATCGATGCCTCCATGCCGCCGATGATTCGCGATGGCGGCAAGATGTGGGGTGCGGATGGCAATGCCTACGACACGCTGGCGATGATTCCAGACCGTTGCTACGCCACGGTGTATGTCGCTGCCGTCGAGGATTGCAAGAAGAACGGCGCGCTCGATCCCGCCACCATGGGTTCCGTACCCAACGTCGGTCTGATGGCTCAAAAAGCCGAGGAATATGGCTCCCACGACAAGACCTTCGAAATTGCTGGCGATGGTGTGGTACGCATTATCGATGCAACGGGCAAAGTCTTGCTGGAACAATCAGTCGAGCAAGGCGATATCTTCCGTGCCTGCCAGACCAAGGATGCACCAATCCAGGATTGGGTGAAACTCGCCGTCACGCGCACACGCCTGTCCCGCACCCCGGCGATCTTCTGGCTGGACAAGAACCGCGCGCACGACGCACAGGTGATTGCCAAGGTAGAAAAATATCTCAAGGATCATGACACCCAAGGCTTGGACGTCAAGATTATGGAACCCGCAGATGCTTGCCGCGCGTCTTTAGCGCGTATCCGTCAAGGCAAAGATACCATCTCTGTCACCGGCAACGTGCTGCGCGACTACCTCACCGACCTGTTTCCCATCCTGGAACTCAACACCAGCGCCAAGATGCTATCCATCGTCCCGTTGATGAACGGCGGCGGCATGTTCGAGACCGGCGCAGGCGGTTCAGCCCCCAAGCATGTGCAACAGTTCGTACAGGAGAACTATCTGCGCTGGGATTCGCTGGGCGAGTTCCTGGCACTGGGCGTATCGCTGGAGCATCTTGCGCAAAAATTCCACAATGCGAAAGCGCAAGTTCTGGCAGATACGCTGGATGAAGCTAATGCGAAAATTTTGGAGAACAACCGATCACCCGCACGCAGGGTTGGTGAAATAGATAACAGAGGCAGTCATTTCTATTTGGCACTGTACTGGGCTCAAGCGCTAGCCGCTCAAACCAGTGACAAAGAAGTGCAGGCACGCTTCACTTCATTGGCCAAGGTGCTGACTGACAACGAAGCGAAGATCAATGCTGAATTAATTGCGACACAGGGAAAACCGGTGGATATGGGTGGTTATTACCATCCAAACTTCGGCAAAACCTCCGAAGCGATGCGCCCAAGCGCAACGTTCAATGCCGCGTTGAAGACAATCTGAAGTTATAGGTACAAACAAAACAAAAAGCCCTCCACTTTCGTGGCGGGCTTTTTGTTACATCTCAACCGGAATTAACCCGCTTGGATGTTTGAAGCTTGCTTGCCTTTAGGGCCTTGCACAACTTCGAAAGTCACTTTCTGACCTTCTTTGAGCGACTTGAAACCACTCATGTTGATCGCGGAGAAGTGCGCGAACAGATCTTCGCTACCATCATCAGGAGTGATAAAACCAAAACCCTTTGCATCATTGAACCATTTAACTGTACCGTTTGCCATGCTATTGCTTCCTTACAAAAAATACGGGTGGATTCCCGTTAAACTGTTTGAAATCCAAGACCGCACATGGCAAAACCAGTACTGCAGATACTTTGATCCAAACACCCGTGCGCTTTGTAACCCACCTTGAATCACCGCGTCAAGCGTTAATTGGCATTATTTTCACAACAGACTTGAAAAACCCGTGCTAATCGTCAAATATGGAGCAGAGTTCAATGCAACAATGCTAAACAATGGCAACCAGGCAAGAAAACGTAAATCTACTCGAGCGCATTAAGACAAAACCACCAAGGCTGTATAAGGTGAGGCTGCTGAATGATGATTACACCACCATGGAATTCGTGGTCGAAGTGTTACAGGTTTTTTTTGCGATGAGTACGGAACAGGCGATGCAAATTATGCTCAAAGTGCACAATGAAGGTTCCGCAGTGTGCGGCGTGTACCCAAAAGATGTTGCAGAAACCAAGGTTCAACAAGTCGCAGGCTATGCAACACAACATGGGCACCCCCTGCGTTGTCTCATGGAGGAGAATTAAATGATCGCGCAAGAACTGGAAGTCAGCCTGCACCTCGCCTTTGTCGAAGCCCGCCAGCGGCGGCACGAATTCATCACGGTCGAGCATCTGCTGCTCGCCATGCTGGACAACCCGTCGGCAGCGCATGTGTTGCGTGCCTGCGGCGCCGATTTGGAAGAATTGCGTGCGGTGCTGAACCGTCATATCGAGACCCATACCCCGGTAGTGCCCGGCGTGGACGAGGTCGACACCCAGCCCACGGTTGGTTTCCAGCGCGTCATCCAGCGCGCCATCCTGCATGTGCAATCAACCAACAAAAAAGAAGTGACCGGCGCCAGCATTCTGGTTGCGTTATTTGGTGAAAAGGAATCGCACGCGGTGTATTTCCTCAACCAGCGCGCCGTCACCCGCCTTGATGTGGTGAACTACATCGCGCACGGCATCAACAAGACCGCCGACGCCCAATCGGTACCGAATAAAACACAGGGCGAGAGCGAGGATGAGCAGCAGACCAAAGAGGACAGCGCGCTTGCCAGTTACACGCTTGACCTCAACGCCCACGCGCTGGCCGGCAAGGTCGATCCGCTGATCGGGCGCAGCCTCGAACTGGAGCGGGTGATCCAGACTCTGTGCCGCCGCCGCAAGAACAACCCCCTGCTGGTGGGTGAGGCCGGAGTCGGCAAGACTGCCATCGCCGAGGGGCTGGCGCGGCATATCACCGAAGGCAATGTGCCTGATATATTACGTGAGGGGAAAGTGTACGCACTGGACATGGGTGCACTGTTGGCCGGCACCAAATATCGCGGCGACTTCGAGCAGCGCCTGAAAGCCGTGCTGAAGGAATTGAAAGACACGCCGAATGCGATTCTTTTCATCGATGAGATTCACACCCTGATCGGTGCGGGTGCGGCTTCCGGCGGCACCATGGATGCATCCAATCTGCTCAAACCCGCATTATCAAGCGGCGTCTTGAAGTGTATCGGTGCAACAACTTACCAGGAATATCGCGGTATCTTTGAAAAGGACTCCGCCCTTTCACGCCGCTTCCAGAAGATCGATGTGGCCGAACCCTCAATCGAACAAACCATCGAGATTCTGAAAGGCCTGAAGTCGCGCTTCGAGGAACATCACAGCATCAAGTTCAGTGCTGCTGCCATCACCAGCGCGGCCGAACTGTCTGCACGCTTCATCAATGACCGCCACTTGCCGGACAAGGCGATAGATGTGCTGGACGAAGCCGGTGCCGCACAACGCATTCTGCCAAAATCAAAACAGAAGAAAGTGGTGGGCAAACACGAGATCGAAGAGATTATTGCCAAGATTGCACGCATCCCGGCACGCACCGTTTCGCATGACGACCGCAACACGCTGAAGAACCTGGACCGCGATCTGAAAGCCACCGTGTTTGGTCAGGACCAGGCCATCGATGCCATTGCACGCGCCATCAAGATGTCGCGCAGCGGTCTCGGCAATCCGCAAAAACCGATCGGCAGCTTCCTGTTCTCCGGGCCCACCGGGGTCGGCAAGACCGAAGTGGCACGCCAGCTCGCCTACAGCATGGGCATGCCGCTGCACCGCTTCGATATGTCCGAATACATGGAACGCCATGCCGTGTCGCGCCTGATCGGGGCACCACCGGGCTATGTTGGTTTCGACCAGGGCGGCCTGCTCACCGAAGCCATCAGCAAACAGCCGCACAGTGTGTTGCTGCTGGATGAGATTGAAAAAGCCCATCCTGACATCTTCAACATCCTGCTGCAGGTCATGGATCACGGCACCCTTACCGACAACAACGGGCGCAAGGCAGACTTCCGCAACGTCGTCATCATCATGACCACCAACGCGGGTGCCGAAGCGCTGAACAAAACTCAGATCGGCTTCACCAAGAACGATTCGGCCGGCGACGAAATGGGCGACATCAAGAAGATGTTCACGCCGGAATTCCGCAACCGTCTGGATGCCATCATCTCCTTTGCTTCACTGTCGAAGGAGATTATCCTGCGCGTAGTGGACAAATTCCTGATCCAATTGGAAGAGCAGCTGCACGAGAAAAAAGTGGAAGCTGACTTCACCGATGCACTCAAGGATTATTTGGCTGGAAATGGCTTCGACCCGCTAATGGGTGCCCGCCCGATGGCACGCCTCATCCAGGATACCATCCGCTCCGCACTCGCCGACGAGTTGCTGTTCGGCAAGCTGGCAAGCGGCGGCAAAGTCAC
>JBAZFV010000050.1:0-12592 GCA_041653255.1 Sideroxydans sp. | reverse complement strand
GTTATGTCTGACGACCATAGCAAGTTGGCCCCACTCCTTCCCATCTCGAACAGGACAGTGAAACGACTTAGCGCCAATGATAGTGTGGATTACCCATGTGAAAGTAGGTCATCGTCAGACTCCTTAAAAACAACAAAGCCCTCCTCGTGAGGGCTTTGTTGTTTGTGCTAGTTGATCTCGACCTGCTTGAACGCGGTAGGCGGTTTTACGATACAATTGACCTCCATGACAAAGTACATATTTATTACCGGCGGCGTTGTCTCTTCTTTAGGAAAAGGCATCGCCGCCGCTTCACTTGCAGCTATTCTTGAGTCGCGCGGACTTAAAGTCACAATGCTCAAGTTGGATCCCTATATCAATGTCGATCCGGGCACGATGAGTCCGTTTCAGCACGGAGAGGTTTTCGTTACCGAAGACGGTGCAGAGACTGATCTGGATCTGGGGCACTACGAGCGCTTTATCTCGGCCAAGATGCGCAAGGCCAACAATTTCACCACCGGACAGATTTACGAGAGCGTGATCCGCAAGGAGCGTCGTGGCGAATATCTGGGTAAAACGGTGCAGGTGATCCCGCATATCACCAATGAGATTCAGGCGTTTGTTGAGCGAGGCGCTGCGGCCTCTCTCGATGGCAAGGTGGATGTGGCTATTGTCGAGATTGGAGGCACGGTCGGTGACATCGAGTCGTTGCCGTTCCTTGAGGCAGCACGCCAGATGGGTTTGCGTATGGGACGTCAGCAAGTGGCATATGTCCACCTGACGCTGGTTCCCTATATTGCTACCGCAGGCGAATTGAAGACCAAACCAACGCAGCACAGCGTGCAGAAATTACGTGAGATTGGTATTTTCCCTACTGCCTTGATATGTCGTGCCGATCGACGGATTCCGGATGATGAGCGCGCCAAGATTTCGTTATTCTCGAATGTGCGTGAAGCCAGTGTGATTTCGATGTGGGACGTAGACAGTATCTACAAAATTCCGCAGATGTTGCACGAGCAGGGGCTGGATCGCATCATCTGTGAAGAGTTGGCGCTTAATGCATCACCTGCTGATCTTTCGGAATGGCAGAAACTTATTACCGCACAAGAGAATCCGCATCATCAAATCACCATCGGTATGGTCGGGAAATATACCGACCTGACCGAATCGTATAAGTCGTTGATTGAGGCCTTGCGTCATGCGGGAATCCATACATCCACTCGCGTTCACATCGAGTATCTGGATTCTGAAATCATTGAGACTGAAGGTGTTGATTGTTTGAAGAATCTGGACGCGATTCTTGTGCCCGGTGGGTTTGGCGTGCGCGGGACAGAAGGCAAGATTGCCGCGATTCATTATGCGCGCGAGAACAAAGTTCCTTACCTCGGAATCTGCCTTGGCATGCAACTCGCTGTGATTGAGTATGCGCGCCACGTGGCTGGGATGAGTGATGCTAATAGTACCGAATTCAATTTGGAAACAGAGCATCCGGTGGTGGCGCTGATCACCGAATGGCTGGACCGTGACGGTAAGGTGGCGAAGCGCAGTGCCGACTCCGACATAGGTGGCACCATGCGACTTGGTTCACAACGCTGCCCAGTAAAGCCCGGAACGATGGCACAAAAAATATATGGTGATGAAGTGAATGAGCGGCATCGTCATCGCTACGAAGTGAACAACTACTATGTTCCAGTGCTGGAAAAAACGGGAATGATCATTTCCGCACGCACTCCCTCGGAAGACCTGCCGGAAATAATGGAGTTGCCGCAGAGCACGCATCCCTGGTTTGTTGGCGTGCAGTTTCACCCCGAATTCACTTCCACACCGCGTAACGGACATCCGCTATTTGAGTCGTATGTGGAAGCCGCCGTGGCACGCAAGGAGGCGCCATGAAATTATGTGGATTTGATGTGCAGCCCGGACACGGTGGCGCGAAGTGCGCGGTGCGGGAAGGGCTGGCCCGACATCATTATGAAAGTTGTGAATTATGAAACTATGTGGATTTGATGTCGGTTTGGATCGGCCGCTGTTCTTGATTGCGGGTCCCTGTGTGATCGAATCAGAACAAATGGCACTGGATACGGCAGGCCAGTTGAAAGAGATATGTTTGCAGCTGGGCATTCCGTTTATTTACAAATCCTCTTATGACAAGGCGAACCGCAGTTCCGGCAAGACATTTCGCGGTTTTGGCATGGAAACGGGTTTGAAAATACTGGAAAAGGTAAAAGCGCAGATCGGTGTACCGGTGTTGACAGACGTGCATAGCGAGGACGAAATTGCTGCGGTAGCTTCTGTCGTGGATGTTTTGCAGACACCCGCGTTCCTGTGCCGCCAGACCGATTTTATCCATGCTGTGGCGAAGTCCGGCAAACCGGTAAACATCAAGAAAGGCCAGTTCCTGTCACCGTGGGATATGAAGAATGTGGTGGACAAGGCACGTGAAGTGAGCGGTGGTGACACTATCATGGTGTGCGAGCGCGGCGCTTCGTTTGGCTATAACAACTTGGTGTCTGACATGCGCTCGCTGGCAGTGATGCGCGAAACAGGATGCCCGGTAGTATTTGATGCCACCCATTCGGTTCAACTTCCCGGGGGGCAGGGGACGGCTAGCGGTGGCCAGCGCGAGTTTGTTCCCGTATTGGCACGTGCAGCAATCGCAGCCGGTGTGGCGGGGGTGTTCATGGAAACGCATCCTGACCCCGCAAAGGCAATGTCGGATGGTCCCAATGCATTCCCGCTGGGACATCTGCAAGAATTGTTGCAAACACTCAAGGCATTGGACGCATTGGTGAAGCAGCAGGGCTTTATTGAAGAGAACGTTAACTTAAAGAGTTTGTGAGCAAAGGAAAATAGAATGAGTGCAATCGTTGATGTTGTAGCACGTGAGATTCTGGATTCCCGTGGTAATCCCACGGTTGAAGCAGATGTGTTGTTGGAATCGGGTGTGATGGGACGTGCTGCTGTACCTTCCGGTGCATCTACCGGCGAAAAAGAGGCGATCGAATTGCGCGATGGCGATAACCAACGCTATCTGGGCAAGGGTGTATTGAAAGCGGTCGAGAATGTGAACACCGAAATCGCCGAAGCGATCATCGGGCTGGACGTTGTGGAACAGGCATTTATCGATCAGACCATGATCGAACTGGATGGCACCGATGGCAAATCACGTCTGGGTGCGAATGCGATTCTGGCCGTATCGATGGCGGTAGCGCGTGCTGCTGCCGAAGAAAGCGGTCTGCCGCTGTATCGCTACCTTGGTGGCGCGGCACGCATGGAGATGCCGGTGCCGATGATGAACGTCATCAACGGCGGTGCGCATGCAACAGGCGGTGCAGACATGCAGGAATTCATGATTGTTCCGCTCGGTGCGCAGAGTTTTCGCGAAGCGTTGCGTTGTGGCGCAGAAGTATTTCATGCGCTCAAGGCCTTGCTGCATCAGCGTGGTCTGCCCACTACGGTCGGCGACGAAGGTGGTTTTGCACCGGCACTGGGTTCCAACGAGGCGGCGCTAAAGGTCATTGTCGAAGCCATTGAGAATGCAGGTTATGTACCAGGAACGGATGTGGCGATTGCCATGGATCCGGCAGCTTCCGAGTTCTATGAGGATGGCATGTATCACCTGAAAGCAGACGGTCTGACGCTCACTTCACAGCAACTGATTGATCTGTATGCAAGCTGGGTGGACAAGTATCCAATCATTTCGATCGAGGATGGACTGAGCGAAAACGACTGGGATGGCTGGAAAGCATTGACTGACCGTCTGGGTAAAACCATTCAGCTGGTCGGTGACGATTTGTTTGTGACCAATACCAGAATCCTGCGCGAAGGCATCAAGCGCGGTGTCGCCAATTCCATCCTGATTAAGGTTAACCAGATCGGCACCTTGACCGAGACCTTTGCTGCGATCGAGATGGCAAAACGTGCCGGTTACACCGCTGTGATCTCGCATCGCTCCGGTGAAACGGAGGATTCCACTATTGCCGATCTGGCGGTGGCAACCAATGCCATGCAGATCAAGAGCGGGTCTCTGTCCCGCTCCGACCGTATGGCAAAATACAACCAACTGCTGCGTATCGAAGAGGACCTCGGTGACAGCGCATCCTATCCGGGTCGTGAGGCGTTTTACCAGTTGGGCTGAGGGATGTTCATAGAAATTCAAACTCCTGAACCAGGCAAGGTGAGGGCAAAGAATTTCGACGAGTTATAGCGGTGGGGTGGGGTAAGCAGGCAATCCGCGTAGCGGTGCTCGCAAAGTTGGATTTTCTGGAGTGTCCTGATGCGTGTCGTCACCTACATCCTGCTCGCCCTTGTCGTGTTGTTGCAGTATCCGCTATGGTTTGGCAAGGGCAGTTGGTTGAAGGTGTGGGACGTTAACCACAAACTCGAAACCCAAAAATCAATCAATGAGCAGGCACTGCAACGCAATGCCGCACTCGATGCAGAGGTGCGCGATCTAAAACGCGGGACTGATGCCATCGAGGAGCGTGCGCGGAGCGAACTCGGTATGATCAAACGGGGCGAGGTGTTCATTCATGTCATTGATGGCTCCGCTGTAACTTCATCTGTTGCAGCGCAATCTGCCGACGACAAGATCAAGTGATGACGGTGGGCTGATCGCGCCCGGTGCGGGTTTGCAGTTCAGAGATGTTCAACGCGATCTGAATCAGTTCTTGTAGTGCTTCCTGTGCATCCAGGTGATGGTGCGAGGTATTCTCATCAAACGCTTCCAGATATACGCGCAGCGTCGCGCCTTCCGTACCGGTGCCGGAGAGGCGGAAGATGATGCGTGAGCCGTCAGTGAACAGGATGCGTATGCCCTGATTCTTGCTGACGCTGCCATCCACCGGGTCGGTGTAGCTGAAGTCGTCGCAGGTCTGCACCGTGTATTGCCCGAAAGATTTGCCGGTGAGACTGGCAAAATTGTCCCGCAGGTGTTGCATCACACCGCTCGCTGCACCGGTCGGTATCGCTTCGTAATCGTAGCGTGAATAGAAGTTTCGGCCATATTGAGACCAATGTTCGCGCACGATGGCCTCCACCGATTGCTTGCGTACCGCCAGGATATTGAGCCAGAACAGCACTGCCCACAGGCCATCCTTTTCACGTACATGGTTGGAGCCGGTGCCAAAGCTTTCTTCACCGCATAAGGTGACCTTGCCGGCATCCATCAGATTGCCGAAGAATTTCCAGCCGGTCGGTGTTTCGAAGCAGGGGATATTTAGTGCCTGGGCAACACGATCGGCTGCGGCGCTGGTCGGCATAGAACGTGCGATACCCGCCACTCCCTGGCGGTAGCCGGGAGCCAGTGTGGCATTGGCGGCAATGACGGCGAGACTGTCTGACGGGGTCACAAAGAAACGCTGCCCAAGAATCATATTGCGGTCCCCGTCCCCGTCTGACGCCGCGCCAAAATCCGGTGCAGCGGAGCCATACATGATCTCGACCAGATCGTGGGCATAGGTCAGGTTGGGATCGGGATGTCCGCCGCCGAAATCCTCAAGTGGAATCGCATTTATCACGCTGCCCGCAGGAGAACCAAGTCGCGTTTCGAGGATTTCTCTGGCATACGGTCCATTTACCGCGTGCATCGCATCGAATTTAATTCTAAATTCGCCCTGCAACAGCGAACGGATCGCGGCGAAATCAAACAGAGACTCCATCAGTTCTGCATAGTCGGTTACCGGGTCGATCACCTGCACCTGCATCTCACCGAGCATGGTTTCGCCCAGTTGGTCAAGTGCCACATCTGTTGCATCGAGGATGCGGTAGTGGGTGATGACTTTGCTTCGGGCGTAAATGGCGTCCGTCACGGTTTCAGTGGCAGGGCCGCCGTTGCTGCTGTTGAACTTGATACCGAAATCGCCATCGGGACCGCCCGGATTGTGGCTGGCGGAAAGGATGAGGCCGCCGAAGGTCTGGTATTTTCGAATCACGCATGAGGCCGCCGGAGTGGAAAGGATGCCGCCGCGGGCCACCAGCACTTTACCGAAACCATTGGCAGCGGCCATCTTCAGAATGGTCTGGATCGCGGGGCGGTTATAAAAGCGTCCATCGCCGCCAACCACCAGTGTCGCCCCTTTTGGGGCTGCGATACTGTCAAAAATTGATTGTACGAAATTTTCGAGATAATGCGGCTGTTGGAATACCGTGACTTTCTTGCGCAGGCCGGAGGTGCCGGGTTTTTGATCTGAGAAAGGCTGCGAGGTAACGATGCGAATAGGCATGGAATTTTCCCTTTGAAGAACTGAATCCAATAAGTGCCCAAATCATACCACCGCACACAGATGGACGCTCCCGTCCTGGTCTTGGTGCGGTAAGCTTGCACAATTCCTTGAGTTAAAAATCACCATGAGTCACGGCACCCCACAGCAGATTCTGCGCGACACTTTTGGTTACCCTTCTTTCCGCGATGCGCAGCAGGCTATCGTCGAGCATCTTGTCGCCGGTGGCGATGCGCTTGTGCTGATGCCGACCGGCGGTGGCAAGTCTCTCTGTTACCAGATACCCGCGCTGTTGCGTGCGGGCGTTGGTATTGTGGTGTCGCCATTGATCGCGCTGATGCAGGACCAGGTGGACGCGTTAAAACAACTCGGTGTATCGGCCGCTTTTCTCAATTCCAGCCTGAGTGCCGATGCGGCGCGCGAGGTGTCGCGGCAGTTGCTGTGCGGCGAATTGAAGCTGTTGTATGTCGCGCCTGAGCGATTGATGACGGAAGGATTCCTGAATCTGCTGGAGCGTTTGCAGCAGGAGAGCCGCATTGCCATGTTCGCCATTGACGAGGCCCACTGTGTCTCGCAATGGGGACACGACTTCCGCCCGGAGTATCGCGCGCTGACGGTATTGCACGAACGCTTCCCCAGTGTGCCGCGTATCGCGTTGACGGCCACGGCGGATGCGCCGACACGGCGCGAGATTGTCGAACGCCTTTCGCTGGAACAGGCGCAGCAATTCATCTCCAGCTTCGACCGTCCCAATATTCGCTACCGCATCGCGCTGAAGAATAATGCGCGCCAGCAGTTGCTGGCATTCCTCGAGACCGAACACCCGGACGATGCGGGCATCGTGTATTGCCTGTCACGTAAGAGGGTGGAGGAGACTGCTGCCTGGCTGAAGGAGCAGGGTCGGGATGCCTTGCCCTATCACGCCGGGCTGGATGCGGTGGTGCGCAACAAGAACCAGCGCCGCTTCCTGCGCGAGGAGGGTGTGATCATGGTCGCCACCGTTGCGTTCGGCATGGGTATAGACAAGCCCAACGTGCGCTTCGTCGCACACCTTGATCTGCCCAAGAGCATGGAAGGCTATTATCAGGAAACCGGCCGCGCAGGACGTGACGGTTTGCCTGCCAATGCCTGGATGGCCTACGGGCTGGGTGATGTGGTGTCGATGCGGCAGATGTTGCTGACCAGCGATGCACCGGAAGAGCGCAAACGGGTCGAGCTGCAAAAGCTCGATGCACTGCTCGGCTTCTGCGAATCCACCGAGTGCCGTCACCAGACCATATTGCGTTACTTCGGTGAAGTGCACCCCGGCGAATGTGGCCAGTGCGACAATTGTCTGAATCCCGTCGATACCTGGAACGCGACGCAGGCCGCGCAGATGGCGTTGTCCTGCATCTATCGCACGGGACAGAGATTCGGTGTGGCGCATCTGATTGACGTCTTGCTGGGCAAAGCCACACCCAAGGTTGAGCAGTTCCATCATCAGCAACTTTCGACGTTCGGTATCGGCAAGGAACTTACGCAGCAGCAGTGGAGCAGCGTCTGTCGGCAATTGACTGCAGGCGGATTCATCGAAGTGGACATCGAAGGCTATGGCGGCTTGCGGTTGGCCGAAGCGGCTCGGCCAGTGTTGCGCGGTGAGCGGGAAGTGTGGCTACGCCGCGATGCGGAACCGGCCAAGCGCAGAACCAGTAAAGCCGAACGCGGCTCGCGTCTGCGCGAAGCATTCGCAGGTGCCAACGAAGACCCCATGTGGCAGGCACTCAAAGCCAGGCGCATGGAGTTGGCGCGTGAACAAGGCGTGCCGCCTTACGTCATCTTCCACGACAGTACGCTGCTGGAGATACTCAATCAAAAGCCGCAGACGCTGGACGAAATGGGACGCATCAGCGGAATCGGTCAGGCCAAACTGGTCAAGTACGGTGATGCATTCTTGCGCGTGGTGGAAGATGCGGTGAACGGGGCGTGAGCCAACAGCCTTGCTTTTGAGATTGAAGCGGTGCGCCAGTTAAGGCAAGATGCGCTTCCGAAATGATCGAATCAACTAACACAAGAGAGTAAATATGGGCGCACAGTGGAAGGCAAGGCACAAGGAAATTGCAGCGAATGCAAAGGGCAAGATATTTGGCAAGCTCGCCAAAGAAATCATGGTGGCAGCGAAAGGTGGGGCTGATCCAGATTCGAATTCGCGTTTGCGCCTCGTCGTCGAGCAAGCCAAAAAAGCTTCGATGCCGAAAGACACACTGGATCGTGCCATCAAGAAAGGCGCTGGTCTGCTTGACGGTGGCACGAGTCTGGAGCGTCTGGTCTATGAAGGCTTCGCCCCGCACCGCGTGCCCGTCATCGTCGAATGCCTTTCCGATAACATCAACCGCACCAAATCCAGCATGAACGTACTGTTTCGCAAAGGCCAGCTCGGCACGGAAGGTTCGGTCGCGTGGGACTTCAGCTATGTTGGCATGATCGAAGCGACACCAAGTTCCAAAGATGCAGACCCGGAAGTCGCTGCCATCGAAGCTGGTGCACAAGACCTTGAGCCCTCCGAAGAGGGGGCGACACTGTTTATCACCGACGTCACTGATCTCGATGCCGTGTGCAAAGCGCTACCCGCACAGGGTTTCACCGTCGTCTCTGCGCAACTTGGTTACCGCCCGAAGAATCCGGTCAACCTCAACAATGATGCCGAACGCGAAGAAGTGGAGGCATTTTTGGAGGCGATGGATGCAGATGATGACGTGCAGAATGTGTATGTGGGGTTGGCAGGGTAAAGCAGGGATGGCTCGAACGCCCTGCACCTGATGACAAGAAATATTTCCCCAACATCGATGACTAAGCCCGCCAAACCGATTCCCGTTCATCGTCTGGCACTCCGCGTGCGGGAAATCTCGCAATTGTTCAACTCGATGGATCCGACACCGTTTTTGAACAAAGACCTCGATCCGGAAGCGAATGATTTCATTGAAACGTGGGCGTCCGGTTATGCACCGGGTAGTCGCTTCCACATCACCATCCACCTTGAACAGTGGCCGCCGGATGGTGACCCAGGTGAGATGTTGAGCGTAGCGATCCACAATCACTTTTCCTACAGAGCCGAGCGTAAGCGCTTCGCCTTGAAACAGCTTTTGCAGCAGGGCCGCATGAGCCTGGTTATCGGCCTGGTCTTTGTTGCACTGTGTCTGTTTGCGGCCGATGCCATTGGGAAAATTGGCACCAGTACCGGCTACTCCATCGCACGCGAGAGCTTGACCATTATTGGCTGGGTTGCCATGTGGCGCCCTCTGGAAATCTTTCTTTATGCGTGGTGGCCGCTGCAGCGCCAGATTCGCCTTTACCAGAACCTGAGTCATGCCTACATTCAGACTGTTCAGGGGAAATGAGCGCAGAAACGGAGTCAAACTCCGCTGAAGAACCACTTTGATATTGGCTCGGCGTGTGTAAACAACGAAACTAGGTTGCTGTGCGTTCTGCTGCCTGCACGGTGTTCGCAACCAGCATGGTGATAGTCATCGGGCCAACACCGCCGGGTACTGGTGTGATCCAGCCGGCCACTTCTTTGGCCGAATCAAAATCCACATCGCCGCACAGTTTGCCATCGGCCATGCGATTGATCCCCACGTCGATCACGGCGGCGCCGGATTTGATCATGTCATCGGTGATCATCTTCGGCTTGCCGGTGGCGACCACGAGAATATCGGCATCGCGGGTGAACTTGGCGAGGTCGACGGTTTTGGAAGTGCAGATGGTGACGGTGGCGTTATGCTGCAACAGCAACAGCGCCATGGGTTTGCCCACGATGTTGCTGCGTCCAACTATCACTGCGTGCTTGCCTTCGATCCCGACACCGCTCTTCTGCAACAGGACTAGCGCGCCATAAGGTGTGCACGGCGCAAAGCGCATATTGCCCGTTGCCAATGCGCCGACATTGAGCGGATGGAAGCCATCCACGTCTTTATCGGGGCTGATGGCATCCAGTACTTTGCTGCTGTCGATGTGTTTGGGTACCGGCAGTTGTACCAGCAGGCCGTGTATCTTGGGATCGTGATTCAGTTCGTCAATCCTGGCGAGCAATGCTGCTTCGCTGGTATCGGCGGGCAGGGCGATATGGAGCGAATGCAAACCCAGTTCGGCACAGGCTTTTACTTTGTTGGCGACGTACACCCTGGAAGCAGGGTCTTCGCCTACGATGATGACCGCAAGTCCCGGTGTGATACCGCGCGCTTTCAGTGCATCGGCACGCACTTTCCACTCGGCGCGCACTTCCTGTGCAATGGCTTTGCCGTCAATGATACGTGCGGTCATCGGTTTTTCTCCAGTCAGAACTCGGGTTTGACTTCTGCATTCTTGTAGTTCTCCACACCAAGAAGGATTTCTTTGCGCGCTTCTTCGATGCCTTCCCAACCGCCGATCTTGACCCACTTGTTGGGTTCCAGATCTTTGTAGTGAGCGAAGAAGTGTTCGATTTGCTTCAGCATGATGGATGGGAGTTCGGTGTAATCTTTCAATCCGCGATACAGGGTGGAAAGTTTGTCCACCGGCACCGCCAGCACCTTGGCATCGAAGCCGGATTCATCCTCCATCTTTAATACAGCCAGCGGGCGGCAGCGCACCACGACGCCGCTGTTCAATGGAACGGGAGTGATGACTAATACATCCACCGGGTCGCCGTCATCGGACAAGGTGTGCGGGATATAACCATAGTTGCAGGGGTAGTGCATCGCGGTATTCATGAAGCGATCGACGAACATCGCACCCGATGCCTTGTCCACCTCGTACTTAACGGGTTCGCCGTGCTGCGGGATTTCGATGATGACGTTGAAATCGTCGGGGAGGCTGTGCCCGGATGGGACTTTGTTCAAGCTCATGATGTGCCGCCTTTGTGGGGAGAAAGTAAGGCGCGAATTGTATCATCGGAGGGCAAAGAAGAGGGGCTGCGAACAGCCCCCGTTAAGTGTTCCTTGACCTTAAAAAAGTATTTTGGCCGTGGATAAAAACGGATTCCGGCTTTGATTTATCTGTGAAAATCCGTGTTTATCCGTGGTTGATTATTTTGTCTTACAACAAAGGCACGATCATCAGTGCGACGATATTGATAATCTTGATCAGCGGGTTTACTGCGGGGCCGGCGGTGTCTTTGTACGGATCACCCACAGTGTCGCCGGTAACAGCAGCCTTGTGTGCTTCCGAACCTTTGCCGCCAAAGTTGCCTTCCTCGATATATTTCTTGGCGTTATCCCACGCACCGCCGCCGGTGGTCATGGAGATCGCGACGAAGATGCCGGTGATGATGGTGCCAACCAGCACACCGCCGAGCGCCTGTGCGCCGAGGGTCAGGCCGACGATCAACGGCACGGCGATCGGCAGTAGCGACGGGACGATCATTTCCCTGATTGCGGCCTTGGTCAGCATATCCACACAGGTGCCATATTCCGGTTTGCCGGTGCCTTCCATGATGCCGGGGATTTCCTTGAACTGGCGGCGCACTTCGACCACCACGCTACCTGCAGCACGGCCCACGGCTTCCATGCCCATTGCGGCGAACAGATAGGGCACCATACCGCCGATGAACAGGCCGATGATAACCATGTGGTTGGACAGATCGAATGAAGTGACCGTGCCCAGCTTGGCATCCAGCGCGTGGGTGTAGTCGGCGAACAGCACCAGTGCGGCCAAGCCGGCGGAGCCGATTGCATAGCCTTTGGTGACTGCCTTGGTGGTGTTTCCCACCGCATCAAGTGCATCGGTGATGACCCGCACATTCTCCGGCAGGTGCGCCATTTCGGCGATGCCGCCGGCGTTGTCGGTGATCGGGCCGTAGGCATCCAGCGCCACGATGATGCCGGCCATCGACAGCATCGAGGTCGCGGCGATGGCGATGCCGTAGAGCCCGCCCAGTTCGTAAGCGCCCCAGATTGACAGGCACACCGCGATGACCGGCGCGGCGGTCGATTTCATCGAAACGCCCAGCCCGGCGATGATGTTGGTGCCATGTCCGGTGGTGGATGCTTGCGCGATGTGGCGCACCGGGCTGAATTCTGTGGCCGTGTAGTACTCGGTGATCCACACCATTGCGGCGGTCAGCGCGAGGCCGATCAGAGAAGACAGATACAGATTCATCGAGGTCACCAGCTGACCGCCGATCATCACGCCATCACCGAGCATCCATGTGGTGATGGGATAGAACGCGACCAGCGCCAGCACGGCTGAAACCCCCAGGCCGCGATACAGTGCATTCATTATTTTGCCGCCTTCGCGCGCCGTGACAAAATAAGTACCGATGATGGATGCGATGATGGATACGCCGCCCAGTACCAGCGGGTAGATCACCGCCTCGGGAGAGCCGCTGATCAGTAGTCCGCCCAGCCCCATCGTGGCGATGATGGTTACTGCGTAGGTCT
>JBAZFV010000049.1:1611-13132 GCA_041653255.1 Sideroxydans sp. | reverse complement strand
AGCGTTCGTCATTTGGGAAAGTGGCGGTCACTTTATAGATTTCCGTGACTAATTCCATCGCCTTCTGCCAAACAATCAACTCGTCATATTTCATCCGTTCCTCCCGAGTCCTGAATCCTGAATCCTAGATAGCCACTGGTGCCTTGATCGCCGGATACGGGTCGTAACCTTCCAGCGTGAAGTCCTCGAACTTGAAGCCGAAGATGTCCTTCACTTCCGGGTTGATCTTCATGTTTGGCAACGCACGCGGCTCGCGTGACAGTTGTAACGCGGTCTGTTCCATGTGGTTCGAATAAAGGTGTGCATCGCCGAAGGTGTGCACGAAGTCGCCGTATTGCAGGCCGCACACCTGCGCCATCATCATGGTGAGCAAGGCATAGCTGGCGATGTTGAACGGTACGCCGAGGAAGATGTCGGCGCTGCGCTGGTACAACTGGCAGGACAGCTTGCCGTCCGCCACATAGAACTGGAAGAAGGCATGGCAGGGCGCCAGCGCCATCCGGTCCAGCTCGCCCACGTTCCACGCCGAGACGATGATGCGGCGCGAGTCGGGGTTGGTTTTGAGTTGCTCGACGGCAATCTTGATCTGGTCGATCACACGACCATCGACAGTTTCCCACGAACGCCACTGCTTGCCGTACACCGGGCCGAGATTGCCATTCTCGTCCGCCCATTCGTCCCAGATACTTACGCCGTTATCCTTCAGGTATTTTGTATTGGTGCTGCCCTGCAGGAACCACAGCAGTTCATGCACGATGGATTTCAGGTGGCACTTCTTGGTGGTGACCAGCGGAAAACCCTGCGAGAGGTCGAAGCGCATCTGGTAGCCGAACACGCTGGTGGTACCGGTGCCGGTGCGGTCGGATTTTGTGGTGCCGTGGGTGAGCACGTGTTGCATCAAGTCCAGGTATTGGCGCATGGTGTAGCCCGTATAATCGCGGCGTTATTTGATAAAATTCGAGGACGTAATGCTAGCACAACTGACCCTGCTTCCCTCCCTGCCCAAGACCCTGGCTGCCACGCACCTGCTGGTGCTGCTGCCCAAAGCCAAAGCTTTGCCGAAAGACGTACCGCATGGCGAATTGCTTGCCGGCACGCTCAAGCGCCGGAGGATGAAAGTGGACGAACTGGCGAAGACTCCCATCACCGCGAATGCTGCCAACGGTACGCTGGTGGCGTGGGCGATGGTGGATTTCGACAAGGATACTTTTGCGCAGCAAGTGCAGGTGCGCAAAGCCTTGCAGTTGCTGCTGGACGAGCAACCCAAGGCATTGGGTATCGCGGTGTCCGGCGCGACGGCACAACGTGCTGCGGAGCTGGCGGTGTACGGAGCATGGGTGAATAGCGCGCTGTTGCCGATGCGCAAGAAGAAGGACGAGCGCAAGGCGCTGCAGAAGATCATCTTGATCGGTGATGTGAACAAGAAGTCGTTTGAGGCTTTGCGTGCGCAAGCCGCCGGCAATCTGCTGTGCCGCGAACTGACGGTAACGGCACCGAACGAGTTGACGCCGGGGCTGTATCGCAAGCGCGTCAAGAAGCTGGCGCAGGACAACGGTTGGAAACAGGAAGAGTTCACCATGCCCCAGTTGCGCAAGATGGGCGCGGGCGCATTCGTCGCGGTGGCGCAGGGCAGCGAGCCGGAAGATGCGGCCATCGTGCATCTGACATACAAACACCCGAAGGCGAAACAGACCGTCGCGCTGGTGGGCAAGGGTATCTGCTTCGATACCGGCGGCCACAACCTGAAGCCTTCACGCTACATGCACAACATGCACGAGGACATGAACGGCTCGGCAGTCGCGCTCGGCATTCTGCTCGCGGCTTCGCAACAGAAGCTGCCGGTGAACATCGATTGCTGGCTGGCGATCGCGCAGAACCACATCAGCCCAAAAGCCTACAAGCAGAACGACATTGTCAAAGCGCTCAACGGCACCCACATCGAGATCATCCATACCGATGCCGAAGGTCGCATGGTGCTGGCGGACACACTGACACTCGCTTCGCGCGCAAAACCCGACCTGATGATCGATTTCGCGACGCTGACCGGCAGCATGGCGGCCGCATTGGGTGCGCGTTACTCCGGCGTGTTCGCCACCAGCGACGAACTGGCGCAGCGTGCAGTGAATACCGGCAAGCAGAGCGGCGAACGCCTGTGTGCCTTCCCGCAGGATGAGGATTACGAAGCCGAGCTGGATTCCAAGGTGGCCGACATCAAGCAATGCACACTGACCGGCGACGCCGACCACATCCTGGCCACGCGCTTCCTCAAGCGATTTGTCGAGCACGACACACCCTGGCTGCATGTGGATTTATCCTCCAGCCGTTGTGAAGGAGGGTTGGGCATCGTCGCGAGTGAGGTGAATGGCTTCGGCGTTGCGTGGGGTGTGACGATGCTGCAAGGGGTGCATTGATGCGTTACTTGTTGCTCATCCTGGTTCTGACGCTGGCGGCTTGCGGCGAGGTGGAGAAGCTTCCACCCTTGCCGTCTGGCAGTGTGGTGCTGGCGCTGGGTGATAGTCTGACAGCGGGGGCGGGTGTGTCGCCCGAGCAGGCTTGGCCGACTCTGTTGGCGGCAAGCACCGGCTGGCAGGTAATCAACGGTGGTGTGAACGGCAACACCAGCGGTGATGCGTTGAAGCGCTTGCCCGCATTGCTGGAAGAATACCGGCCCGTACTGGTGCTGCTGACACTGGGCGGCAATGACATGCTGCGTCGTTTGCCGCCGCAAGAGATCGAGGAGAATCTGCTGCGCATGATCGCAATAAGCAAGGCCGAGGGCGCACAGGTGGTGGTGGTGGCGACCCCGTTGCCTAGTTTGACCGGTGCCGTGCTGCGCAACTTGTCCGCGCCGGAGTTCTATCGTCAAGTCGCGGCCGCGCAGCAAGTGCCGCTGATCGAGGATGCCATCGCCGAGGTGCTTTCAGACCCCTTGCTCAAGGGAGATCAGATACATCCCAACGCCGAAGGCCATGCGATTCTTGCCATGAAGATCTTTGAGGCTCTACGTCATATCGGCTACGCAAATTGATCAGGTCAAGTTATCCATTGCGGAAGCGGATAAGCGCCTGCTAGTATGGCTTCGCGGCAACCTTGGTAATGCACGCAATCAGTTCAGTCATATCCGCTCTTCAACCTGTTCAGGAGGATTCAAGATGACGATACAAAATTCCAGTTTTATGCGTTGGACCAGCCGAGTGATGATCGTGCTCATGGCTAGCATGGCGATGCCATTGACGGCTTCGGCCGGTATGGTTCAGACCGATGTTATTGTGGATCACACGCTGGCAGAACAGGGGCGCGCAAAGATCATGGCGCTGGTCGATCGTGAGGATATCCGGGCTCAACTTGAGGTCAAAGGCGTAACGTCCGAACAGGCAAAGGCACGCGTCAATGCATTGACCGACGAAGAAGTCTTGCAGGTTTCCGGTCGTCTGGATCAATTGCCCGCTGGGGGAGACGTTATCGGGACACTGGTGTTCATCTTCATCGTGTTGCTGGTGACCGACATTCTTGGCTTTACCAAAGTCTTTCCATTCACCCGTTCCATCAATTAATAAACTGCAATGATGAGAACTGTCGCCCGCCTCCTGGCGGGCGTTCTTCTTCTGTTGGTTGGCGGCTGTAGCAGTACGCTGCAAACGCGTGCTGTGCTGGATGCGCCACCCGATCAGATTCCACGAAGTATCGAACTCGGCAGCGTTCCCTTCTTTCCACAGGAAGACTATCAGTGTGGCCCGGCGGCATTGGCGATGGTGTTGAATGCAGCGGGGGTGGTGACCGATCCTGATGTGTTGCAGCCGGAGGTATATCTGCCGCAACGTCAAGGTAGCCTTCAGGTCGAGATGATGGCGGCGGCACGACGGCACGGTGTTGTGGCCTATCAGCTGACACCGCAACTGGCCGAGCTGTTGGCTGAAGTCGCAGACGGCACACCGGTGGTTGTATTGCAGAATCTGGGATTGAGTTGGTATCCGGTCTGGCATTACGCAGTGGTGATCGGCTACGACCTTGAGCGCCGTGAAATCATCCTGCGCTCCGGGCGCGAGCAACACCAGAACTTGCCGATGACCACCTTCGAGCACACTTGGGCGCGCAGCGGCTATTGGGCCATGCTGGCCTTACCGCCAGGCAGGGTTCCGCGCAGTGCCGAAGAAGGCCGGTTTGTATCTGCCGTGAATGCGCTGGAACGGATTGGACGATTGGAAGCCGCACGCATCAGCTATCTCGCGGCCGCACAGCGCTGGCCGCACAGTCTGGCGGCCCGGATCGGTGCGGGGAATACGGCATATCGAATGAAAGATCTCGTGCAGGCGGAAGCGGATTTCAGGCGATCGGTCGAGGCGCATCCGGATTCGGTCGCGGCACTGAACAACCTGGCGCAGACCCTGTCCGATCTGGGGCGCAATGAAGAAGCATTGCCTTACGCACAGCGCGCAGTCGAGCTGGGCGGGCCACTCAAGGAGGTTGCACGGGAAACACTGGAGGGTATCAAACAGTCAGTCAGGCCAACCACGCGATGACCAGATAACGCGCGAATTTTCCTGCGGCCATGAATGCCGCTGCCTGCCACGGATTCAATCGCAGCCAGCCCGCTGCAACACACAGTGCATCACCGATCAGCGGCACCCACGCGAGCAGCAGCGCCGGTGTGCCGTAGCGCCGCAGTTTTTCCACATGTTTCAGTTGCTGCGTCTGCGGCAGCAGCCAGCCCATGCCGAAACTCACCATGCCCCCCAGAGTATTGCCGACTGTGGCGAGCGCGAGAGTGAGCCAGAATGTTTCAGGGAAAGCCTTGAGAACGGCGAATAGTACCGCCTCCGACCCGCCCGGCAGCAGGGTGGCGGCGAGGAAGCTGCTGATAAAGAGCGAGGTGAGGCTGGCGGTTTCGGTCATTAACTGGTGCTGGGTTTTTGTGGGTCGTGCTGGGCTTCAGCACGACCTGCAGGTTGGTGCGGGAATGGCGCGAACATCAGAATCTGATTGCCGAGAACACTTTCCGCGCCAAGTCGCCGCTTGCCTGCAGTGGATTGTCACGAATCTTTTTTTCTTCCTCTGCCATCATCAGGAACAAACCATCCAGTGCTTTGCGCGTGATGTAGTCGTCAAGGTGCGCATCCCGCTCCTGCACCAGCCCAAGGCGCACGCCCTTGCCAGCGAAACGGTCATAGGTCTGGGCGAGACTGACCTGTTGCATGGAGCGCGCGACGATGGGTTTGAACTTTTCACCCAGCGGCACGCCGGTGCTGCGTCGAAAATATTGCGTGGCCGCATCGTCCTTGCCAAGCAGGATGTCTTTGGCATCCGTTACGGTCATGTTCTTTACCGCACCGAGCAGCAGTGCTTTGGCCTCCGGGACGGCGGCCTCGGCGGCGCGGTTCATGGCGGTGATGAGGTTGTCCGAATACTTGTCCTGCCCGATCTTGCGCAGCGCGCGATCCAGTTTCTGCAGATTATCCGGCAGCGGGATGCGCACCTTTGGATTGCCCAGATAACCATCCTGCCGGGCGAGATATTTGACTGAGTTCTCCGCGCCTTGGGTGAGTGCCTGCTTGAGACTCGTGATCTGATCCTGCGGGCTGAATCGATCCAGCCCGGATACCTGCGCTGTCTCCGAACCTTGCGAGGACGGTTGCTTCAGCTCATCGAGCCTGGTCTTGAGATCGTCGAGGTTGAAGGCCCCGCAGGGCGCGCTCAATACGAGCAGCAGCGGCAACAAAAGATAACGCATTATTTTTTGCGCGGCGCCATCAGATCGGTGATCGTCCCTTCCGCCATCTCGGCGGCGAAGCACAGTGTCTCCGACAGCGTCGGGTGCGGGTGGATGGTGAGGCCGATGTCTTCCATGTCGGCGCCCATCTCCAGTGCCAGCACGCCTTCGGCGATCAGCTCACCCGCGTTCACGCCGACGATGCCCATGCCCAGGATGCGGCGGCTCTTCGGATCGAGCAGCACCTTGGTCGAACCCTCTTCGCGCGCGATGGACAGCGCGCGACCGGAAGCGGCCCACGGGAAAGAGGCCTTCTCGTACTCGACACCTTGTACTTTGGCTTGGGTCTCGGTGAGACCCATCCAGGCGATCTCGGGGTCGGTGTAAGCAACAGACGGAATGGTGAGCGGTTCGAAGAAGGCTTTGTGTCCGGCGATGTTCTCTGCCGCCACTTTGCCTTCATGCACGGCTTTGTGCGCCAGCATCGGGTCGCCGACGATGTCGCCGATGGCGAAGATGTGCGGCACGTTGGTGCGCATCTGCTTGTCGACCGGGATGAAGCCGCGCTCGTTCACGACGAGGCCGGCTGCTTCAGCGTTGATCTCGCGACCGTTCGGGCGGCGGCCTACCGCCATCAGCACCTTGTCATACAGTTGTGGTTCTGCGGGTGCCTGCTCGCCTTCGAAGGTGACCTTGAGACCTTTCTTCTCGGCTTCGATCTTGGTGACCTTGGTCTTCAGCATGATGGCTTCGTAACGCTTGGCGATACGGTTGTGCAGCGGCTTGACCATGTCCTTGTCTGCGCCGGGCATGATCTGGTCCATCAGTTCGACCACGGAGATCTTCGTGCCCAGTGCTTCATAGACGGTCGCCATTTCCAGGCCGATGATGCCGCCACCGATGACCAGCATGCGCTTCGGTACGTCCTTCAGTGCCAGCGCGCCGGTGGAGTCGATGATGCGTTCGTCTTCATAAGGGAAGCCGGGGATGCGTGCCACGCTGGAACCGGCGGCGACGATGGCGTTGTCGAAGGTGACGATCTTTTCGCCATCATCGGTTTGCACTGCGATGCTGTTCGCTGTGGTGAATTTGGCGAGGCCGCGTACCACTTGCACCTTGCGTTGTTTGGCCAAAGCAGCGAGGCCGCCTGTCAACTTGCCGATCACGCTTTCTTTCCATGTGCGGATCTGGTCGATGTCGATCTTCGGCTTGCCGAAGGTCACGCCGTGGCGGCCGACTTCCTCGGCTTCGTTGATCACCTTGGCGACATGCAACAACGCCTTGGACGGGATGCAGCCGACGTTCAGACATACACCGCCGAGCGAGGCGTGCTTTTCGATCAGCACCACTTGCTTGCCCAGGTCGGCAGCACGGAAGGCGGCAGTGTATCCGCCGGGGCCTGCGCCCAGCACCACGACTTCGGCATGCAAATCCGAGGATTCAGGATTCTGGATGCGGGATGCAGGGATGGGGGCGGCAGGCGCTTCCGTGGCTGCGGGTTTTGCTGAATCCTGAATCCTTGATCCTGAATCCTGTGCTGCTTCCAGCAGCAGAATCACCGAACCCTCGCTGACCTTGTCGCCGACTTTGACTTTCATCTCCTTGATGGTGCCGGCAGCAGGAGAAGGCACGTCCATGGTGGCCTTGTCGGTCTCCAGTGTGATCAGAGATTGCTCTGCTTCAACAGTGTCGCCAGCTTTGACTGCGATCTCGATGACGGCCACGCCTTTGAAACCGCCGATGTCAGGTATTTTGATTTCGATTGTGCTCATATTTTTTCCTCTCTGCCGTCATTCCGGCGAAGGCCGGAATCCAGTTATTTAAATAAGCCCTCGTAATGCGAGGACAAAAACTAAGGAATGTCTGAATAAGTAACAACAAATGAGCACGATGCACTCACATTCAGCTTTGGATATTCGGATTGGGTGGAAATCACCCCATCAGGGGTCGATTCGCCGACCATTCCGGTCGATTTCCTGTTCATCAGACGCACCTCTCCTGCGGAAGTCGCATCAGGTGATGTCTGGCCATGAACAAATTCGCCAGTGCCGCCACAACAAACAGGCGATTGCCGTTCTTCATCATGCCGCGATAGCTGACCTTGGCAAAGCCAAAGATGCGCTTGATGATGAGAAAGGCATGTTCGACCTTGGCGCGCACACTCGATTTCCGGCTGTTCTTCTCGCACTCCCGTTCAGTCAGTCCTCGGTTGCGAAACCCCTTCTGGTTGGTGAAGTCACGCGCCTTGGGGGCGGCCTGGGCGATCAGCGCCTTTTGGCTGGAGTAGGCAGAGTCGCCGTACACCCGCCTCTCATTGCCATGCAGCAATTGCGGGATGGGGTGTTTGTCGTGCACGTTGGCGGGGGTGGCAACCACCGAATGAATCAGACGGGTCTTGCTGTCCACGCCAATGTGCGCCTTCATGCCGAAGTACCACTGATTTCCCTTCTTGGTCTGGTGCATTTCCGGATCGCGCGCACGGCTCTGATTCTTGGTCGAGGATGGCGCACTGATGATCGTCGCATCAACGATGGTGCCGGTCGAGACCTTCAGTCCGTTGGTTTGCAGATGCCGTCCGACTTCTTCGAACAGGCGCTTGCCCAGTTCATGCTGTTCCAGCAGATGGCGGAATTTGCATACCGTGGTTTCATCGGGAGCACCTTCCCGTCCCAGATCGATGCCAACGAATTCACGCATGGACAGGGAGTCATAGAGGGCTTCTTCCACCGCGGGGTCGGAGAGGTTGAACCAGTTCTGGAGAAAGTAGATACGCAGCATGCGCTCAAGGCCAATGGGCGGACGCCCGTTTCCCGCCTTCGGGTAGACCGGTTCGATCAGTGCACACAGGGCAGACCATGGCACAACGCGTTCCATCTCGGCCAGAAACGCCGCGCGGCGCGTCGTCTTGCCGTACCTGTCAAAGCCACCTGTAGAGAGCGTCATTTGTTTCATCGTTCGGTTCCGTTTGTTCAAACTTCGTCTCTGACAAAGTGAAACGAAATGGTTCAGGACTTAATCAGAGATTCCCTAATGCATTTTGAATAAAACCGCTGGATACCGGCCTGCGCCGGTATGACGGCTAAAGCCGGATTTGCCCGTTGCCGAGCACGATATATTTCTGCGAGGTCAGACCTTCCAGTCCGACCGGCCCGCGTGCGTGGATCTTGTCGGTGGAGATGCCGATCTCTGCGCCCAAGCCGTATTCGAAGCCATCGGCGAAGCGCGTGGAAGCGTTCACCATCACGCTGGCCGAATCCACTTCGCGCAGGAAGCGCATTGCCTTGGTGTAGTTTTCGGTGACGATACTGTCGGTATGCTGTGAGCTGTAGGTGTTGATGTGTTCTATCGCTTCGCCAACGTTCGCCACGATGCGTACGCTCAGGATAGGCGCGAGATATTCAGTGTGCCAGTCTTCTTCAGTGGCAGCATTCATCGTTGCGACGTGGTTGCGCGCGGCCTCGTCGCCACGCAGTTCCACACCTTTCCTTGTGTAGATGGCGCACAGTTCAGGCAGTACCTTCTCTGCCACGTCCGCATTCACCAGTAAAGTCTCCATCGCGTTGCACACGCCGTAGCGATGGGTCTTGGCGTTGTCGGCGATACGGATGGCCTTTTGCAGGTCGGCTTCGTCGTCAATATAGACGTGGCAGATGCCGTCCAGATGCTTGATGACCGGCACCTTGGCTTCTTCCGAGATGCGCGCGATCAGGCTCTTGCCGCCGCGCGGTACGATCACGTCGACATAGTCCTTCATGGTGATGAGCTCGCCCACGGCGGCACGGTCGGTGGTGTTCACTACCTGCACCGCTGTCTCGGGCAGACCGGCTTCGCGCAGTCCTTGCTGCACGCAGGCGGCGATGGCCTGATTGGAATGGATGGCTTCGGAACCACCGCGCAGGATGCAGGCGTTGCCGGATTTCAGACACAGCCCTGCCGCATCCGCCGTCACGTTGGGACGCGATTCGTAAATAATGCCGATGACGCCGAGTGGCACGCGCATCTTGCCGACCTGGATGCCGGAAGGACGATACTTCATGTCGCTGATCTCACCGATGGGATCGGGCAATGCGGCGATCTGGCGCAGGCCTTCAGCCATGCCGTTGACGGTCTTCTCGGTCAGCGTGAGTCGGTCGATGGAGGCTGCATCGAGGCCGTTGGCCTTTGCGGCGGCGACATCCTTGGCGTTCTCCGCAATCAACTTGACGCTGTTGAGCAGGATGGCGGTAGCGATATGCTCCAGCGCATGATTCTTAGCGTTGGTGTCGGCAGTTGCCATTACACGCGAGGCGGTACGGGCGGCTTGCCCGACACCCAGCATGTAATCTTTTATATTTCCCATTTTCGCGGCTTCCATGTGGGCCGGACTTCAGTCCGACATTGTCGACGGGTCATCACGCGGGGTTTATTGCGCCCTTGGGTGAAGCCAGACCTGTAGCTGCCGCGCATTTTAACACTCTGGATGCGCTAGAATGCGCGCCTCATTCGAAAGATTTTCATGTCAGACATCCTCAACAAAATCCTTGCTGTCAAGGCGCAGGAAGTCGCTGCAGCCCTCTCTGCCAAGTCTCTGCCCAAGCTGCGTGCCGAGGTGGAGCAGGCGCTGCCTGTGCGCGACTTTGTCGCTGCTATCCGGGCGAAGATTGCGGTGGGCAAACCCGCCGTCATCGCCGAGATCAAGAAGGCAAGTCCAAGCAAAGGTGTGATACGCCAAGATTTTCGACCTGCCGAAATCGCACAAAGTTACGCGCGGCACGGTGCGGCTTGCCTGTCCGTGCTGACCGACGAGCAATTCTTTCAGGGCAGTACTGAATATCTACGGCAGGCACGTGCGGCCTGTGAATTGCCGGTGCTGCGCAAGGATTTCGTCGTGGATGAATACCAGATATGGCAGGCGCGCGTGATGGGGGCGGATGCCATTCTGCTCATTGCGGCGGCGCTGACGCTGAAACAGATGCAGGCGTTTGAGAAGCTGGCGCACCAGCTCGGCATGGCGGTGCTGGTTGAGGTACATGACGGCAAGGAGCTGGAAGTCGCGCTGCAACTCAAGACACCGCTGATTGGCATCAACAATCGCAATCTGCGTACTTTTGAAGTCAGCCTGCAAACCACACTTGATCTGCTGGGGCAGATTCCGCCGCAACGCATCGTTGTCACCGAAAGCGGCATCTTCACCGCGCAGGACGTCGAACACATGCGCGGCCATCAAGTGCATGCCTTCCTTGTCGGCGAAGCCTTCATGCGTGCCGATGATCCGGGCGCGGAGCTAGAGCGCGTATTCGGTACTGCCCGGTAGGTCGGTTTTCAGCCAAGGGTGCAATAAGCCCTTGCCGGGTAACACGGCAGCAATCGTGAATCAATCGCAAGCACTGTCGGGTTAAAAACCCGACCCACGGGGAACAGTCAACCAAACCGCTGCAGGGGCTGAATAAGGCGGTGCGCGGGTTGCAGGCCGCGCGGATTGCCTGCGTGCTGCCCCTGGCGACTATCGCGCTGGCGCAACTCGCGCTCGATGCCGTTCAGCACGCTCCACTTCTGTGCAGCCCAGTCCGGTGCCAGCAGGATATCTTTTGGCGCGGTGCCGGTGATGCGGTGATAGACGATATGTTCCGGCGTGCGCTCGATCAGATCGGCGGCGATACGGATATAGTCCTCGCGCGCCAGCGGCAGGTATTCACCCTTGCGCCATTCGTGCGCCAGAATCGTATGTTTTACGACGTGCAGCGGATGCAGCTTGAGCCCGTCCACCCCGATGTCGAGCACGGTGTCGAGCGTGGTGTGGTAGTGCGATTCATCTTCGCCGGGCAGGCCGACGAT
>JBAZFV010000049.1:0-1601 GCA_041653255.1 Sideroxydans sp. | reverse complement strand
CCACGCCGCCGCGCCGCCCGCGCCGTCACTTCATATTCGGCCAGACCGTGGCCACGGTTGACGCGGCGCAAGGTCTCGTCGAAGGCCGACTGCAAACCCAACTCCAGCACCACCTCCAACCCGCCGGCGCGGAACTCATCCAGCAGGTCGAGCACCTCGGCGGGCACACAGTCGGGGCGAGTGCCGATGGCCAGGCCGACCACATCAGGTTCCGCCAGTGCCTCTCCGTACAGCGCCCGCAGGCGCTCGATCTCGGCGTAGGTGTTGGTATAGGCCTGAAAATAGGCGATGAATTTTGTGGCGCCTGTGCCGCGGGAAATGGCGCGGCGTCCCGAGGCCAGTTGTTCGTGCAGGGTGGGCGGCGTGTGCCCGTTGGGGCTGAACGAATCATTGTTGCAAAAAGTGCAGCCGCCGATACCTTTGCTGCCATCGCGGTTGGGACAGGTCATGCCGACGTCCAGCGCAATCTTGTGGATACGTTCGCCGTAACGGCGCAACAGGTCTTGCCCGTAGGTATTGACGCGGTCGGAGAGGATCATTTGTTTGAAAAGGCGGGTTTGTAGTGAATGGAGCGGGCGGATGCTACCTAACGCAGTCGGGCAAGGCAAATGCAAGCGCATTGTTGTTTTTTTTCAGTGTCGGGTTAAAATTTTGACCCGCGGAAAGTCAGGTGCAGTGCCGTGTAGCATAAAAACAACAACAGCTGATTTTTTGTCATTATTTTGTCATAGATCAAGAATTGGCTGGCGGTTCTCATGCATAATATGTATCAGATTAGCCACTTTAGATGACTGGTCCAAAAGCCCTCGGCAAGTAGGGATGTGGCAAATAACCATGTTGTAAGTGTGTTGTAAGAAGTTTGTAATACGTTTGGCCCCGAAGCGAAAAAGCAACGCTCGTCTTCAGGACTAATTCTAAATTCAAGAGGAGAAAACGATGCAAAAGAAACTTATCGCACTAGCTATCGCAGCTGCATTTTCCACCCCTGTGCTCGCTGCTGATGCGAGTGTGTACGGCATCATCGATGGTGGTATTGCTTCCATTTCCAGCGATGGTCACGAGAGCGACATGCGTGCCGTGTCCGGTGGCCTGTCCGCTTCGCGTATCGGTGTCAATGCCTCGGAAGATCTGGACAATGGCATGAAGGTCAGCATCAATGTGGAATACGGAATGGATACCCAAAAAGACACGGCCGCAACTGGCCCGTTTACTACCCGTCAGGAAATGCTGGCACTGTCCGGCGATTTCGGCAAGCTTTCCACCGGCTACCTGCACACCGTGGCGTTCTTCTTCAACCTCAAATATGACCCGACCTACGGCTCGCTGATCTCTCCGCTGCAGGCCATCAATTCCGGTGCTGGCTCTTTCCTGGGTACCGCTGCACGCATGACCCAGACGATTGCCTATGCCACACCGAAGATGGGCCCGTTCAGCGCCGAAGTGAACTACTCCACGGGTAATGCTGATGGTGCCAATTCCGGTCTGGCCAGCAACAACAACACGGTATCCAACAAGACCACCATCATGCTGCTGTCCGGTACCTATGCCGACGGCCCCCTGTCCGTCAGCGCGGTCTATGGCAAGGATTCCAGCGATTTTAC
>JBAZFV010000048.1:7667-13191 GCA_041653255.1 Sideroxydans sp. | reverse complement strand
CATGGCCGCGATGTACGATCAGGGTGAATTGCAGGAGTTGATCGAAAAGGCGACTGCCACCGCTCAATAAGGTACGGCGTCAGAGCAGCTTCTGCCGCCCGATTTCCACGCTGGCCTCGCCGTCGCTTACCCACACCTGGCCATCCTGAATGGTGCATTGCAGTCGCATACTGCGCTGTGCCAGTTCGGCCAGTTCGCGGGTGTTCTCCGGCGGTAAATTAACAATGGTGAGGTTTTGTTGCCGTTCGAACTTTGAACGGTTCTGCTCGAACCACATCTCTGCGACTCGCCCGCCGTAGCAATACACCACTACTTGTTTAGCTCGGCCGCAGGCTTTGCGGATCAGCTTCTCGTCGGGGATACCGACATCAATCCACAGTTCAATGGCGCCGGTCAGGTCTTTCTGCCACACATCCGCTTCGTCGTCGTTGTTCATGCCTTGCCCAAATTCCAGATATTCACGGGCGTGCAGGGCAAATGCCAAAAGGCGCACCATCATGCGTTCATCCGTTTCGGAGGGGTGTCTTGCCAGCGTGAGCGCGTGATCCTGGTAGTAGTGGCGCTCCATATCCGCGATCTGCAGATGAGCCTTGAATACGGTTGCTTTGATTGCCATGTGTTTTCCTGATACGGTGCAGTGCGGCACAATGCGCGACAGGCGGATTGTGGGGGGGCATAAGCATAGCGCATTGCGCTGTGCTGTCCGGTACTTTGGTTGGTGTAATGAATAAGGAAGCCTGCAAACTATGTTGGATCATTCGTTCTTCGGTAATACGGTGCTGGCTTATCTCACGGCACTCGGGATTTTTCTGGGCGGGATGGCGGTCCTTTATGGGTTTAAGCGGTACATCCTCAATCGGATTAAGCGACTGGTAGAGTTGACTGCCACATCTCTCGACGACTTGTTTCTCAAAGCGGTCGAGCGGACGCTGGTGCCTATCCTTTATTTCGGCGTGTTGTATGCGGCGATGCATACGCTGAATCTGTCCAGGGATTTTGAGCGGGGTTTCAATATTGCGGCAATCATACTGATCACGATACTCGTGGTGCGAACACTGACTGCGGCCGTGCATCATCTGCTGCAGTTTTACCTGAAAGACAAGTCGGATGACGCGGCAGGCGGCAAGCAGCTCAAAGGAGTTGGCAGTCTGCTCAATTTCGTGATCTGGGTGCTGGCGCTGATCTTCCTGCTCGACAATCTTGGCGTAAAGATATCGGCGGTGGTGGCCGGTCTGGGTATCGGCGGTATCGCGGTGGCGCTGGCGGCGCAGGCGGTACTGGGCGATCTGTTCAGCTACTTTGTCATTTTCTTCGACAAGCCGTTTGCGGTGGGTGATTTCATCGTGGTGGGTGACAAGATGGGCGTGGTGGAGCATGTCGGAATCAAAACCACCCGCATCAGGGCACTGAGCGGGGAGCAACTGGTGTTCTCCAACACCGATCTGACCAACTCGCGCGTGCACAATTTCAAGAAGATGGAAAGGCGCCGGGTCGTGTTCAAGCTGGGCGTGACCTATCAAACACCCGCCGAGAAACTGAAACGCATTCCGCAGATCGTGAAGGACATCATTCTGGCGCAGGAGGATGCCGATTTCGACCGGGGACATTTTGCCTCCTACGGTGATTTCAGCCTGAACTTTGAGTTCGTGTATTACGTGACCGGTGCGGATTACGCCAAATACATGGATATCCAGCAGGCGATCAATCTGGCGATCTTCGAGACGTTTGAGAAAGAAGGACTCGAGTTTGCCTATCCTTCGCAAACATTGTTTGTAAACAAGGTCGCTTGACCCGAGCGTAGCGGACGCCTTTCATGCTGAACACCCGGCAAGCCAGTCAACTCGTACGTCTGCGCTGGACGGCATTCGGTATCGTCGGTCTGGCGTATGTGTTGTCGTTCTTCCATCGCTTCGCCCCGGCGGCGATCTCATCCGATCTGCAACTGGCGTTCCAGACGAGCGGCGCGGCGCTGGGCGGGCTGGCCGCGACCTATTTTTATATCTATACCCTGATGCAGATCCCCACCGGTATTCTCGCCGACACGCTGGGGCCGCGCCGCGTGGTGGCGATCGGCGGCGTCATCGCCGGGATCGGTTCACTGCTGTTCGGCATGGCGGATACGCTGGCGATCGCTTCGCTCGGTCGTCTGCTGGTCGGACTGGGTGTCTCGGTTGCCTTCATCTGCATGCTCAAACTCAACGCGGTCTGGTTCCATGACCGCCACTTTGCCACCGCAACCGGTGCCACCATTTTGCTGGGGAATATGGGCTCTGTACTCGCGGCAGCGCCGTTGGCCTGGGCGCTGGATTTCATTTCCTGGCGCACGGTTTTTGTCGCGGTGGGCATGGCTTCCCTGGTGTTGGCATTGCTGGCGTGGTGGTTCGTGCGCGATCATCCGGGCGAGGTTGGGCTGCCCAGTCTGCGCGAACTGGACGGGAAAACCTCGCACCCGCCGCACGCCGGACACTGGTACGACGGACTGCTGGTGGTGCTGAAGAATCGCGAGACCTGGCCGGGTCTGTGGGTGAATATGGGGCTGGCAGGTTCGCTGTTTGCTTTCGGCGGATTGTGGGCAGTGCCGTTCCTGCATGACGTGTACGGCATGGATAGAGCCGCCGCCACCGATCACACCACTTGGTTGCTGGCCGGTTTCGCCATCGGCGCATTCTTCATCGGCACCTTGTCGGATCGACTGGGGCGGCGCAAGCCGGTGATGTTCGCCGGGGCGTTGGTGTATTGCTTGTGCTGGCTGCCGCTGTTGTTCGGGATGCAGATGGGAGCTTTGGTGAGTCATGCTCTTTTTCTGATGATGGGGCTGGCTGCACCGAGCTTCACCTTGAGCTGGTCCTGCGCCAAGGAAGTGAATCCGCCCGCGTTGTCCGGCATGGCGACCAGCGTGGTCAATGTCGGTGCCTTCCTTGGTACCGCGATCATGCAACCGCTGGTGGGTTGGGCCATCGACCGCGCCCATGCGGACAGTGGGTTGCCACTTGGGTTAGGCGACTATCAGGTTGGCATCGCCATCATGCTGGGTTTTTCGGTCATGAGCCTGGTTGCTATTGCGTTCATCCGCGAGACGTATTGCAAATACGTCAACTCCTGATGCATCAGGTGCAGGGCTTGAGCAGTGCCCGCGCCGCTTCGTCCAGATAACACCATTCACCTGCCGCCAGTTCCAGTTCGTCCAACTTCAATTCACCAATCTGGGTGCGGCACAGCGCTGTGCAATGATTTTCAGCGGCCGCCAGCATGCGCTTCACCTGATGATATTTGCCCTGTTCCAGCACGATCTTCAGCTCATGTTCGCCCAGCTTTTCGCACAGCACGGCAGCCAGCGGCGCCGGTTCGTCGTGCAATTTCACTCCCTTCAATAATTGCATGACCAGTTGCGGTGTCACCGCATCCTGTGTGGTGGCGACATACACCTTCGGAATATGGCGCTTGGGCGAGGACTGTGCGTGGATGAATGCGCCATCGTCCGACAGCAGCAGCAGTCCGGTGGTGTCGTGGTCCAGCCGCCCGACCGGCTGGACGTCGCGCAAGCTGAACTGTTCCGGCAGCAGTGACAGCACACCGGGGTGATGGCTGGGTTTGCGCGAACATTCGTAATTGGCCGGTTTGTGCAGTGCGATATAGACTTGTCTGCGGAATAGCCACGGTTCGTCATACACGCTGAATTCAATGCCGTCCGTCTCGAAAGCGCGGCGCGGGTCAGTGACGATCTCGCCGCCGATGCGCACTTCGCCGTTGGCGATCAGGGTGGTACACCATTTGCGTGTGCCAAACCCTTGCGATTGCAGGATGCGTTCCAGTGTGAGTTTGCTCATTATGACGGGTTGGTTGATTTAAAATCGGTGGCATTATCACTCACGGCCGAGTTTTGCCGCGAATGGTTGCTGCAAACTGCCAAGGAAAAAATCCATGAAAATCGAAACCATGCGCTGGTCACACAATAGGCTGGAAATGATCGACCAGCGCATCTTGCCCGCATCTTTTGAATACTTGAGTTATGACTCCGCCGCTACGGTGGCGGAGGGGATTCGCAGCATGGTGGTGCGCGGTGCACCGGCTATCGGTGTCGCGGCGGCTTATGGGGTGGCGCTGGAGGCGTTGCGGCTGGCGAGTGTAATACCACCCCCCTCCCATGAGGGGCGAGGGAGTGGAGATGAAAATTTCAAGGCGGGCATGGAAGCAGGATTCACCGTGCTGGCACAGAGCCGGCCGACGGCGGTAAATTTGTTTTGGGCGTTACAGCGGATGCGCAGGGTTTGGGAGAGCGTGGCAGCGCAAATCCCGCAACAGATTGCGCAGCGTTTGCTGGCCGAGGCGCATGAGATATTGGCCGAAGACATCCGCATTAACCGCGCTCTGGGGACATTTGGCGCTGAACTCCTGCCCGACGGCGCGCGGGTGCTGACACATTGCAATGCGGGCGCGCTGGCGACGGCGGGTTGGGGCACTGCGCTGGGGGTGATCCGTTCGGCGGTGGAGGCAGGCAAGAAAATCTCAGTCATCGCCGATGAGACGCGCCCCTTCCTGCAGGGTGCACGGCTGACGGCGTGGGAGATGGTGCAGGAGAATATCCCGGTCACGCTCATCACCGACAATATGGCGGGCTATATGATGGCGCAGGGTGAAGTGGATGCGGTGGTAGTGGGGACGGATCGCGTGGCGGCCAACGGCGACGTGGCGAACAAAATCGGCACCTATATGGTGGCGGTGCTGGCCAGACGGCACAACATCCCGTTCTACGTGGCATGCCCGCTTTCGACCATCGACTTGAATATCGCCGCTGGCAAAGACATCCCCATTGAGGAGCGCCCGGTGGATGAGGTTAAGGGTTTTCGCGAGACACATTGGGCGGCGGAGGGGGTGAGTATCCGTAATCCGGCGTTTGACGTGACCCCTGCCGAACTGGTGACAGGCTTGATTACCGAGTTGGGTGTGGTTTTGCAGCCGAATGCGCAAGGTATTCGGAATTTGATGCCGGCGATAGTTTTATAGAGCTCTCTATCTTCCTAACCCACTTTCAGAGGTGGAGGGGATTGTGCTCATTCCCCCTCTGGGAATAAGGTTGGGATGAGCGGCTTTCCGATTTCTCTTAAATACCTGTTTCCCTTAATCAAAGCTTTTGATACAATCCGCGCCGTTTCAGATGGGCTTCGAGCCCGTTTTTTATTTGTGGGTACGGATTATGGATGTGGTGAAGCTGGTAGATACAACGCTGGCCGGCATGGGGTACGAGTTGGTCGATCTGGAGCTGTCCGGACGGGGACTGATGCGCGTGTTCATGGATAAGCAGGAAGGTATTTCGGTGGAGGATTGCGCCCGCGTGAGCGACCAGTTGGTGCATCTATTCGCGGTGGAAGGGGTAGATTACGAACGCCTGGAGGTATCTTCACCCGGGTTGGATCGGTTGCTCAAGAAAGAGGCCGACTTCGTGCGTTTTCAGGGGCAAAAGGCGAAATTCAAGCTGCGTATGCCGCTGAATGGCAGCAAGCAATTCGTCGGCATCCTAGGTGAA
>JBAZFV010000048.1:0-7657 GCA_041653255.1 Sideroxydans sp. | reverse complement strand
ATTGAAGGATGGTGTCGTGCAGTTGGATATGGAAGGCAATTTGGTTGCGATCGAATTGTCGAATGTGGATAAGGCGCGTTTGGTGCCAATATTTTGAAGCGGTCGGAGAAATGCGATGAGTCGTGAAATTCTGTTGTTAGTGGACGCCCTGGCGCGTGAGAAAAACGTGGACAAGGAAATTGTGTTCGGTGCACTGGAGTCTGCATTGGCTTCCGCCACCAAGAAGCGTTTCACGGGCGAGGAGGCGGATGTGCGTGTGAGTATCGACCGTCAAACCGGCGAGTATGAGTCGTTCCATCGCTGGCAGGTGATGGATGACGAGACTTTTGAAACTCCGGAATTGCACATCAAGCTGGAAGAGGCGCAGAAGCGCGACCCGGAAATTCAACTGGAAGAGTTCATCGAGGAGCCGCTGGAGAATATCGACTTCGGTCGTATCGGGGCACAGGCGGCGAAGCAGGTTATCTTCCAGAAGATCCGCGACGCGGAGCGCGAGCAGATTCTCGCCGACTTCATGGATCGCAATGAGCACCTGGTCTCCGGCACGATCAAGCGCATCGAGCGCGGCAATGCCATTGTCGAGTTCGGCAAGATCGAAGCCCTGCTGCCGCGTGACCAGATGATTCCCAAAGAGAACTTGCGTATCGGTGACCGTGTTCGTGCCTATCTGTTGCGCGTCGACCGCACTGTGCGTGGTCCGCAAATTATTCTCACCCGCATCAGCACCGAATTCCTGAAGAAATTGTTTGAGCTGGAAGTGCCTGAGATCGAAGAAGGCATCCTTGATATCGTCAGTGCTTCACGCGACCCGGGTTCACGCGCCAAAATCGCGGTGCGCACGCATGACCAACGGCTGGATCCCATCGGCACCTGCGTCGGTATGCGCGGTTCGCGGGTGCAGGCCGTGACCAATGAGTTGGCGGGCGAGCGGGTGGACATCATCCTGTGGTCGGATGATTCAGCCACATTCGTCATCAACGCGCTGGCGCCGGCCGAAGTTACCAGCATCGTGGTGGATGAAGACAAGCACAGCATGGATGTGGTGGTGGAAGAGGAAAACCTGGCACAGGCGATTGGTCGTGGCGGACAGAATGTGCGTCTGGCCAGCGAATTGAGCGGATGGGAGATCAACCTGATGACGGTGGAGCAATCCACAGAGAAAAATGAGCAGGAATTCGCCAAGGTGCGCGACCTGTTTGTTGCCAAGCTGGATGTGGATGAGGAGGTTGCCGACATCCTGGTGCAGGAAGGCTTCAATACCGTCGAAGAAGTGGCTTATGTGCCGCTGGAAGAGATGTTGGAGATCGAAGCGTTCGATGAGGCGACGGTGAACGAGCTGCGTAGCCGTGCGCGCAACTTGTTGTTGACTGCGGCAATCGTCAATGAGGAACAGGTTGGGCACAACATCGAAGACTTGCTCAAGATTGAAGGGATGGATGAGGAGACCGCGCGCATCCTGGCTGGCAAGGGTGTCGGCACGCAGGATGCGCTGGCCGATCTGGATACTGATGAACTGGTCGAACTAACCGGTATGGATGGTGAGCGCGCAAATCAGCTCATCATGACGGCGCGTGCCCCATGGTTTGTCTAATTTGAAATTAATGTAGCGACTCGTTCGCCTCCTCGTCCGCGTGCGGGATAACCGGCGACTTGCACAGTTTTATCGTGCTTGGTCGATTGGCCGGAAGGTTTCAGGGGATTGAGGCGAGGGAATGGAGAGGGCGGATTTCTATGCCCATTCCAATTAAGTAAAATCGTCCGCTGGACGGAAGGAACGTAATGGAAAAAATCAATGTCGCTCAATTCGCCGGGGAGCTTGGTCTGCCGGTCGAACTGTTGCTCGAGCAATTACAGTCCGCTGGAGTCAGAAAACAAAAAGACTCCGATCCGATCTCCGAGCAGGATAAAGCCAAACTGCTGGAGCACCTGCGCAGTGCACATGGTGCGAGCAAGGGCAAGATCACGGTGACTCGCCGTGAGACTACTGCTATCAAGAAATCCGACAGCAGTGGCAGGGCGCGCACGATTCAGGTTGAAGTACGCAAGAAACGCACGATTGCCCCGTTGGGTCAGTCGGCAGAAGTGATACCGGCAGCAGTGACGGAAGAGAAACCGGCCAAGGCAAAGTCCAAGAAGGTGCTGGATGAACAGGAGCACAAGGCGCGTGAGGAAGAGGCACGCATGGCTGCCGAACTGGCTGCCCGCCAAGCGGCCGATGTGGAAGCCAAGCAGTCGCGTAGCAAGCGCAAGGTGGTGGCTGAAGTGAAGCCGGAACCGGTTGTAGAGGAAATAAAACCGGCGGTGGAAGTGCCAATCAAGGCGCCGGAAGGAACGTTGCACAAGCCGACGCTGAAACCCGGCGATAAAGTTGCCAGACCCTCCAAAAAGGGTGAAAAGGGTGCGGCCAAGGATAGCCCGTGGGATGAGGCGGGACATAAAAAACGCCCGCCTTCACGCAATCTTGATTCGCGCGCCGGTGTCGGCGTGCGCAGCGGCGGCTCTCTGCGTGTCGGTCGGCATGACAAGCATGGTAAGGCGGATGCGGCGCAACACGCCTTCTCTTTGCCCACCGAGCCGATCGTGCAGGAAGTGACCATCCCGGAAACCATCAGTGTGGCCGAATTGGCACAGAAGATGTCGATTAAGGCGGCGGAGATCATCAAGACCCTGATGAAAATGGGCTCGATGGTTACCATCAACCAGGTGCTGGATCAGGAAACCGCGATGATCCTGGTCGAAGAGATGGGACACAAGGCAGTCCAGGCCAAGCCGGATGATCCGGATGCTTTCCTTCTGGAGGCGGCCGTGCACGAAGATGTGGTGCTGGAGTCGAGAGCGCCCGTGGTGACCGTCATGGGTCACGTCGATCACGGCAAGACTTCTTTGCTTGACTATATCCGCCGCACGCGCGTGGCGAGCGGCGAAGCAGGTGGTATCACCCAGCACATCGGCGCCTATCACGTGGAAACTCCGCGCGGGATGATCACCTTTCTTGATACACCGGGCCATGAGGCCTTTACCGCGATGCGTGCACGCGGTGCGCAGGCGACCGATATTGTGATTCTGGTGGTGGCGGCGGACGACGGCGTCATGCCGCAAACCAAGGAAGCGATTCACCATGCCCGTGCGGCAGGAGTGCCGATTGTGGTCGCGGTGACCAAGGTTGACAAACCTGATGCGAATCTTGAAAAAGTGCGGCAGGAATTGGTGGCGGAAAACGTTGTGCCCGAAGATTGGGGTGGTGATTGCATGTTCGTTGAAGTATCGGCCAAGACTGGACAAGGTATTGATGCATTGCTTGAAGGACTGCTGCTGCAAGCTGAGGTGCTGGAGCTGAAAGCGGCCAAAAATACGACGGCCAAAGGTGTGGTGGTCGAAGCACGGCTGGACAAGGGCAAGGGTGCCGTGGCGACTTTGCTGGTTCAGTCCGGCACATTGAAGCGCGGCGATGCAGTACTGGTTGGTTCGGTTTCCGGACGGGTGCGCGCCATGCTTGACGAGAATGGAAAGGCGGTCACTGAGGCCGGTCCTTCGATTCCAGTCGAAATTCAGGGTTTGTCCGAAGTGCCGGTGGCGGGTGCCGATTTCCTTGTGCTGGCCGATGAAAAGAAGGCACGCGAGATCGCGCTGTTCCGTCAGGGCAAGTTCCGTGATGTGAAACTAGCCAAGCAGCAGGCTGCCAAACTGGAAAATATGTTCGAGCAGATGGGCGAGGGCGAAGTGCGTACCTTGACGCTGATCGTCAAGGCTGATGTGCAGGGCTCAATCGAGGCGATCGCCGGGTCATTGCAGAAACTTTCCACCAATGAGGTCAAGGTCAGCCTGATCCACAGCGGTGTGGGTGGCATCACCGAGTCTGACGTTAACCTGGCGCTGGCTTCCAAGGCAATCGTCATCGGTTTCAACTCGCGGGCGGATGCATCGGCGCGGCGGCTGGCAGAATCGTCGGGTGTGCAGATTCGCTACTACAACATCATTTACGCGATGGTGGACGAAATCAAGGCTGCTCTGTCCGGCATGCTGGCGCCGGAGAAAAAAGAGAACATCATCGGCATGGTCGAGGTGCGCCAGGTCTATCACATCTCCAAGGTGGGGACGGTGGCGGGCTGTTATGTCACCGAGGGCTTGATCAAGCGCGGTTCCAGTGTGCGGGTGTTGCGCAATAACGTGGTGATGCACACCGGTGAACTGGATTCCCTCAAGCGCTTCAAGGATGACGCCAAGGAAGTAAAATCCAACTTCGAGTGCGGCCTGTCCTTGCGCGGCTACAACGACCTGGAAGTGGGCGATATGCTGGAAGTGTTCGAGATCGTTGAAGTGGCGCGGGCACTCTAGATGGCAAAGGATTTTGCGCGTACGGACCGAGTGTCGGAACAGATACTGCGTGAACTGGCAGAACTGATCCGGCTGCAGGTGAAAGATCCGCGCGTACGCAAAGTGACGCTGACCGGCGTTGCCGTGACCAATGATTACGCGCATGCCAAAGTGTTCTACACCTCGCTGGACGGGGACAGTGAATTGCTGCTGCAAGGGCTTGAGCGCGCTGCCGGTTTCCTGCGCAGCCATTTGGCACATGCCATGAAGCTGCGCATCACACCGCAATTGCACTTCGTTTATGACGCCTCCATTGAGCGCGGTGCGCATCTGTCGCAGCTGATCGATCAAGCCGTCGCCAGTGACCAAAACAAAGAGTGAGCGTGCAAGCCATGTGAGGCGACAGCTGGATGGTGTGTTGTTGTTCGACAAGCCACTCCAGCTCAGCTCCAACATTGCCCTGCAAAAAGTCCGCCGTTTGTTCCGGGCGGAGAAAGCCGGCCATACCGGCACCCTTGATCCGCTCGCCACAGGGCTGTTGCCGATCTGTTTCGGTGAGGCGACCAAATTTACCCATGCCCTGCTGGATGCAGACAAACGCTATATGGCTACGCTGCGCCTCGGCCAGCGCACCAGTACTGGCGATGCCGAGGGGGAGATCATCGAGCAGCGCGCGGTGGCGGTCACGGCGGATCAGTTGCATCAGGCATTGATTGACTTCACCGGCGAGATACAACAATTGCCACCCATGCACAGTGCCCTCAAACATCAGGGCAAACCGCTCTACGAATATATCCGCAAGGGGGAAACAGTCGAGCGCGCAGTGCGTCCGGTGGTGATCCGTGAATTGACATTGCAAGGCCGGGTGGGTGATGAACTGGTGCTTGATGTGCTGTGCAGCAAAGGCACTTATGTGCGCACGCTGGCGGAGGATATCGGTGAAGCACTGGGCTGTGGTGCGCACTTGATCGGTTTGCGTCGTAGCGGGATCGGCGACTTCGGCCTGCAGGATGCCCTGACTTTGCCACAATTGGAGGCGATGGACGAAGCGCAGCGTGATGGCTGTCTGTTGCCGCTCGATAGTCTGGTGTTGAACCTGCCCAAACTGGAGTTGGATGCGATCCAGGCGGGGCGACTGGCACAGGGGCAGCGTCTGGGCCTGACGGATGACTGCCCAGATGGCAAACGCAGGCTGTACGTTGATCAGGATTTCATCGGCCTGGGCGACCTGACAGCGGGAAGGTTGTCGCCAAGTCGCCTGTTGTCCGGCATTGCCCGTGCAGCAGCCGTACCGAAATCAGCTTGAGCGGGATACCCATTCAAGTGTAGAATGCCGCACTTTTTTTATTACCGCACCTTATCAACTGGAGAAGAAGTCAATGTCTATTACCGCCGCACAAAAATCGCAGATCGTGGCCGATTACCAACGCGCCAAGGGCGATACCGGCTCCCCCGAAGTCCAGGTCGCACTGATGACCGCCCGTATCAACTACCTGATGGGGCACTTCAAGGAGCACAATAAAGACCATCACTCTCGTCGCGGCCTGCTGCGTCTGGTCAGCCGCCGGCGCAAGCTGCTGGATTACCTGAAGAGCAAGAACGAAGAAGGTTACAAGGCGCTGATCGTGCGTCTGGAACTTCGCAAGTAACACAGGATTCATCGGCGGGTCGCATTAGCGGCCCGCTTCGTTTTGGCGCGGCGATAAGCTCGCATCCCAATCACTTCAAGAGAGGTCTATTTTGAGCCACTATAAGAAAACACTGAATTTCGGCAATCAACAGCTGACATTGGAGACTGGCGAGATCGCCAAACAAGCCAGCAGCGCGGTGATGGTCAGTCTGGGCGACACTGTGGTGCTGGTCACCGTGGTCGGTCGCAAGAATGCCAAGCCCGATCAGGACTTCTTCCCGCTGACCGTGGACTATATTGAAAAGACCTATGCGGCTGGCAAGATTCCCGGCGGCTTTCTAAAGCGTGAAGGCCCGCTGCGCGAAAAAGAGATTCTCACTTGTCGTTTGATCGACCGTCCGCTGCGCCCGCTGTTTCCGGAAGGTTTTTACAACGAAGTGCAGATTGTGGCGACCGTGATGTCGTCCGACCCGCAGATCGATTCTGACATTCCGGCGATGATCGGTGCCTCTGCGGCACTGGCGATTTCAGGCATCCCGTTCGATGGTCCGATCGGCGCGGCGCGTGTGGGTTATGCCAATGGGCAGTATCTGCTTAACCCGACCAAAGATGAATTGGCGACTTCGCAGATGGACCTGGTGGTCGCAGGTACGGCACAAGCGGTCTTGATGGTGGAATCAGAAGCGCAGGAATTGTCGGAAGAGATCATGCTGGGTGCGGTGATGTTCGGTCACGAGCAGATGCTGGTTGTGATCAATGCAATCAACGAAATGGCCGAAGCGACGGGCCAGGATGATTGGGACTGGGCACCTGCGCCGAAGAACGAAGCGCTGATTGCCCGGATCAATGCGCTGGCGGAAAACGAACTGCAAGCCGCTTACGCGGTACGCGAGAAACAGGCGCGTACACACCAGGTTGAGGCGATTCGTGCAAAGGTATCCGAGGCGCTGGCGACACCTGAATTCGAGAATGTTTCCAACAATGAAATTGGAGAGTTGTTCAGTGCGCTGGAAGCGAAGATCGTGCGCGGTCAGATATTGAGCGGCGAGCCCCGTATCGACGGTCGCGATACCCGCACTGTGCGCCCGATCACCATTCGCACCGGCGTCCTGCCGCGTACCCACGGTTCTGTGTTGTTTACCCGTGGCGAAACTCAAGCCTTGGTCATCGCCACGCTGGGCTCGATGCGCGATGCCCAAAAGGTCGATGCCTTGCAGGGTGAGTTTTCCGACCGCTTCATGTTGCATTACAACTTTCCGCCGTACGCCACGGGTGAAACGGGCCGTGTCGGTACGCCCAAGCGGCGCGAGATCGGCCATGGCCGTTTGGCCAAGCGTGCACTGGTTGCCGTGTTGCCGGGCGAAGATGAATGCGGCTATGCGATGCGTGTGGTCTCCGAGATCACAGAATCCAACGGTTCCAGCTCGATGGCCTCGGTCTGCGGCGGTTGCCTGTCGCTGATGGATGCGGGCGTGGCACTGAAAAATCACGTGGCCGGTATCGCGATGGGGTTGATCAAGGATGGCGCGCGTTTTGCGGTGCTGACCGACATCCTGGGCGACGAAGATCATCTGGGCGATATGGACTTCAAGGTGGCCGGTTCCGATACAGGTATCACCGCTTTGCAGATGGATATCAAGATCAACGGCATCACCAAAGAGATCATGCAAGTGGCATTGAGTCAGGCCAAAGAAGGCCGGATGCATATCCTCG
>JBAZFV010000047.1:0-13335 GCA_041653255.1 Sideroxydans sp. | reverse complement strand
CGCAGCATCAAGGGCGACGACACCGAACATCTCCTGCATGAACGGAACATAGGTGAAGGCCAGCTGGATGACGACCAGCACACCAATGCTAAGCAGCACGTAGGGATTGCCGATGAAGTCCTGCCAGTTGCGCACCGGAGCCAACAGGTAGCGGCAGTTGAACAGATAGAATATCTCACCCACCACCAGTGCATTGACCGCGACGGTGCGGGCGGTCTCGAGGCTGTCGCCGCGCGCGATCATCCACAGGAACAGGGCGACGACTCCCAACGCGAGTAACACCGAGACGAAGCTGATGCGCCAGATCATGAAGCTGGACAGAAGAGGCTCTTCGGCGGCGCGCGGCGCGCGGCGCATCACGTCCGGCTCGGCTTTTTCGAACGATAGCGCCAGCGCCAGTGTGACGGCGGTCACCATGTTCACCCACAGGATCTGCACCGGGGTGAGCGGCAGCGCCATGCCGAACAGGATGGCGATCAGCACGATGCCCGCTTCGCCACCGTTGGTCGGCATGATGAACACGATGGCTTTCTTGATGTTGTCGTAGATGGTGCGGCCTTCTTCGACCGCGTGCGCGATGGTGGCGAAGTTGTCGTCGGCCAGTACCATCTCAGCCGCTTCCTTGGCGACCTCCGTGCCTTTCATGCCCATCGCCACGCCGATGTCGGCGCGCTTCAGCGCGGGCGCGTCGTTCACGCCGTCGCCGGTCATGGCGACGATCTCGCCGTTGGCCTGCAATGCTGTGACCAGTCGCAGCTTGTGTTCCGGGCTGGCGCGCGCGAACACATCCACCTCGCGCACTGTCTGGCGCAGTGTTTCGTCGTCCATCGCATCCAGTTCGCCACTGGTCAGCACGCGGCCGTTACCGATGCCGAGTTGTGCGGCGATGGCGCGCGCGGTGTCGGCATGGTCGCCGGTGATCATCTTGACGCGGATGCCGGCCGCACGGCAGTCGCGCACGGCGGCGATGGCCTCTTCGCGCGGCGGGTCGCTGATGCCGACCATGCCGAGCAGCGTAAAGCCGCCTTCCATATCGGCAAAACTCAGTTCGCGCTGGCCGTTATCAAGCGCCTTCATCGCCAGACCCAGTACGCGGTGGCCACGCGCGCCGGTGTCGGCCATCTGCGCGTGCCAGTAGGGTAGGTCGAGCGCCTCATCTTCGCCGATGGCGCGCTGCCGGTTGCACATTGCCAGCACCTGCTCCACCGCGCCTTTTACGAAAATGAAGGCATGCCCGGCATGGTCATGGTGCAGTGTCGCCATGAATCGGTGCTCCGATTCGAACGGGATGTGGTCGGTGCGCGGCAGCTCGCCCTGCTCGAACTGTGGGTCCAGTCCGGCTTTCAGTGCCAGCGGGATCAGCGCGCCCTCGGTCGGGTCCCCAGCGATCTGCCATAGGTCTCCGCTTTCACTCAACGCGGCATCGTTGCACAGCAGGCCGGCGCGCAGCAAATCCACCGTTTCAGGGCGGTCGGCGATAGTGATTTCCCGGCTCCCGATGGCGAAGCCGCCGTGCGGCGCATAACCGGCGCCGCTCACTTCGAACACTTGCGGGGCGGTGATTACGCGCTGCACGGTCATCTCGTTCCTGGTCAGTGTGCCGGTCTTGTCGGAACAGATGGTGGTGACAGAACCCAGCGATTCCACCGCCGGCAGGCGGCGCACGATGGCGTTGCGCCCGGCCATGCGCTGCACGCCGAGCGCCAGCGTGATGGTGAGCACGGCGGGCAGCCCTTCCGGGATCGCCGCCACCGCCATGCTCACTGCGGCGAGGAACATGTCGCCGAGGCCGAAACTGTGCACCAGCCAGCCGAACAGGAAAGTCAGCACGGACAGCACCATGATGGCGACTGTCAGCCAGCGCCCGAAGACTTCCATCTGGCGCAGCAGCGGCGTGGTCAGAGTTTGCACTTCATCCAGCATCGCACTGATGCGCCCGATCTCGGTGTCGTCGGCGGTCGCCACCACCACGCCCGCACCTTGCCCGTACACCACCAGAGTGCTGGAATAGGCCATGCAATAGCGGTCGCCGAGCATCGCTTGCGCACCCACGGCGGCAGGGTTCTTTTCGACGGCAGTGGATTCACCGGTCAGCGCTGCCTCCTCGATGCGCAGGTTCTTCGTTTTTAGCAGTCGCAGGTCGGCCGGCACCTTGTCGCCGGATTGCAGCAGCACGACATCGCCGGGCACCAGCGTTTCAGCCGCTACCGCGATACGTTTACCGCTGCGCAACACGGTGGCCTCGGGTGACAACATGCGGCGGATCGCCTCCATCGCCTGCTCCGCCTTGCCTTCCTGAATGAACCCGATGATGGCGTTGATCACCACCACGCCGACGATCACCGCCGTGTCCACCCAGTGCGCGAGCAGTGCTGTGACCACGGCGGCGGCCAGCAACACATAGATCAGCACATTGTGGAATTGCAGCAGGAAGCGCAGCAGCAGCCCGCGCTTTTGCGGCGGAGTGAGCAGGTTCGGGCCGTGTTCGGCAAGACGGCGCGCAGCCTCTTCTCCAGACAAACCCGCGGCTGTCACTTGCTGTGCGGAGAGTGCTTCGTCTGCTGCGAGTTGGTGCCAAGCTTGCTGTGTCATGTTTGCCAGTCCTTTTAGTTGCAGGCGCGCAATAAATTGCGTGCCTACGGCTTGCGCCGGTGCAGCGCCGCCTTGGCCAGCAAATGAGCCGACACCGGTGCGGTGATAAACAGAAACACCATCACTGCAATCTCGTGCAGGCTGAGTCCGGATTGTGTCGCGCTGAAATACACGGCAGACGCCAGCGCCATTGCGCCCACCCCCAGCGTGGTGGCCTTGGTTGGGCCGTGCAGGCGGGTGAAGAAATCCGGCAGGCGCGCCAGTCCGACCGAACCCAGAAGGGCGAACAGTGCGCCGAGCAGAATCAAGAGTGCGACAAGAAATTCGATGGCAGGGTTCATTCGATGATGTCTCCGCGTAACAGGAACTTGCACAGCGCAACGGTGGCGACGAAGCCCATCGCCGCCAGAAGCAGCGCACCCTCGAAGTATGCACTGCTCGCCTCGCGGATGCCGAACAGCACCAGCAATGCTATGGCGTTGATGTTAAGCGTATCGAGCGCGAGAATGCGGTCGGTGATGTCCGGCCCTTGTACCAGTCGCCACAGGTTGAGCAGCATGGCCAGTCCGATCATCGCGAGACCGGTTTCGATGGCGAAGTTCAGCATGTGAATATCTCCTTGATCGGCGCTTCGTAGCGTTGCTTGATTTCACGGATCAGTGCCTCCGGATCAGGCGCATTCAGCGCATGCAGATGCAGCACCCAGCGTTCACGATCTACGTCAATGGATACCGTGCCCGGTGTCAACGATACGATGCTGCCCAACACTGTCGCGGCGAACGGGTCGCGCAGGTCGAGCGGCACTTCGATGAAGGCGGGATGCAGCTTTGCCGCTGGTCCGACCACGAGCCGCGCCACCGCCCAGTTGGCGAGCAGAATATCCCAGACGATGTACACCGCAAACTTGACGGCCAAGGCCGGACGTGAGAGTCGCGGCGCATCAGGCCAGAACGGCGCCGCGATGTGCGGAAGCAGCAACGCCAGCAACACGCCAAGCAACAGGGTGCCAGCTGAGGCGGCATTGGTCAGTGCCGTCCACAACAGGAACAGTGCGAGTGACAGCGCGGGGCGCGGGAGCAGGCGCTGCATCATATTGCAACCCGATCCGCAAAAAGTGGTTGAGTCGCGTTCATGGGCGCTGCTCCCGTTTAATTTCTTTTGTGCCAAGCACCGCAGAGACATACGCTTGCGAATCGTGTAACTGCGCGGCGGTGCGCGATGCGTAATCCGACACCGGTTGCGCGAACAATGTGAGCAACAGTGCAGGCGACACCAGAAGGGCAACAGCGCTGGCGCGGCGCCAGCCGACGCGATGGGCTCCGGCTGGCGGATGATCCGGACTGCGCTCCCAGAACAGCCGCCCGCCATTCTTGGCCAGCGCCAGCATCAGCAACAGACCGGCAAACAGCAATACCGACCAGATTGCCGCTGCCGGTGCACTGTCGCGCACGGCCTGCAGCAGCATCAGTTTGCCGAGGAAACCCGCGAACGGCGGCAATCCGACCGCGCTGGCGGCAGCCAACAGGAAGGCCAGTGCCAGCCAGGGCGCATGCAGGCGCGGCCCGCTCTGGAACAGGTCGGACAGTTCACCGCGCCGCTCGGCGACCAGCGCCGCCAGCAGGAATAGCGCAGCGGCGACAAAGGTGGATTGCATCAGGTAATACAGTGCCGCCGCCGTTACCATCGCCTGCGGCAAGGCGGGAACGAGCAGCAGTGTGCCGGCGGAAGCCAGTACCAGCCAAGCGGTGAGGTCGCGCAGACGCGGCGCGGCGAGTGCGCCTGCTGCTGCGAACAGCACCGTCGCCAGCGCCAGCGGGACTAACCAGCCGTCGAGCAGATCCGCTGTAGCGGTCGCCGGTGCAAACGCGATGACCTGCACGCGCAGGATGCTCACGATGCCGACTTTGGTCATGATGACGAACAGCGCGGCGACCGGCGCACCGGCGGCGGCATAGGCGTGCGGCAGCCAGAACGACAGCGGCAGCAAGGCCGCCTTTAATGCAAATACTGCGACCAACAGTATGCAAGCCAGCCGCGCCAGCGCGATGTCGATGTCGGGAGATTGCAGGCGCTGGGCGACATCGGCCAGATTCAGCGTGCCCAGCGTGCCGTACAGCATGCCCAATGCGATCAGGAACAGCGCCGATCCCGCCAAATTCAGTGCCACATAGGCCAGTCCGGAGCGGGTGCGCGCCATACCGCCGCCATGTGCCAGCAGTGCGTAGGATGCGAGCAGCATCACCTCGAAGAATACGAACAGGTTGAACAGGTCGCCGGTCAGGAACGCGCCCTGCAAGCCGACCACTTGTAACTGGAACAAGGGATGGAAATGGCGACCGCGCTCATCAAAGCCGTCGCTCGCATACAGCAAGGCCGCGCCAGACAGCAACGCGGTGAGCAGTACCATCATCGCGGCCAGCCGGTCCAGCGCCAGCACGATGCCGAACGGGGCCGCCCAGTTGCCCAGCGCATAGACCTGTACGCTGCCCGTATCAGCCAGTTGCACCAGCCAGCACGCCGCCGCCGCGCCAAGCAATACGCTTATCAGTCCGATGCTGCGCTGCGCGGCAATACCGTAACCCTTCGCCGCCAATTGCAGCAGCGCGGCGGCGAAGGGGATCAGGATGGGCAGGATGGTGGCGTGCTGGGTCATGATGAGTTCGTTGGTGTTGTGGGCCGGGCTCCAGTCCGACATTTTTGGCCCGACACAAATCCTTGTTGAGTTGGAGCCCGACCTGCAGTGGAAAAACGGTTTTTGCTTTTCATGTTTTTTCCTTCGCATCCACGCTGTCGTCACCCGACTCCGCCAGCGCGCGCAGCGCCAGCATCACCAGGTAGGCGGTCATGCCGAAGCCGATGACAATGGCGGTCAATACCAGCGCCTGCGGCAGCGGGTCGGTGTACAACGCGCCGTCGCGGATCAGTGGCGGCGCATCCATGCGCAATCGCCCGCTGGCGAACAAAAAAAGGTTCACCGCGTAGGACAGCAGCGTCAGTCCCAGCACCAGCGAGAAGGTGCGCGGGCGCAGCATCAGGAAGATGCCGCAGGCGGTGAGGATGCCGATGGCGGCGGAGAAGAGGGCTTCCATCAGTTGTGCTCCTGTGCGACAGACAATTTTCCCAATTCGGCCAGCACCATTAACACCACGCTGACCACTACCAGATACACACCGAGGTCAAAGATAAGCGCCGAGGCAAGTTCGATTTCACCGATCAGCGGCAAGGTAATGTGGCCGTGCGCTGTGGTGAGGAAGGGGGCGCCGAGCAGCCAGCTTGCCGCGCCGATGCCGGCGGCGGCGGCGAGACCGGCGGCGAGGAACAAGGGCAGCCTCTGCGGCAGCCGTGCGCTGGCGAAACCGATACCGCTGGCGAGGTATTGCAGGATCAGCGCCACGCCGGTGACCAGGCCGGCGACGAAGCCGCCGCCCGGCAGATTGTGGCCGCGCAGGAAAATATAGACCGACACCATCAATGCCAGCGGCAGCAGCGGGCGCATCAGCATCTCCAGGAACAGTGGATGGCGCTCGGCGGCCCATGCGCGGCCTTCTCCATCGTGTGTCGGTGCTTTAAGGATGAGCTGATCCAGCAATGCATGCGCGGCCAGGCCAACCATGGCCAGCACGGTGATCTCGCCCAGTGTGTCGAAACCGCGAAAATCCACCAGGATGACGTTCACGACATTGCTGCCGCCGCCGCCCGGAACAGACTGCGCAAGATAGAAGCCCGAGATGGTGTCGAATGGCGAGGTCAGCATGGCCCAGGTCGCCGCGCCCAGACCGGTTCCGGCGGCGATGGCCAGTAGCGCGTCACGCGCGCGTCGCGGCATGCTGTCTTCGACAGGCGAGGTCGGCGGCAGATAATAAAGTGCCAGCAGCAACAGCACGATGCTGACCACTTCGACGACGAGTTGAGTCAGCGCCAGATCGGGTGCCGAGAAGCGCACGAAGATTAGCGCCACGATCAGGCCGATCACGCTGGTGAACACGACGGCGGTGAGGCGATTTCGGTGCAGCCGCACCACACCGGTCGCGGCCAGCGCCAGCATGCACAGCGCGACGATGCTGGCGGCATCGGCCGGTTGCGCCACGACAGGCGATGGGGCGGCGGTCGCCGACCACCAGGTCCAGCCGCCCAGTGTCAGCACGAAAGTGATGAACAGCGCGAGGTAACGTTGCAGCGACTCATTATCCATCCAGGCGACCAACCCGCGCGCGAAGGTCACCAGACTTTCATAGACGCGCTCGAACACGATACTGGCGTGGATGGAGGGCAGGCGGTCATACAGTGCATACAGCGGCTTGCGCAGGGAATACAGCGTGATGCCGCCGCCCATCGCGAGCAGACTCATCATGAATGGCGCGTTGAAGCCGTGCCAGACGGCCAGGTGGAAATCGGGCAAAGGTTGTTGCAGTACCGCACCGGCGGCCACATTCAGGACGGGCGCGATGCTCCACTGCGGAAAGATACCGACCAGCAGACACATCGCCACCAGCACCTCTACCGGCGCCCGCATCCAGCGCGGCGGTTCGTGCGGCTTGCGTGGCAGGTTGACCGGAACGCCGTTGAAGAACACGTCGTGGATGAAACGCGATGAATAGGCCACGGCGAGTATGCCGGCCAGCGTGGCGAAGGCGGGCAGCAGCCAGCTCATCTCGTCGAACACCGGATGTCCGACCGTTTCGGCGAAGAACATCTCCTTGCTGAGGAAGCCGTTGAGCAGCGGCACGCCCGCCATCGAGCCGGCGGCTACGATGGCCAGCGTGGCGGTGATGGGCATGAACTTGAACAGGCCGTTGACGCGGCGCATGTCGCGCGTGCCGCACTCGTGGTCGACGATGCCGGCCGCCATGAACAGCGAGGCTTTGAAGATCGCGTGATTGATGATGTGGAACACGGCGGCCACCACCGACAACGGTGTATCGAGGCCGAATAGCAGAGTGATCAGGCCGAGGTGGCTGATGGTGGAATAGGCCAGCAGCCCCTTGAAGTCATAGCGGTAGAAAGCAAGGTAGGCGGCGTACACCAGAGTGAGTGCACCGGTGCCGCTGACCAACCAGAACCACAGCTCGCTGCCGGCCAGTGCCGGATACAGGCGCGCCAGCAGGAACACGCCCGCTTTCACCATGGTCGCCGAATGCAGATAGGCCGACACCGGGGTGGGCGCCGCCATTGCCAGCGGCAGCCAGAAGTGGAACGGGAACTGTGCCGACTTGGTGAATACACCGAGCAGCACCAGGATCAGCATGACCTCGTACAGCGCATGCGCGTGAATTTGCGCACCCGCCGCCAGCACCACCGACAACTCGAAGCTACCGGCGATATGGCCGAGTAGCAGCACTCCGGCGAACAGCGCCAGCCCGCCACCGCCAGTGACTGCCAGTGCAATGCGCGCGGCGAGGCGTGATTCGTAACTCTCGCGCTTGTAAGAGATGAGCAGGAAGGAGGCGAGGCTGGTCATCTCCCAGAACACCACCAGCAACAAAAGATTCTCCGACAAAACCACACCCAGCATGGATGCCATGAACAGCAACAGCAGGGTGTAGAAGCGCCCGAGCTTGTCGTGCGTGTCGAGATAGTAATAGGCGTACAGCGTGACCAGCAGGCCGATGCCGAGGATCAGCAGGCAGAACATCAGCCCCAAACCGTCGAGCCGGAATGACAGTGCCAGCCCCCAGTCCGGCAGCCAGCTGAAACTTGCCAACAGTGTTTCTCCACCCATCACCGGCGCAACGAGCGGTGCCAGCAGCAGCAGACATCCTGCCATCACCAGTGCCGTGCCCAGCGCTGCATAGCCGCGCCCGTAGCGTTGCAGCAACAAGGGCAACGGGCTGGCGCACAGTGCGAGCAGAACGATGAAAGTCAGTGATGATTCGGCGTGCATGAACGATATCTTACCCAAGCCTTAAGAACGGTGGGACCGAATCGCCCTTCCACAGAAGGCAATGGGTGATCAGGCTGATGGCTATTCACGCTCGGTCTGACAATCGGCGCAGAACGGCACCCCCGGATCGGCCTGCAGACGCGGTATGGCGATGTCGCTGCCACACTGACAGCAGATGCCGTAGCTGCCGCTCTCCAGTCGTTTGCGTGCCGCCAGCAGTTGCGTTTGGCGGCGCTGCAGGGCGGTGCGCTGGCTGGATGCCATCGCCTGTTGCTGCATGGCATCCATGCGCGACAAACGACCAACACTGGATTGGTCCAGCATCACCGTGCCGGCGTTGGCATTGGCGGTGGTCAGGGCGTGTTCAATCCCGGCCAGATGTGATGTAATCAATTCACGAAATTGCACTGTCTGCGGTGGCATCATGGCATTCTAACGCAGCAGCAGAACAGGAATATTGACCGAAGCCAGCAGAGTGTTGGTCTTGCAGCCAAAGAGCATGCTGCGCAACGGCGAGTGGGTGTAAGCACCCATAATCAACAGGTCGATGTTCTGTTCTTGGATGGTTTGGGCGACGATGGTCAGTGGGTCGCCGGGAATCAGCAGGAATGTTACCTGGAAACCGGCTGTCTCCAGGGTCGTTCTGGCCCAATCGATCTGCTTCATGTCAGCCCGGCCATCCTTGCCCGAGATCAGCAGATAGATCGGCAATCCATGCAATAACGGGCTGCCAACCAGCCATTCGATGCCCTTGCGTGCCAGAGCGTCGCCGCCGAATGCGAACAACACACGGGTGGGCTCGGTAAAGCCTTCGGTTACGGAAAGGATGGGTTTGTGCAGCGCGCGTACCACACGCTCCACGTTGCGGCCAATCTTGCGCGGGCTTCCTTCGGATGATTCGCCGCGACGCCCCCAAACGAACAGATCCACCCCGGATTCCTGCGCCACCAGCGTTTCTTCAAAGTCACCGTGGCGCTGCTTCATGTCGGGTGCTGTCACCCCCGCATCAAGGGCGCGTTCGTACAAGCGGTTGAGGGCGAGGCGTCCTTTTTCATGGGCGGCCTTGGCCTGTGCGGCATCTTCTTCACTCAACTTGGTCAACAGGGTTTCGTGCGAGTTGATACCGATTGCGCCGCTGTGGTCGGCACCGGAACCGATTTCGTGATGTGCTGCGATCACATGCAGGAATTTCAGCGGCGTCCCCATGCGCTTGGCGGCCCAGATCGCATAATCCGCCACATGATCGGTGAAGTGAGAATGATCCACGCATGCCAGAACTTTGTTTTCGGTTTTCATGGCGTATCTCTTCTCAATGGCCCATCAGAATATCTTCGGCGCCGTCTTTGTCGTGCACGGCAAATTTGTCCACCATGGTGGCGCTGGCTTCGTTCAGGCCGACTACTTCGACTTCTGTTCCCTCGCGGCGGAACTTGATCACCGCTTTGTCCAGCGCGCTGATCGCTGTCACATCCCAGAAGTGGGCGCGGCTCACATCGATGCGGACCTTCTCGATCACCTCTTTGTAATCGAAGGAAGCCACGAAGCGGTCGGCGGAGGCGAAGAACACCTGACCGATCACCTGATAGCCGCGCACGCGACCTTCGTCGTCGATCTTCGATACCACGCGCATGATCATGCCGACCTGATGCGCGAAGAAGAAACCGGACAGCAGTACGCCGACCAGCACGCCCTGCGCAAGATCGTGCGTGGCCACCACCACCGCCACAGTGGACAGCATCACCACGCTGTAGCTTTTTGGATGGGTGCGCAAATCACGGATAGATACCCAGCTAAAGGTCCCGATGGATACCATGACCATCACCGCGACCAGTGCCGCCATCGGAATCTGTGATACCCAATCGCCGAGAAAAACCACCATCAACAGCAGGAACACGCCCGCCGCCAGCGTTGAAAGCCGCCCGCGCCCGCCGGACTTTATGTTGATCACCGATTGGCCGATCATGGCGCAACCCGCCATGCCGCCAATACAGCCGGAAGCGATGTTGGCGATGCCCTGACCGACGCATTCGCGGTTCTTGTTGCTGTTCGAGTCGGTTAAATCATCGATGATGGAAGCTGTCATCATGGACTCCAGCAAGCCCACCACCGCCAGCGTGAGCGAGATCGGGAAGATAATTTTCAGTGTCTCCAGATTCAGCGGTATGTCCGGCAACAGGAACACCGGCAAGCTGTCCGGCAACTGCCCCATGTCGCCCACGGTGCGGATGTCGATGCCGAAGTGGATGGCGATGGCAGTCAGCACGACGATGGCGACCAGTGGCGACGGTACGGCTTTGGTGAGATAGGGGAGCAGGTAGATGATGCCCAGGCCGACGATCACCATCCAGTAGACCGCCATGGGCACGCCGATTAGTTCCGGCAGTTGCGCCATGAAGATCAGGATGGCCAGCGCATTGACGAAGCCGATGACCACTGCGCGGCCGACAAAGCGCATCAGCGAACCGAGCCGCAACCAGCCCGCGACGATCTGTAACACGCCGGTCAAGATGGTGGCCGAGAGCAGGTACTGCAGGCCGTGATCCTTGACCAGTGTCACCATCAGCAGCGCCATGGCGCCGGTGGCGGCGGAGATCATGCCGGGGCGGCCGCCGCTAAAGGCGACCACCGTGGCGATACAAAAGGAAGCATACAGGCCGATCTTGGGATCGACGCCTGCGATGACGGAGAAAGCAATCGCTTCGGGGATTAGAGCCAGTGCGACCACAAGACCGGCGAGCAGATCGTTGCGGATATTGGAGAACCAGTCTTGACGTATCGATTCCATATTGTTTATTCCATTGCATGTGACGACCCTGAAGAAGGTCGGAGAGAACACCGGGTTGCAGAATTTCAATCGCGCTGCCGGTACAACGAGGCAGGGGTATGACGCGGTAGGCTGAAGGGCTTGCGGAAGTTTAAAGCCGGCGCGTTACATTATAAGTGAAGCGCATGATTGCTACAACGCACCGGGCGGGATGCAGCGATTGGCGACATCAATCATCCTCATGCACAATGTGCCTCCTTTGCCAGATGTGGGGTGTGGTCGATGAACGTCGGATTCAGCAGCGATGCTGTCGTTCCGTCACGCAATCGAGTAACGACATGAATGCGATTTCTTTTTCCTGTGTCCTGCGTGCGTGGAACGCGCACGAAAGCGAGCTGCGCAATTACCTCCGGCATCGTGCCGGAGATGCACATCTGGCCGACGACTTGTTGCAGGAAGTGTTCGTCAAGGCAATGCAACAGGGTCAACATTTCTGTGCGCTGGATAATTCCCGCGCCTGGCTGTTTCAGGTGGCACGCAACGCACTGGTGGATTATCAACGCCTGCATCACGAGACGACCGAAGTCGCGGAGGATATTCCGCAACCGGAAACCGCTCATGAGCCGATACAGGCGCTGGGTGCCTGCATCGTGCGGGTGCTGACCGAGCTTGCGCCGGAAGATCGCGACCTCATCGAACAGTGCGATCTGGAAGGCGTGAAGCAAAAAGATTACGCAGCCGCACACGGGCTTTCCCTCGCTGCCGTCAAATCACGGTTGTTGTGCGCGCGGATGCGGATGCACGCGCGCATGAGCGCCGCATGCCAGGTGAGTTTCGATGAAGAGGGGCGGGTGGCGGGCCACGTTCAGCGCCGGTAAGCCGGGTTTCAACCCGATAGGGCAAACTGGAACCCGGCCCATAAAACTCCGGCCCGTAAAACTTCCTGCATCCTTTTTCGTTTTCGTTCGTCTCCACAGCACACAAGACATTAGCGCCTATATGGAGTCAACCCAACATGAACACGAGCATATTGAATTTCCCGCGTAGTAACCCTCGCATCTTTCTGCTGCTTTCCGCCATCGTCTGGTTCGTGCTCTACAAATCACTGGAGCCGCTGTCACACATCCTGGTGGGCGTGCTGCCGGTGGCTGCGGGCACGCATCTTTACGATGCGCTGCAATTCTTCTTCTACGACACGCCCAAGGTGTTACTGCTCCTCGCTGGGGTGGTGTTCGTGATGGGCATGGTCAATTCGTATTTCACCCCGGAGCGCACCCGCGCGCTGCTGTCCGGGCGGCATGAGGGTGTGGGCAATGTGATGGCGGCCTCGCTCGGCATTGTTACCCCGTTCTGCTCCTGCTCTGCCGTGCCGCTGTTCATCGGCTTCGTGCAGGCCGGCGTGCCGCTGGGCGTGACATTTTCTTTCCTCATCGCCGCGCCGATGGTGAACGAAATTGCGCTGGCGCTGCTGTTCGCCCTGTTCGGCTGGAAGATCGCCGCCTTGTATCTGGGTTTGGGGTTGTCCATTGCCATCGTCGCCGGATTTATCATCGGCAAACTGAAGATGGAACACCAACTGGAAGACTGGGTACAAAAGATGACCAAGGTGGAGGCCAGGGTCGGTGCGGATGAATTGAACCTGGCCGACCGGATTGACGCGGGGTTCAACTCGGTGAGCGAGATCGTCGGCCGTGTATGGCTCTATGTGTTGGCGGGTATCGCTATCGGCGCGGGTATCCACGGTTATGTGCCTGCCGACTTCATGGCCAGCTTTATGGGCAAGGAGGTGTGGTGGGCGGTGCCGGCTTCGGTGTTGATCGGCGTGCCGATGTACACCAATGCGGCGGGCATTATCCCCATTGTTGAAGCCTTGCTGGCCAAGGGTGCGGCGCTGGGCACTGTGCTGGCGTTCATGATGAGCGTGATCGCGCTGTCGCTGCCGGAAATGGTGATTTTGCGTAAAGTGCTCAAACCGGGATTGATCGCCACTTTCGTCGGTGTGGTGGCGACCGGTATCATGACCGTGGGTTATATCTTTAATCTGGTGGTGTAAATGGCATCTTGCGCTACACCGCCGATGGGTGCGCCCGTCATCAGC
>JBAZFV010000046.1:0-13716 GCA_041653255.1 Sideroxydans sp. | reverse complement strand
ACAGAGAATTTCTCGATCGCTTCGTCCACTTTGCCCCGGCGGCGTACGCCTGCGGTGTCGATGATGGTGTACTGCTTGCCCGCCCGTTCGAAATCAATGTAGATCGAATCGCGCGTGGTGCCCGGTTGGTCAAAGGCGATGACACGCTCTTCACCCAGAATGGCGTTGACCAAGGTCGATTTGCCCACATTGGGACGGCCAACGATGGCAAGTTTCGGGTGATCCGACTTTTCTTCAGCCTCGACTTCGGTGGCGGGCAGTTCGTCCAGCGCCAGCTCTATCATTTCGGCCACGTTTTCACCATGCGCCGATGAGATGGGCAGTGGTTCACCCAAACCCAACTCATGGAATTCGGCAGTCACGCGCGCGCGCTGCATTCCTTCCGCCTTGTTCACCAGCAGCAGGAGCGGGCGCCCGCTCTTGCGCAACTGTGTCGCAATGATGCGATCATGCGGTGTCAGGCCCTCACGCCCGTCCACGATGAACAGCACCAGGTCGGCTTCATCCACCGCCTGCCGCGTCTGCTTCGCCATTTCATGCAGGATTCCTTCTTTCGCGACCGGCTCCAGACCGCCGGTATCCACCACCAGAAAGGGGCGCTCACCGACGCGGCCGCGCCCGTAATGGCGGTCGCGGGTCAGGCCCGGCTGGTCGGCCACCAGCGCATCACGGCTGCGCGTGAGGCGGTTGAACAACGTGGATTTTCCGACGTTGGGACGACCGACCAGAACAAGAGTAGGTAACATCAGCGACTGACCGCGACCGACAGGAGTTGGCCATCACTGGTCTGCACCAGCGCGCCATCTCCGAGCAGGCTCGGCGCATTGAGGATCGCGCTGCCATCAGTGGCATGGCGCGCCACGATACTGCCGTCGCGGGTGCTGAACAGGTGCAGATAGCCCTCAAAATCACCGGCAAGCAGATGTTCCCCAAAAGGATAAGGGGCGCTGACTGTGCGCCGTGCCAGCTGCTCGTTTTTCCACACGGTGGCACCGGTGCCCTTGTCCAGCGCGTATACCGAACCATCCGTATCTGTCAGATACAGAAACTTGCCGAACATGGCCAAGCCTTTGTCACTGGACAGATCGCGCGTCCACAGCAGATTGCCGCGTATCGCATCAAGACAGACCAGCCGCCCCTGGAATGCAACGGCACACATCTGCGCATCATCCACCACCGGCAGGCTGGTGATATCGCTGATCCGCTCCAGTTCGGTATTGCCGCGTGGCTGCGACACCGCCGCTTCCCAGATCACCACGCCCTTGGTCAAACCGATCGCCGCCACTCTGCCTCCCGCAAAGCCGGCGTACACCATGCCGTTGCGAATCACGACACCGGCGTGACTACGCACGATCAGCGCCGGAGTTGAACGCTCGTACAGCCACAGGCGTTCGCCACTCGTCATATTCAGTCCCGCGATGCGGCCGTTGCCTGAACGTACTACGGCGATCTCTCCCGATACCTGCGGTGCGCTCAACACTTCACTGGAAACCCTGGTTTTCCAGCGCAGCTTGCCATCCGTTGCATCGAAGGCGGCAACCAAGCCCTGGTCACTGCCCACCAGCACCAAGCCCTCGCCCGCACCGACCCCGCCGGAAATGGTGAAGCCGGGCTCGATGCGCCAGACCTGTTTGCCGCTATCGCGGTCGAAGCGATACAAATAACGGCCACTCGCTGCGAATACCGCCTCGCGTGTCACCCCCGGCGTCAGTACGTTGAGCCCTGCACTGCCCACGTCCTGCTGCCAGCGCACATCGATGCGCGCGGCCGGTTCGAACTTCAGCAATTCCGCCGGCTTGAGCACAGGCTGACTGCTGCTGCATGCGCCCAGCAACGCCAACAGGATGGGAATGATAAAGCGCGTTAACTTCATTGCGGGCTACCCAAGCCATCCAGCTTCAGCTGAATCAGGTTGCGATAGGTAAGTTTCGGATCCATCTTGTCCAGTGCCTGCTGGTAAGCGGCGCGTGCTTCCGCAGTTTTGCCCATAACCAGCAGCACATCGCCCTTGAGGTCGGCGTACAGGCTGGCCAATGAAGCCGGGTGCTCGGTAGCGAGCTGTTGCAGCGCGGCATCATATTGCCCCTGATCGAGCAACACGCTGGCCAATCTCAAGCGTGCCGTATGTTGCAGGGCCGTTTCATCCGCGTGTTCGATCACCCACAACAGTTGCACCTTTGCCCGTGCCGCATCTCCTGCCTGCAAACTGGCTTGTGCCGCCAGCAATTGCGCGCGCGGGGCATAGGCACTGCTGCCATAGCGGTTCGCCAGCGCATCCGCCGCATCACCGATGCGCTTGGCATCATGGCTTTCGACTTGCTGCACAACTTCACCATATAGTTTGGAGGCATCCGCCGCCTGGTTCGCCTGATGGTTGCGCCAGTACTGACTACCCGCAAACGCGAGCACTCCCAGCAACACGACACCGATGACCCAGTTGCTGTTCTCTTTCCACCATGCCTTGAAGGCATCGACCTGTTCCTGCTCATGCAAATCCAATTCAGCCATTTCCGTTTCCTTTACTTGATCAATTCACGAATCCGTTGCGGCAATTCTGCCACGCCCACACGCTGTTGCTCTCCGCCGCTGCGCAAAGGCTTGAGCGTCGCCGCATTTGCCCCCGCCTCGTCATCACCGATGATGACCGCACAGGTCGCGCCGCTGCTGTCCGCCTTTTTCATCTGCGCCTTGAAACTGCCGCCGCCGCAATGCAGTACCACCTTCAATCCCGCATCGCGCAAAGCTTCAGCGATCCCGCTCGCCAGCGCATCCGCCGCCACTCCCTGATGCACCAGATACACGTCAAGTGCCGCCGGCAGTTGCTGCATGCCGTCTTCCTGCAGCAGCGCCAGCAGGCGCTCCACGCCCATCGCAAAACCACAGGCTGGGGCCGGCTTGCCGCCGACCTGTTCGATCAGCCCGTCAAAGCGACCTCCGGCGCAGATCGTGCCCTGCGCGCCCAGACGTGTCGTCACCCACTCGAACACCGTGCGGTTGTAATAATCCAAGCCGCGCACCAATCGCGGATTGATCTCGAACGAAATATCGTGGCGGCGCAGGATCGTCTGCACCGCATCGAAGTGCGTGAGCGCATCTTCTTCAAGTTCATCCATCAACTTCGGTGCCGCAACCACCAGTTCCTGCAGTGCCGGGTTCTTGCTGTCGAGGATGCGTAGCGGGTTGCTGTACAAGCGGCGCTCGGCATCGGCATCGAGCGCATCCCGATGTTGCTCGAAATAAGCGATCAGTTTTTCGCGGTGACGCTGGCGCGAAGCCGCATCACCCAGTGTGTTCAATTGCAGCGCCACATCGCGAATGCCCAGCTTGCGCCACAGGCGCGCGCACATCACGATCTGCTCCGCATCGATGTCTGGTCCGGCAAAGCCCAGCGCCTCCACCCCGATCTGGTGGAACTGGCGGTAACGCCCTTTCTGCGGGCGCTCGTGGCGGAACATCGGTCCCGCATACCACAAACGCTGCGGCGCGTTATACAGCAGATTGTGCTGCAACACCGCGCGCACGCAGGAGGCGGTTCCTTCCGGACGCAGCGTGAGCTGGTCGCCGTTGAGGCTGTCCTCGAAGCTGTACATCTCTTTCTCGACGATGTCCGTCACTTCGCCGATGGCGCGCTTGAACAAGGCTGTCTGCTCCAGCAACGGCATGCGGATGTTGCGGTAACCGTAGCCTTCCAGCCAGTCGCGCACCACATCTTCAAACCACAGCCAAAGTCCAGCCTCATCCGGCAGGATGTCATTCATGCCGCGCACGGCTTGCACAGGGGAATTACTCATTGAATACCGAAAGTTATTGGCCCATCGGCAGCGATGCGCCTCGGGGATTTATCGAGGGCGCGATGGTAGCAGGAAAGGCTCTGGCGAACCAGTGCGAGGGCGACCCTGTCCAGCTACCGGAATTTCGGCCAGCCACTTTGGCGGGAAGTTACGCCAGGCACATGTGAAGCTCTACCAGTTGTCGGCTCGCCGGGATGGAACCGGAATGTGGTTCCTGGGATCAGCGGAACGATATTGCAGCGTCCGCCGATCCAGCAGTTTGGTCAACTCATAGAGCTGAACTTCACGCCCAAGCTTGGCACCACCGTCACGAATAAGAGGCTTCCAATTGAAATTTCCCATCTGGCCGGAAGATTTTGTCAGCATCGCATCGAACGGAATTCTGACATACAGCCCTTTGTCAAAGCTTCCCTCACCAAACTGTGCCGCCGAGATATTTGTCTTGGTGAAATACCCGCCAAAGCGCACCCCGTTTTGAAATACGCGAGAAAGCTCGACAGTCACCCCTGCATCACCCGCCAAATACCGCCCTGCACTTAAATTTGCCAGCACATCGCGCCATCCGGTATCCCAATAAAGAGTGGCATGACCTGTCTCTGTCTGGTAATCGCGCAAGGCAAAATCCTGGTTGAAATCGCGTTGCCGAACCCGATTCAGATCAACACCAATAGCGATCGGACTACCCATGGGTCGATACATCCACTCTGCTCCGACACCTGCGAACATTGACTCCAGATATCCGCCATACACGCTGTAATATTGATCACCTGATAACTTGCCCATATGCGCAAATTGGAGATTAGGCATGGTGACAGCAGAACTGGTCAGGTATTCGCGGATATGGGTACGCACGCGCGGTAGATTACTGGGTGCTGTGTAATCGAAATTATCGTAGTTGTCGAGCAGACCCAGTTGCAGACTGCCCTGCAGCCAAGTGTCTTCACGCAGGTTTAATCTGGCACGGCCCTCGGCAAATATCTGGTAAAGAATGAAAGCATCCGGCCCGCCCAAGTTGTAGCGCAACCCAATACCCGGAGCAGTTTCCAATAGAGGAGTTTTCCCGCGATATATCGATTGTTCGGTGCCACCAGCAGGTTGTGTCGGCTCGATTTCTTGTACGATGATGCTGTCCCGCTGCTCATTTGGCGGCACCGGTTCCGTTTGTTCACGCACCCATGCCGCCCGGTCCACTTTGTGCACCACCATTGCAGTACCGCGTTGACGTTGTACAAAGGTAAAAAAATCAATCCGGCTCGATGCGTCCCGATGCAACACCGCATTTGCCCGATCGGTGTGTTCATGCCAATAGGTTCCCTCTGCATTGCTAATATTGACGTTCAAGGTATTGGAATTTTGTTCGATTGAGTCAACCGTCCAGCCGGATTGATTTTCCAGGTCCAGCACCGTAGCGGCACCAATGGCCGATTTTTGCGGACGATCGCTTGCGACGGGAAGCGGAGCTGGATCATCGAGCTTTGGGGTGGACATTTTTTTCAAATCCGTTTGCAATGTAATACCCAAAGTAAACGTGTTGCCTCTTTCAAAACCAAGTGCCATCTCGACCGATTCTCCCAGGCGATAGACAGCACCGAAGTTAAACGGAGTATCTTGCGGCAGATTGTTACCTTGAGGCTCATGCTGGTAATCATTGCCATCGTATTCAAGCTTCAGAATCAAAGGCTCCCAGGGGCTTTGGAATTGAACCCCACCAAATAAAGAAACAGGGCCACGGAAATAACTGCTTACAGAGAAATTTCCACCCTCTCCAACATCGGATTGACGATTCTTGAAGGTATCGCCAATCAAAACCAATGGATTATTCAGGTTGCCGCGCCCACCAGAATATCCCCAACCCACGCCGATACTCCAATCGAACGAACCCGTTCGTTTGTTTGCCACGAGGTACTCGCCGGAAAATAGACCGGTTCCGGTAATATCGCGCATTCCCAGCGCGATTTGCGGCAAATACGCCGACTCATCCAGTAAACCAAATTTCACATCTGTGCTCTTGTCCTTGTATGCCTGATCGCCCGCGATTCTCGGGCCATACAGTCTGTTACTGACACTGGTATAGCGGAAGCCAAGCTCCATCCAGTCCATCGGTTGCAGGAAGAAATTTATGTGCGAATAGGGATAGACTCTGCTCAACGTCATCGAACCATAGCCGACAGTGCGCATCCGCGCAGTAGGTGACTGCAACAAACCAACCCCACCCCAGTCATTGGCCGTCAAAGTGAGAGACGGAATATTATCGGTCTCAAGGGCAAATCGTCCTGACACATTTTCCTGAGTGCTTACGCCAGGATCGGCCGAGACCCCCTGCGTTGCAAGGAAGTTTGCCATCTTCCAGGATATATCGTTAGCCCACTGATCATCGCGATAGGGCACCCAAATCCAGGCACCGGGTGCCGGAAAATCCTGTTTTTGACCATTCCAGCTCGAAATTCCAAAACGGGCCACTTTGCCATCAGCCTGAATGACCCATGCCCAATCCGCCTTCCTGTCCAGCCCGCCGGTGCAGCCATGAAGATAATCAATCGCCATTCCACCTGCCACGTGTGGCAACTGACAACGCCGCCCATCAGAAGTGATGATTTGTACGGTATGCGGCCGCTTGGGCAAGATCACCTGATGCCCAGTTTGAATCACCGGGTCGTGCAGAGGGTTGGCGCGCAACCAGTCCGCATCGACAATGGACACAGGAACCCTGCCTGTAATCGGCATGCTTGATATCCAATCGGCAAGGAGGCGAATCGCCGCCGGGTCTCCCCCGCTGTGCAGGATTGATTGAAGAAGGTCAGACCGATCTTGTGCCTGAACAACCTCCTCGGCGGGCACTCTCCAAAGTAATCCCGGCGGGTAATCTTCACTGGATTGGGCACGGCTCAACAGCCAATCGCTCAGGCGGTTTTGTCCTTCCTCGGCACCCGAGGGCGTCGCAGTCAGAATCAATACAAAAAGAAGTAGAGTTGGCAGTGCAGACAAACTGGCACGCACAGAAGAGAGCATCCTGCCCGGATTGCGGAGTGGCGTGCTCACCGCTTATCAACCCTTACCGGCCAGCGCTGCCAAGTGAAGCAGAATTTTGCAGAGATGCATTGCTCCGCATAGATTACTGAGGCGGTTACTTCGTTAACCTTGACCGCGTAACGAGCTGGCGGCAAACCCTCCGGCGGTCGGAGGGTTCCTGCTACTGGCCGATCTTCGAAACTCTCCTCAAACCATACCAGCGTACCTGGATCGACTCCTGTCAAGTTGCTTCGAGTTTGAGGGGTGATTCTGTTCAAGACAAGGTGGTCATGGATACCATACAAATAGCCCGGCATGACATCCCGAATACGCACCCATTTGAAGGATTTTTCACTACCAACCAATTCAGACCACACGGGCAATTCAGGCAGAATGACATTCCGCCATTCCGTGGGCAAACCGACAGCAGCAACCAACCGGCCATTACGGAAGCGCAAAACCTCCCTCCCGGCACTAAACCAGACCGCATCCTGATCGGTTGCTTCCACATCCGGAGAATCCGAGGCCAGAAAAGCAACGCCACCATCGACCACGACCCTTATGTATTGATACCTCCCATCAAGCTGCACTTGATCCACATTACTTTCTTGCGGGAACAGGTGGCGCGCCATCTTGAATGTCGGATTCGATGCCAATGACGAGCAACCCGCCAGGGGGAACAGGAATAACAGCGCGTACAATGCGCTTTTCAAGATATTCATAGGCAAGCTGGCAGGCGGGGAATTTGTACAACTTGATTTATTGGCAAAAAAAATCCTTGGCACGAAGCCAAGGATTTTTTTGATACTTGAAGCGATTACCTCGTCCCGGGAGTACCGGAATCGAAGACGCCCACCGATGATCCGGCGGCCACTACTGCAACTGCAGTCGCGGTCAGAATTACAGTTTCAGAAACCATTGCACCGGCAGCAGCACCAGTTGGTGCGGCAGCAGAGGCATTGAAGCCAACGGCAGATGCGCACAGGAACGAGATCAACAATACGAATTTTTTCATGATTACCCCTTAATAAAATGATCCAAAATCACCAACAAAGCAAAACCTGACTACGGGCCGCATCGTATCACCATGTTTGAAAATGTCAATCTTGCGAATGATCACCCAGTGGGTCGGATTTTAACCCGACAGGCTTGGTCTTACGGGGTTGGTTGTCGGGGTAAGTCCCGACCCACAAACCACGCGCCGTCAGGCGTGACGTTGCAGTGCCCACGCCACATGTTCGCGCACCAGTTCTGACGGATGGTTGGCGTGGGCGTGCAGTGCGCGCATCACATCTGGCGTAGTGGGCGCGTTGCCGAGACCGACTGCGATATTACGCAGCCATTGTTCGTAGCCGATGCGGTAGAGGGGGCTTCCCGCCAGACGCGACAAGAAATCAGCCTCGCTCCAGCCGAACAAATCGACCAGCGCGACATCGTCCAGGCCGTTGCGCACGGCGAAATCCGGCTCGACCGTAGTTTGCGCGAAGCGGTTCCACGGACACACCATCTGGCAGTCATCGCAGCCGTAGATGCGGTTGCCGATGAGCGGACGCAGCTCGGTCGGGATACTGCCCTTGAGTTCGATGGTGAGGTAGGAAATGCAGCGCCGCGCATCCACCCGGTAAGGCGCGACGATGGCCTGTGTCGGGCAAATGTCGATGCAGGCCCGGCAAGTGCCGCAGTGATTCTCTGCTGGCGCATCAACCGGCAGCGGCAAGTTGATGAATATCTCGCCCAGGAAAAAATACGAGCCCTGTTCGCGCGACAGCAACAGGGTGTGCTTGCCGCGCCAGCCGAGATTCGCCTTTTGCGCCAGCTCGACTTCGAGCACCGGCGCGGAGTCGCTGAACACACGGCACACGGCATGCGGTACGGCAGCGCCGATTTGCTCAACCAGTTTCTGCATGCGGTTGCGCAGCACTTTGTGATAGTCGCGCCCCAGCGCATAACGTGAAATGAAGGCGCGCTCACCATCGGCCAGCACGGCCTGCGTATCCCGTGGATGTTGCGGAAAATAATTCATGCGCAGCGAGATCACGCGCAAGGTTCCCGGCACCAGTTCTGCCGGCCGCGCGCGTTTGGTGCCGTGTTTTGCCATATAATCCATCGCACCGTGATGACCGGCGGCCAGCCATTGCAGCAGCTGCGTCTCGGCCGCACCAAGCTCGGTGTCGCCGATACCGACGGCCTGAAAACCAAGGGTCTTGCCCCACGCCTTGATGCGTGCGGCAAGATCGTCGAAATCCATTTGAGGTGCGTTGTATTGCATACGTCGAATCATAGCCGAATTAACTTGCCTAATGAGAACGCCACGGCGAACTTTGCCGCCCGTCTGGCGTCTGTACTGAAACCGGGGCTGATGATCTATCTGCTCGGCGATCTGGGTGCAGGCAAAACCACGCTGGTGCGCGGGCTGTTGCTGGCGCTGGGCTACAGCGGACGGGTCAAAAGCCCGACCTACACTTTGCTTGAACATTACGAAATGGACGGTTTGCATTTGTGTCATTTCGATCTGTATCGTTTCCGCGATGCGGACGAATGGGAAGCATCGGGTTTTCGCGACGAATTTGACGGGCGCAATATCTGTCTGGTCGAATGGCCGCAACAGGCTGCCGGTTTGTTGCCTGCCGCAGACATCACGCTCACGTTGGAAATTCTGCAGGAGGGGCGCGCGCTCATTATTGATGCCAATAGCACAACAGGACAGGAATGCTTGAACGACTTATGAAATACAGCCTCTGGCTGCTACTGCTGTGGCTGCTGCCCGCGCAGGCCGAGGTGACGGTCAGCGCCGCGCGACTGTGGCCGGCGCAGGATTACACCCGCCTCACGCTGGAGTCCAAGAAGGCCATCTCATACAATATGTTCTCGCTGGACAACCCGCAGCGGCTGGTGGTCGATCTGGAGAACGTCGCGCTCGATGCCACCCTGAGCGAGCTGGGCAACAAAGTCAGCGGTGGTGATCCCTACATCAGTAACCTGCGCATCGGTCAGTTCAGGCCAGGCACCGTGCGTCTGGTGTTTGATCTCAAGGCAGAAATCAAACCGCAACTGTTCAGTCTCAAGCCGGTCGGGGAATACGGCCATCGTCTGGTACTGGACGTGTATCCCGCCATACCGGTTGATCCTCTAATGGCCTTGGCCGAGCAGATGGAACAAAAGATCGGCACAAGTGCGCCTGTTTCAGGTGCTGTCGTTGCCACACCCGAGCCAGCCCAGCCACCCGCACCCGCCCCGCCGCCCGAATTGCGCAATCGCCTGTTTCTGGTAGCAGTCGATGCCGGACACGGCGGCGAGGATCCGGGCGCGAGCGGACGGCGTGGCACACGGGAAAAGGAAATAACGCTGGCGATCGCGCGCCGCCTGAAGACCCAGATCGATGCCACCCCGGGCATGCGTGCCATCCTCATCCGCGACGGTGACTATTTCATCCCGCTGGTGGGGCGGGTGGAAAAGGCACGCAAGGCACACGCCGATTTGTTCGTTTCCATTCATGCCGATGCTTTCGTCAAACCGCATGCACGCGGTTCATCGGTGTTTGCCCTGTCCGAAGGCGGCGCCACCAGTGCCAGTGCGCGCTGGCTGGCAAAGAAAGAAAACGAGGCGGATTTAATTGGCGGAGTGAATCTGGCGGTGAAAGATCCTTACCTCGCGCGCACCCTGCTCGATCTGACGCAAACAGCCACCATCAATGACAGCATGAAGCTGGCCAAGCATGTGCTGGACGAGTTGCAGGATGTGAATACACTGCACCGCGGCCATGTCGAACAGGCCGGATTTGCCGTGCTGAAATCGCCCGATATTCCTTCCATCCTGATAGAGACCGCCTTCATCAGCAATCCGCAGGAGGAAAAACGCCTGCGCGATGAGGCGTATCAGGACAAAATGGCGCGCGCCATCCTTGATGGTATCAAGCGTTATTTTGCGCAGAACCCGGCGTTATCGAAACGGTATGCCGCACTCGACAATTAAAGTTGCTTTCAATCGCCACTCCGGTAATATCAGCCTTACTTCATTACTTTCGGAGATTAATATTATGCTTGCCAAATTAACCAGCAAAAATCAGCTGACCCTACCCAAAGCGCTGGTGACATCGCTTGGCAAGGCTGAGTATTACGATGTTGAGGTTGAAAATGGCCGGATTGTGCTTACCCCCGTGCGCATTCAACAGGCCGATGCCGTGCGTGCTAAGTTGGAAGCGCTCGGCATCAATGAACAGGATGTGAGCGATGCCATTCAATGGGCAAGAAGCAATCAAGCATGAGCTGCCGCGTTGTAATTGATACCAACTGCATTATTTCCGCGCTGGTATTTTCTAAGCAGAAGATGGCTTGGCTACGTAATAGCTGGCAATCCGGCGAGGTCATCCCTATGGTCAGTAAAGATACAGCCAATGAGTTGTTAAGAGTGCTGGCCTACCCAAAATTCAGGCTCACCCATGAAGAACAGGCTTTGTTGTTGGCTGACTTTTTGCCTTACGCCGAAACGGTAACAACGTTTAATTTACCGCCTGACTTGCCCGTCATCAGAGATAAAGCTGATCAAATGTTTTTAACGCTTGCCGTGGCCGGTAAAGCCGAAGTATTGGTGACGGGTGATGACGATTTGCTTGTCATCAAGGAGCGTTTCAAAGCGCCGCCCATTATGACGCTCAATGAGTTTGAGCAATGGTTAAATGGGTTGCGGACATGATGGCTCTTGCCGGTTACAGAAGTTCGGCGGGTGATGATATAAACCGAATGGCCGGACTTAAGCTGGAAATATCCCGGTCGAGAGATAGCGGTCGCCACGGTCGCAGACGATGAACACGATGGTAGCATTCTCGACTTGTTGCGAGATGCGCAGGGCGATGCTTAACGCACCACCGGAAGAAATGCCGCAGAATATCCCCTCCTCACGTGCCAAGCGGCGCGTCATCTCTTCCGCCGCTTGCTGCCCGACATACTCGATGCGATCCACATTCTGCGAGCTGTATATTTTGGGCAAATATGCCTCAGGCCACTTGCGGATACCGGGGATCTGCGCCCCTTCTTCCGGCTGCGCGCCGATAATCTGGATATCGGGATTCTTTTCCTTGAAGTAGCGCGAGCAACCCATGATGGTGCCGGTGGTGCCCATGCTGCTGACGAAATGCGTGAGCTTGCCCTGTGTATCGCGCCAAATTTCCGGTGCGGTGCTCTCGTAGTGCGCGAGCGGGTTATCCGGGTTGGCAAACTGGTCAAGGATGATGCCGCGCCCTTCATCGCGCAGTTTCTCCGCCGTGTCGCGCGCCAACTCCATGCTGCCCGCTTTTGGTGTCAGCACCAATTCCGCACCAAACGCGCGCATGGACTGCCGCCGCTCCACCGATTGGTTGTCCGGCATCACCAGAATAATCTGGTAGCCGCGCATCGCTGCCACCATAGCCAGTGCGATGCCGGTGTTGCCGCTGGTCGCCTCGATCAGGGTGTCGCCAGGTTTGATCTCACCGCGCGCCTCGGCACGCCGGATCATGGAAAGCGCCGGCCTGTCCTTGACCGAGCCCGCGGGATTATTGCCCTCCAGCTTGGCCAGGATGATGTTGGAGGTGCCATCCGGAATACGCTTGAGTCTGACCAGCGGTGTGTTGCCGACGAAATCATCCAGCGTTCTGTACATATTCAATCCCCAGGAAAAGTGCTTCAGGCGGCCTGCGACAGCAGTTGCTGTATGTAGCGCGCGGTGCCTTGCTCCACGGTCAAGAACGGTTCGGTGTAACCCGCCGTGCGCAGGGCCGAGATGTCGGCCTGTGTGTAGCTTTGATATTTTCCGCGCAAGGCATCCGGGAACGTGATGTAGCTGATGATTCCCTGTTGCAGCATCTGCTCCAGCGTCAACACACTTTCGTTTTTGGCAGCACGCAGGGTGTTGATCGCGGCAACCGCCACATCGTTGAAACTTTGCGCATTGCCGGTGCCAAGATTGAAGATGCCGGACTGCTCCGGATGATCGAGGAAGTACATGTTGACCTTGACCACGTCCTCCACTGAAACGAAATCACGGCGCTGTCCACCGTTGGCATAGCCGTCGCAACCTTCAAACAATTTCACGCAGCCGTCGGCGCGATACTGGTTGAAAAAGTGATAAGCCACCGATGCCATGCGTCCCTTGTGCTGTTCGCGCGGGCCATACACGTTGAAGTACCGGAAACCGACGATCTGCGATGTGCGCTGGTTCCAGCGTTGGCGCACCACCTGATCGAACAGGAATTTGGAATAGGCATACACATTTAGCGGCGACTCGTATTCGCGGCTTTCCTTGAACACGCCGCCACCGCCATAGACCGAGGCCGAGGACGCATAGAGGAAAGGCACTTCCTCATCCTGACAGTGATCGAGCAGTGCCAGCGTGTAGCGGTAGTTATTCTCCATCATGTAGCGACCATCGGTTTCCATGGTGTCGGAACAAGCACCTTCATGCAGCACGGCTGCGATGTCACCGTCAAAATCGCCGTTGATCAGGCCATCGATGAAGTCTTCCTTATCCAGATAGTCGGCAATTTCACAATCGACAAGGTTTTTGAACTTGTCGGCCTTGCTCAGGTTATCGACCGCGATGATGTTGGTCTCGCCGCGCTCGTTGAGCGCTTTGACCAGATTGGAGCCAATAAAACCGGCAGCGCCTGTCACAACGTAGTACATATCATTCTCCTATATCTTCAAGAATCTCTTCACGCGATACCATGGCCGTACCCAGTTTCGCCACCACCACACCGGCCGCGCGGTTGGCGATCTTCACCGCATCAGCCATGTTCGCACCACTCGCCAGCATCACCGCCAGGGTGGCGATCACGGTATCGCCCGCGCCGCTGACGTCGAACACTTCGCGCGCCTGCGTCGGTTCATGCAGCACTTCCTGCGCACGGAACAGCGACATGCCTTCTTCGCTGCGCGTGACC
>JBAZFV010000045.1:0-14192 GCA_041653255.1 Sideroxydans sp. | reverse complement strand
AATACCACGACCAACACGGCGCTGGGCGTGCGTTGAACCTTCCTGAGGTTTAATTTTATTGAGTTGCATTTATGCCTCGCACTTGACCAGGTAATACACTTTATTAATCATGCCGCGCACTGCCGGAGTGTCCTCCAGAACCACTGAGTGGTTGATACGGCGCAGACCCAGACCACGCACTGTGTCACGATGTGACTGCTTGGTACCGATGACGCTTTTTACCTGCGTCACTTTCAATGTTTTTGCCTGTGCCATGGTCACCCCGCGATCTCTTCAACGCTCTTGCCACGCTTGGCTGCAATCTCGGCCGGAGAATTCAATGCCTGCAGACCGTTCAAGGTGGCGCGAACAACGTTATATGGGTTATTGGAACCGATGCACTTGGCCAGCACATTGCGCACACCAACCGCCTCGAATACAGCGCGCATTGCGCCACCAGCAATAATTCCAGTACCTTCGGATGCGGGAAGCATCACAACCTTGGCTGCTCCGTGGCGCCCGATCACCGGATGATGCAGAGTGCCCTCATTCAAGTTCACTTTGACCAGTTTGCGACGGGATTCCTCCATGGCTTTTTGCACGGCAACAGGAACTTCTTTTGACTTTCCTTTGCCCATGCCGACACTGCCGTCGCCATCGCCCACTACAGTCAGTGCAGCGAAACCCATGATACGTCCGCCCTTCACCACCTTGGTGACGCGGTTAACGTGAATCATCTTTTCGATGAGGCCGTCACCTTTGTCTTCTTGTTGTTGATTCCTGCCTTGTTGCGCTTTAGCCATGTCTCACCCCAGATTTAGAACTGCAAGCCATTTTCGCGCGCTGCTTCTGCCAGCGCTTTGATACGGCCATGGTACCTGTTACCGGAACGGTCGAACGCGACCGATGTCACGCCTAAGCTCTTAGCTTTTTCGGCGATGAGCTTGCCCACGATTGCCGCTGCAGCTGCGTTGCCGCCATGCGCAATACTTTTCCGCACTTCAGTTTCCAGCGTAGACGCACTGGCCAGCACAGAGCCGCCATCGGCTGAAATTACCTGAGCGTAGATGTGTAGATTGGTGCGATGAATGGCCAAACGGACAGATTTTTGCTCGGCAATTCTAGCCCGTGTTTTGCGGCCTCTGCGCTGACGCGCTTCATTCTTATTCAACATATCAGCCTCGATTATTTCTTCTTGGTTTCTTTCAGGATCACCACCTCATCGGCATAGCGAACACCCTTGCCTTTATAAGGCTCCGGCTCACGATACGCGCGAATCTCGGCAGCAACCTGACCCACCTGTTGCTTGTCAACACCAGTCAAAACGATTTCAGTCTGACTTGGTGTCGCAACTTTCACGCCACCGGGCATTTTGTGCACCACCGGATGGGAAAAGCCCAGGCTCAGATTGAGAGAATCACCGGCTGCTTGAGCACGGTAGCCAACGCCAACCAGAGTCAGCTTACGCTCAAAGCCTTTGCTTACACCGGTTACCATATTTGCGATCAAAGCGCGCAGCGTACCGGACATCGCATTGGCCTGGGCCGACTCATTAGCGGCTTTGCACAATAATTGATCACCCTCGCGCTCGATTTTGACATCGCCTTTAAGTACCTGGGACAAAGAACCTTGCGGCCCCTTGACCGAGATCATGCCAGCAGCAATACTCACTTCCACTCCAGACGGAACCAGGATGGGGTTTTTAGCAACTCTAGACATATCCCCCCCCTTACGCCACAAGACAAAGAACTTCGCCACCGATACCATCGGCACGTGCCTTGCGATCGGTCATGAGTCCTTTCGATGTCGACACTATCGCAATTCCCAAGCCATTCATTACGCGAGGAATATCTTCGCTTCCCTTGTAAACACGTAACCCGGGGCGACTCACACGCTGAATCTGTTCAATCACGGGACGATCGGCGTAATACTTCAAGCCAATCTCCAGGGTGGGCTTTACGCCATTGTTGACGACCTTGAAGCCGTCGACATACCCCTCGTCCTGCAACACTTTGGCGATAGCCACCTTAATCTTGGAAGATGGCATCGATACCACCGTTTTTTCTGCCAGTTGCGCGTTACGAATACGCGTCAACATATCGGCAATAGGATCACTCATGCTCATAGATTCACCTTACCAACTTGCCTTGACTACACCAGGAATCGCCCCGCTCATTGCGTAATCACGCAATTTGGAACGACCCAGACCGAATTTGCTGAAAGTACCGCGCGGACGCCCAGTGAGTGCACAACGATTACGCAAACGCACCGGACTGGAATCACGTGGCAAAGCTTGCAATTTCTGGCGCGCCGCGAAACGCTCTTCATCACTGATCGAAACATTTGTCGCGATCGCCAACAACTCTGTACGCTTGGCGGAAAATTTCTTTACTATCGCCCGGCGTTTTTTGTCACGGTTAATCACAGCGGTTTTAGCCATATCACCCTCAGTTCTTCAATGGGAATTTGAAAGCCAACAGGAGAGCTCTGGCTTCCTCGTCATTCTTTGCCGTTGTCGTGATAGTGATATTCATACCACGCAAAGCATCGATCTTGTCGTACTCGATTTCAGGGAAAATAATTTGCTCTTTGATACCCATATTGTAGTTTCCACGACCATCAAATGATTTTCCAGAAATACCCCGGAAGTCACGAATACGAGGAATCGCAACCGAGACCAGACGATCCATGAATTCAAACATGCGATCACGGCGCAAAGTTACCTTGCAACCGACCGGATAATTATCACGTATCTTAAAACCGGCAATGGATTTCTTGGATTTGGTCACCACAGGCTTCTGGCCAGCAATTTTCTGCATGTCCGCAACTGCGTGATCCATCACCTTCTTATCTGCAACCGCCTCACCCACACCCATGTTCAGCGTGATTTTTTGGATACGCGGCACCTCCATCACCGACTTGTAGCCAAACTGCTTCATCAGTGCCGGCACAACCGTTTGCTTGTAGAAATCGTTTAAACGAGCCATTTATTACCCCTTACGCAATCACTTCGCCACTGGACTTGAACACGCGCACTTTGCGACCGTCCTCCAGCGACTTCACGCCAACTCGATCTGCCTTCTTGGTAGATGCGTTATAGATGGCAATATTGGAAATATGAACTGGCTTCTCGATTTCAACAATCCCGCCAGAAGTACCCTTCATCGGATTCGGCTTCTGATGTTTTTTAACCTTGTTGATACCACCCACCAAAACCAAGTCGTCGCTTATGCTCAACACGCTGCCACGATTCCCTTTGTCTTTGCCGGCGATGACGATTACGTCATCGTTCTTTTTAATCTTGCGCATGATTTATCCTCGAATATCTCTTACAGTACTTCTGGCGCAAGAGAGACGATCTTCATGAAACGCTCTGTGCGCAACTCGCGGGTAACCGGCCCAAAAATACGGGTCCCGATTGGCTCCAGTTTGTTATTAAGCAGCACTGCTGCATTGCCATCAAATTTGATCAGTGAACCATCGGGGCGGCGAACCCCCTTGGCGGTGCGCACAACCACAGCGCTATACACTTCGCCTTTTTTGACACGGGAACGCGGTGCCGCATCTTTGATGCTCACCTTGATCACGTCACCAACACTGGCATAACGGCGCTTGGATCCGCCAATCACCTTGATGCACATAACAGAACGCGCACCGGTGTTATCAGCCACATTCAAAACAGATTGCATTTGTATCATTTTTCAATCTCCAACTTTGTCCGCCTGCGGCGGCTAGTTTTGGAACCCGTTCGGGTTAGGCCGCCGCAAGCGACGGTGAAACGAAGCCGCGCATTCTAGTCAACCTTGCCAACCAGCGCAAGCACTTATTCAACTATCTTTCCAGTCCCGACTCAAACTGACTTGATCACACGCCAAGCTTTGGTTTTCGATAAAGGACGAGTCTCTTCAATCGTGACAACATCGCCTTGGCTGCACTCATTTTGTTCATCGTGTGCATGGTACTTTTTGGATACACGAACGACCTTGCCCAGTACCGGGTGTTTCACTTTGCGCTCCACCAGCACAGTGACTGTCTTGTCCATCTTGTCGCTAACGACCGTTCCGGTTAGCGATCGTTTCAGATTCGTTGCACTCATTGCTGTACACCTTTTTCTGTCAATACGGTTTTAATCCGAGCGATGTCTCTGCGCACCGCGTTCAACTGGCTGGTATTGCTCAATTGCTGGGTAGCCAGTTGCATGCGCATGCTGAATTGAGCCTTACCCAGGGACAACAACTCCTGCTGCAGATCATCCACCGATTTTTTCTTCAGGTCACTTGCCTTCATGATTACGCCCCTACCTGTCTAACTACAAAAGTCGTTTCGAGCGGCAGCTTTGCTGTTGCCAGCTTGAATGCCTCACGCGCCAACGATTCTGGCACACCATCCATCTCGTACAACATCTTGCCTGGGCGAATCTCGGCTACGTAGAACTCTGGATTACCCTTACCGTTACCCATGCGGACTTCTGCCGGTTTTTTGGAAATTGGTTTGTCCGGGAAGATACGGATCCAGATTCGACCACCGCGTTTGATGTGGCGTGTCATGGCACGGCGCGCCGCTTCGATTTGGCGCGCCGTCAGTCGGCCGCGCCCAACGGCCTTGAGGCCGAACTCACCGAAACTAACCTGATTGCCACGTGTGGCAATGCCGGTGTTACGGCCCTTCTGCTCTTTGCGATATTTTCTTCTAGCTGGCTGTAGCATGTTTAGCTCCCGACTTTCTTACTTTTTTTTCCGGCTCCGCCACAGCAGCAGGAGCAATTTCTTCCTGTTGACCTACATGGTCGCCTTTATAGACCCAGACTTTCACCCCGATAATACCGTAGGTGGTCTTCGCTTCTGCAAACCCGTAATCGATATCTGCACGCAGGGTGTGCAAAGGCACACGTCCCTCGCGGTACCATTCGGTGCGTGCGATCTCAATGCCATTCAGACGCCCGGCACTCATGATCTTGATTCCTTGCGCACCAAGCCGCATCGCGTTCTGCATAGCTCGCTTCATGGCACGGCGAAACATAATGCGTTTTTCCAATTGCTGCGTGATCGATTCGGCGATTAGCTGCGCATCAATCTCCGGCTTGCGCACTTCCTCAATATTCAATCCCACATCAGGCAAGCCCATACGAACACGCAATTCAGCACGGAGTTTCTCGATGTCCTCGCCCTTCTTGCCAATTACCACACCCGGTCGCGCAGTGTAGATGGTGATCTTGGCATTTTTGGCGGGGCGCTCGATGATGATCTTGGAAACCCCTGCACCTGCCAGTTTTTTCTTCAGATAATCGCGAACCTCGATATCTTTGAGCAACAGCTCCGAGAAATTCTTGCTATTCGAATACCATTTTGATGTCCAGTTCTTCTGGACGCTCAAACGAAATCCAATCGGATTAATTTTCTGACCCATGCTTTAGCTCCCGACGGTGATCGTAATGTGGCAGGTTTGCTTCTCGATACCTGTCCCGCGGCCTTTGGCGCGCGGAATCATGCGCTTCAGGGATGCCCCTTTGTCCACGTAGATGGTGGAAACTTTCAGCTCATCGATATCAGCGCCGTCGTTATGTTCGGCATTGGCAATCGCGGAATCAAGCGCCTTCTTGATGATGGCACCCCCTTTTTTCGGGCTGAAAGTCAGAATATTCAATGCTTGCGCCACGGGTAGGCCGCGAATCTGGTCAGCGACCAGTCTGGCCTTTTGGGCTGACAGGCGAACACCACGGATGACTGCTGTTGTACTCATCATCTCTCCTTATTTTTTGGCTTTTTTATCCGCCGCATGACCTTTGAAGGTACGCGTCAGAGAAAATTCACCCAGCTTGTGTCCCACCATATTTTCGGAGACATACACCGGAACGTGTTGCTTGCCATTGTGAACCGCGATGGTCAACCCAACGAACTCTGGCAACACCACGGAACGACGCGACCAGGTCTTAACCGGGCGCTTGTCACTGGTGGCGCGCACTGTCTCAATTTTTTTGAGCAGATGCAGATCAACAAACGGGCCTTTTTTAATAGAACGTGCCATTTTTACTTACCCCTTAAGCCTTGAAGCGACGACGTACAATCATGCCGGTAGTCCGCTTGTTACTCCGCGTGCGGTAACCCTTGGCTGGAACACCCCACGGACTGACCGGATGACGACCCGCAGCAGTCTTGCCCTCACCACCTCCGTGCGGGTGATCGACTGGATTCATCACCACGCCGCGCACCGTCGGTCGAATCCCGCGCCAGCGGTTTGCACCAGCCTTGCCGATAGATCGCAACGAGTGTTCGCCATTGCCGACTTCTCCCAGCGTTGCACGACAATCGATGTGTACTTTGCGGATCTCGCCGGAACGCAGCCGAAGTTGAGCATAGCTACCCTCGCGGGCCAGCAGTTGTACTGATGCGCCTGCCGAACGTGCCAGCTGGGCACCCTTGCCCGGCAACATCTCAATCGCATGAATGGTCGAACCCACCGGCATGTTACGCAACGGCAAGGTATTGCCAGTCTTGATCGGGGCTTCCGAGCCACTCACCAGCTCCGCACCGGCAGAAATACCCTTGGGGGCCAAAATATAACGGCGCTCACCATCGGCATACAGCAGCAATGCCAAGTGTGCGCTACGGTTCGGGTCGTATTCCAGGCGCTCGACCGTCGCAGGTATCCCGTCTTTGTTGCGCTTGAAATCGACAACACGATAGTGCTTCTTGTGGCCGCCGCCCATATGGCGCACTGTGATGTGACCATTATGATTACGACCAGCAGTACGCGTTTTCTTCTCCAACAACGCAGCAACCGGCTTGCCCTTGTGCAGTTCTTTGTTCACCACGCGCACGACAGCACGAGTGCCCGGCGAGGTTGGTTTAAGTTTAATCAGTGCCATGTTTTACCCCTGCTCACTTGCGGCAAAGTTGATTTCCTGGCCAGCAGCCAAGCTGACGTAGGCTTTTTTCCAGTCCTTGCGGCTGCCCATGAAGCGGCCAAAACGCTTCTGCTTGCCTTTGACGTTACTAACCTGAACACTGTCAACCGTGACATTGAACAGCTTTTCAACCGCCGCCTTGATCTCAGGCTTGGTTGCATCGCTCGCCACACGGAAGATGATCTGCCCATTTTTCTCAGCTACGAACGTTGCCTTTTCAGAAACTTGCGGTGCGCGCAACACATTCAGCAAACGTTCCTCATCGAATTTGATCGTATTCATGCCAGCAACTCCTCGATTTTCGCAATCGCATTGCGTGTGACCAACACCTTGGAGAAACGCACCAGACTAACTGGATCGGCTTGATGCGCCTCGACCACCAATACGTTTGGCAGGTTACGCGCAGACAGGTACAGATTCTCGTCGATGCTGTCAGTGATAATCAGCAACCGCACGTCCTGCAGCCCCATACCCTTGATTTTGTCAGCCAGCAGCTTGGTTTTTGGTGCACTAACCGACAGGCCTTCAATCACGCTCAGGCGTCCATCACTCACCAATTTCGAGAAAATAGAGGCCAAACCAGCCCGATACATCTTTCGATTTATCTTTTGAGTGTAGTTCTGCTCCGGGCTGTTCGGAAATATCTTGCCGCCCCCGCGCCACAACGGGCTGGAGGCCATACCGGCACGTGCACGACCAGTCCCTTTTTGTGCGAAAGGCTTACGCGTAGATTTGGCAATCTCACTGCGCCCCTTTTGCTTACTGTTGGCTGAACGCGCATTGGCCTGATAAGCCGTCACCAGCTGATGTATCAGCGCTTCATTGTATTCGCGCCCAAACAAATCATCGGACGCGTTAATACTCACCCCGTCCTTACCATTTTCGTTGATCACTTTAAGTTCCATCATGCCCCCGCTTTCACTGCCGGACGAACGATCACATCACCACCGGGTGCGCCCGGAACCGCACCGCGCACCAATAACAACTGGCGCTCCGCATCGATGCGAACGATCTGTAGATTTTGTACCGTGCGCTGCACGTCACCAAGGTGACCGGTCATGCGCTTACCCGGGAACACGCGGCCCGGATCCTGCGCCATACCGATAGAACCCGGCACGTTATGCGACTTGGAGTTGCCGTGCGATGCACGGCCTGATTTGAAATGGTGACGCTTGATAGTACCGGCATAGCCTTTACCAATCGTCACGCCCGTCACATCGACAATCTGTCCAACCTGAAACAGCTCTACACCCAGCTTGCCGCCGGAAGTGAGATTGGCGAGTTGTTCAGGTGTTGCAGTAAATTCCTTGAGTACGCTACCTGCCTCTACTCCTGCCTTGGCAAAATGCCCAGCGGCAGCCTTGGTTACACGACTGGCGCGGCGCGTACCGTACGCAACCTGCACAGCGCTGTAGCCATCTGTGGAGACATTTTTGATTTGTGTGACACGATTATTGGACACGTCCAGCACCGTTACCGGCAACGATGTTCCGTCGTCGGTAAAAATACGGGTCATGCCAATCTTGCGACCGACAAGTCCTAAGCTCATTTTAATTCCTTTATTAAGGGGTCGACTTCAATTGGTCGACCGATTTATGTGCTGCAAGTACTGAACTGCTGTTATTGCAACTTGATTTCCACATCGACCCCGGCAGGCAGGTCAAGCTTCATCAGTGCATCCACCGTCTTGTCCGTCGGATCAATGATGTCCATCAGGCGCAGGTGGGTGCGAATTTCGAATTGATCACGCGAAGTCTTGTTTACGTGCGGCGAACGCAATACGTCGAAACGTTCAATCTTTGTCGGCAATGGAACCGGCCCTTTGACCACTGCACCGGTGCGTTTGGCAGTATCCACGATCTGCAGTGCAGACTGGTCGATCAAACGATAGTCGAACGCCTTCAGGCGAATGCGGATTTTTTGACTTTGCATAATCATCTCTTGCTTGTTTGCGGCAGTGCCGCAGGTTTAAAGAACGAAAACGCGCGGCTTCAGCCACGCGAGGGCGCGCATTGTATGCTTACTCGATCACCTTGGCAACCACTCCCGCGCCGACGGTACGACCGCCTTCGCGAATCGCGAAACGCAGACCATCTTCCATCGCGATCGGATTGATCAGGTTCACTGTGATGCTGACGTTATCACCCGGCATCACCATTTCGGTACCAGCCGGCAGTTCGACCGCACCGGTCACGTCGGTGGTGCGGAAGTAGAACTGCGGACGGTAGCCCTGAAAGAACGGGGTGTGACGACCGCCTTCGTCTTTGCCCAGCACGTAAATCTCGGCAGTGAATTTTGTGTGCGGCTTGATGGAACCTGGCTTGCACAGTACTTGGCCGCGCTCGACTTCTTCGCGCTTGGTGCCGCGCAGCAACACGCCGACGTTGTCGCCTGCCTGACCCTGGTCGAGCAGTTTGCGGAACATTTCAACACCGGTACAGGTGGTCTTGAGGGTGGGCTTGATGCCGACGATTTCAAGTTCGTCGCCCACCTTGACAATGCCGCGCTCGATACGACCGGTGACGACAGTGCCGCGTCCGGAGATGGAGAATACGTCTTCTACCGGCATCAGGAAGGCACCGTCAATGGCGCGTTCCGGATTCGGGATGTAGGCATCAAGGGCCTCGGCCAGCTTCATGATGGCGCCTTCGCCCAGGTCGCCGGTGTCGCCTTCAACGGCCTTCAGTGCGGAGCCTTTGATGATTGGTATGTCGTCGCCGGGGAAGTCGTATTTGGAGAGCAGTTCGCGGATTTCCATTTCGACCAGTTCCAGCAGCTCTTCGTCGTCCACCATGTCGCATTTGTTCATGAATACGATGATGTAAGGGACGCCAACCTGGCGTGCCAGCAGGATGTGTTCACGTGTCTGCGGCATGGGGCCGTCAGCGGCGGATACGACCAGGATCGCACCGTCCATCTGTGCGGCACCGGTGATCATGTTTTTGATGTAGTCAGCGTGACCTGGGCAGTCAACGTGCGCATAGTGGCGGTTGGCTGTCTCGTATTCGACGTGGGCGGTGTTGATGGTGATGCCGCGCGCCTTTTCTTCCGGCGCTGCGTCGATCTGGGCGTACGCCTTGGCTTCGCCGCCATATTTCTTCGCCAAGACAGTGGTGATCGCCGCTGTCAGAGTGGTCTTGCCGTGGTCCACGTGGCCAATCGTGCCAACGTTTACGTGCGGTTTGGTGCGTTCAAATTTGCTCTTTGCCATGATAATTTTTCCTTAAATCAAAATTATTTCTTGTTCATGATTGCTTCGGCGACATTTTTTGGCGCTTCGGCATAATGCTTGAATTCCATGGTGTAGGTTGCGCGGCCCTGGGTGGCAGAACGCAATGAAGTGGAGTAACCGAACATTTCGGACAACGGCACTTCTGCCTTGACTGATTTTCCACCGCCAGCCATGTCATCCATCCCTTGCACCATGCCGCGACGGGAAGACAAGTCACCCATTACGGTGCCGGTGTAATCTTCCGGCGTTTCCACTTCCACCGACATCATCGGCTCCAGCAGCACGGGACTGGCCTTGCGCATGCCATCCTTGAACGCCATTGATGCCGCCATCTTGAACGCATTTTCGTTGGAGTCCACGTCATGGTAGGAACCGTCGAACAGCGTAACCTTCACGTCAACCACCGGGAATCCGGCCAACACACCGCTCGGGAGTGTTTCGCGCAGACCCTTCTCAACCGCAGGAATAAATTCACGAGGAACAGTACCGCCCTTGATAGCATCGACGAACTCGAAGCCCTTGCCTGCCTCATTCGGCTCCATTTTGAGCCAGACGTGACCGTATTGGCCGCGACCACCTGTCTGCTTAGCATACTTGCCTTCAATCTCGACAGATTTCTTGATCGCTTCGCGGTAGGCCACTTGTGGCGCGCCAACATTGGCCTCCACACCGAACTCCCGCTTCATGCGATCCACCAGAATTTCCAGATGCAATTCGCCCATGCCGGAAATGATGGTTTGTCCGGATTCCTCATCGGTACGCACACGGAACGATGGGTCTTCCTGTGCCAAACGACCCAGCGCAATACCCATTTTCTCCTGGTCAGCTTTGGTCTTCGGCTCTACCGCAACGTGAATCACAGGCTCCGGGAATACCATGCGCACAAGGATGATCGGCTTGCTCGGATCACACAAAGTTTCACCGGTGGTAACTTCTTTCAGGCCGATACATGCGGCGATGTCGCCAGCCAGAATTTCGTCAATCTCTTGGCGTTCGTTTGCATGCATCTGCACGATACGACCGATACGCTCTTTTTTACCCCGGATCGGGTTGTAGACGGTATCACCTTTTTTCAGCACACCGGAATACACCCGCACGAACGTCAATTGCCCAACAAACGGGTCGGTCATCAGCTTGAACGCAAGAGCAGAGAAACTCTCTTTGTCGTCGGCCTTACGGGTAAGGTGCTCACCTTCCTCAGTTTCGCCTTCCACATCCGGGATATCGACCGGCGCCGGCAAGAACTCGATCACCGCATCCAGCATACGCTGCACACCTTTGTTTTTGAAAGCAGAGCCGCACAGCACCGGCTGAATCTCGCAGGCAATCGTGCGAGTGCGCAAGCCGAAGTTGATCTGCTCCTGGCTCAACTCGCCATTTTCCAGATAGGCGTTCATCAATTCTTCCGAAGCTTCGGCTGCGGACTCCACCATCTTTTCCCGCCATTCATTGGCAGTGGCAACCAGTTCAGCCGGGATTTCACGGTAGTCAAACTTCATCCCCTGCGATGCCTCATCCCAGTAGATGGCTCTCATCTTGACCAGATCGACCACACCGGCAAAATTATCCTCGGCACCGATAGGGATCACAATCGGTACCGGAGTGGCTTTCAGGCGCGTCTGCATCTGCTCGACAACCTTGAAAAAATTTGCGCCGGAACGGTCCATCTTGTTCACAAATGCCAGACGCGGCACCTTGTACTTGTTGGCTTGGCGCCAAACAGTTTCGGACTGTGGCTGCACACCACCCACCGCACAATAGACCATGCAGGCACCATCCAGCACACGCATGGAACGCTCCACTTCGATGGTGAAATCCACGTGTCCCGGAGTGTCGATAATATTGAAGCGATGCTCGGCGAAGTTACCTTCCATCCCCTTCCAGAAACAGGTTGTCGCTGCAGAAGTGATGGTGATGCCACGCTCCTGCTCCTGCTCCATCCAGTCCATCGTGGCCGCACCATCGTGCACCTCACCGATCTTGTGGCTGATTCCGGTATAAAAAAGGATACGCTCAGTGGTGGTTGTCTTGCCCGCATCAATGTGTGCACTGATGCCGATATTGCGATAGCGTTCGATTGGTGTTTTACGTGCCACGATAGATACCTGACTCTGAATTCTTGATTAGAAACGGAAATGCGAAAACGCTTTGTTAGCGTCGGCCATGCGATGAACTTCCTCGCGCTTCTTGACGGCACCGCCACGACCTTCTGATGCATCGATCAGTTCGCCAGCCAAACGCATATCCATCGATTTTTCACCGCGCTTGCGCGCGAAATCTTTCAGCCAGCGCATGGCCAAAGCCATACGACGCGAAGGACGCACTTCGACCGGAACCTGGTAGTTGGCACCACCCACGCGGCGGCTCTTGACTTCCACCTGCGGCTTGGCGTTATTCAATGCCAGATTGAATACCTCGATCGGGTCCTTGCCACTCTTCTTGCCGACCTGCGCCAGCGCACCATACAGAATACGTTCGGCAACCGACTTCTTGCCGTCAGTCATCAGTACATTGACGAATTTGGAAAGATCCTGATTGCCGAATTTTGGATCGGGCAGAACTTCGCGCTTGGGGACTTCTCTACGTCTTGGCATCTCGCTACCTCGGTTATTTCTGTCTAGTTTGAATTACGCTTTTTTCGGACGCTTCGCGCCGTACTTGGAACGGGACTGTTTGCGATCCTTCACGCCTGCGGTATCCAGACTGCCGCGCACCATGTGGTAACGCACACCCGGCAAATCCTTGACACGGCCGCCGCGCAACAACACCACGCTGTGCTCCTGCAGATTGTGCCCTTCGCCGCCGATGTAGGAGATCACCTCAAAGCCGTTGACCAAACGCACTTTTGCCACCTTGCGCAGCGCCGAATTCGGCTTTTTCGGTGTCGTTGTATAGACGCGCGTACAGACCCCGCGCTTTTGCGGACTACCGGCAAGCGCAGGTACCTTGCTCTTGATGACTTCCGTCGTCCGCGGCTTGCGCACTAACTGGTTAATTGTTGGCATCGTTTATCTTCGCTTCCTGAACACTTTTGGTTATAAAAACGCTACTTTTTCAAATCTTGCACTGCAGCAAATTGACCAACAGAACTGCGCGGGCAATAAAAAGACCGCGCATTCTATTGATGCATCAGCTGGCTGTCAAGGAATCTACACACCTTCCTGAACCTCGGCACTGCTTTCCAGCTCCTGCAGTCCGGCACCGCCTGCAATATCGATCCCAAGACGCTGCTTGCGCCGCGACACGTGATAAGCCAGGCCGGTTCCTGCAGGGATCAGACGCCCGACAATGACGTTCTCTTTCAGGCCACGCAACTCGTCGCGTTTACCCATGATCGCCGCTTCGGTCAGCACCCGCGTGGTTTCCTGGAACGATGCAGCCGAGATGAACGAATCGGTAGAAAGCGATGCCTTGGTGATCCCCAGCAACACGTAATTGAACATTGCCGGTCGTTTGCCTTCCGCTTCGACGCGCTCATTCTCCTTCAACAACTCGGCACGTTCGACCTGCTCGTTCGGAATGAAGGTTGTTTCTCCCGCATCCACGATCAATACGCGACGCAGCATCTGACGCACGATCACTTCGATATGCTTGTCGTTGATCTTTACACCTTGCAGACGGTACACGTCCTGCACCTCGTCGGTGATATAACGTGCCAGTGCCTCGATACCGAGCAGGCGCAGGATATCGTGCGGATCAGCCGGGCCGTCTACAATCATCTCACCCTGGTTGACCACCTGACCATCGTGCACCAGCACATGCTTGTCCTTCGGGATCAGGAATTCGTGTGCCACACCGTCGGTGTCAGTGATTACCAGACGCTGCTTACCCTTGGTCTCCTTGCCGAATGAGGCGGTACCTGTGACCTCTGCCAGGGTGCCAGCATCTTTCGGTATCCGCGCTTCGAATAGCTCAGCCACACGCGGCAGACCACCGGTGATATCGCGCGTTTTGGAGCTTTCCTGCGGAATGCGCGCCAACACATCGCCGATTCCAACCTGTTGCCCGTCTTCCACCGTGATGATGGAACCAGTTTGAAAAGCCACCGAGATTGCTGTTTCGGTTCCCGCCAGTTTG
>JBAZFV010000044.1:0-15422 GCA_041653255.1 Sideroxydans sp. | reverse complement strand
GTGGTTGCCGCACCTTTCCAGTACGAGACACATGAGCTGACCTCCACACCCTCCATCGGCATTGCGCTGTACCCCGATGACGGTACCGACATGGAGACGTTGTCGCAGCATGCCGACGCGGCGATGTATCAGGCCAAACAGGCTGGACGCGACAAGTTTTGCTTTTACACACAGGCGATGCAGATCAACTCGGCGCGCAATCTGCGGCTGATGAATGATTTGCGCCAAGCGCTGGCGCGCGATCAACTGCATGTGCATTACCAGCCGCAGATTGCCATGCAGGATGGCCGTGTCATCGGTGCGGAAGCCCTGCTGCGCTGGCAGCATTCCGAGCTGGGATTGATTTCACCGGCGGAATTCATCCCGATCGCGGAAAGCAGCGGCCTCATCATTCCAATCGGTGAATGGGTGTTGCGCACGGCGGTGCTGCAGATGAAAGCCTGGCTGGAACAAGGGTGGCCGGGCATGGTGATCGCGGTCAATTTGTCGGCGGTGCAGTTCCGCCACAGCAGTATCGTGGAGCGGATCGCCGCCATTCTGGAAGAGAGCGGCCTGCCGCCGCAGGCGCTGGAGCTGGAGCTGACCGAGGCGGTGGCGATGGATGATCCGCAGGCGGCGGCGGCGGTGATGGATGCGCTGTATGCTCACGGTATTCGCATGTCCATCGACGACTTCGGCACCGGTTATTCGTCGTTGAGTTACCTGAAACGCTTCAAGGTCCACAAGCTCAAGATCGACCAGTCCTTCGTGCGCGACATCGGCAGCGACCCGGAAGACAAGGCTATCGTTGGCGCCATTATCAATATGGCAAGCAGTCTCGGCCTGCACACCATTGCCGAGGGCGTGGAGACGGCGGAGCAACTGGCTTTCCTGCGCCTGCACGGCTGTGACGAAGTGCAGGGTTACTACTTCAGCAAACCGCTAACGGCGGACGCATTCACCGAGTTCCTCCGGCGCTAGGATCTGTTTGGGTCGGACTAGCGTCAGACCCGCAAAGTCACTGCCGGATTAAATAGCCGCGCAAATCCCCCTCTATTCCCTTCTTTAGTCTTGACCCGCGCTCACGATAATACGCATGAGCCTCCATCCCGTTACCGGGGCAAAGTGTAAAGATCGGAATGCGACATGAATGACATGCTACAAACATTGAAGACTTCTTTGCTGCGCGGCGGTGTGCGCAGCATGGCGGGGCCGTTGTTGATCGTGATGATCCTGTCGATGATGGTGTTGCCCTTGCCGCCGGTACTGCTGGATATCCTGTTCACTTTCAACATCGCGCTGGCGATCATGGTGCTGCTGGTGGCGATGAATACCACGCGGCCACTGGATTTTGCGGTGTTCCCCGCGGTGCTGCTGATCTCTACCCTGTTGCGTTTGTCACTCAATGTCGCTTCCACCCGCGTGGTGTTGCTGGAGGGTCATACCGGCCCGGCTGCCGCAGGCAAAGTGATCGAGTCGTTCGGTCATTTCCTGGTCGGCGGTAACTATGCAGTCGGCCTGGTGGTGTTCATCATCCTGGTCATCATCAACTTCGTGGTCATCACCAAGGGTGCCGGGCGCATCGCCGAAGTCGGTGCACGCTTCACGCTGGATGCGATGCCGGGCAAGCAGATGGCGATCGATGCCGACCTTAACGCCGGATTGATTGGCGAAGACGTGGCGCGCAAACGGCGCACCGAGGTTTCGCAGGAAGCGGAGTTCTACGGGGCGATGGACGGTGCTTCCAAGTTCGTGCGCGGCGATGCCGTGGCCGGCATCATGATCATGCTGATCAATGTGGTGGGCGGGCTGGTGGTCGGTGTGCTGCAACACGATCTGGATCTGGCGACTGCCGCCAGAAATTACACGCTGCTCACCATCGGCGACGGGCTGGTGGCACAGATCCCGGCGCTGGTGATTTCCACCGCCGCCGGCATGGTGGTCAGCCGCGTCGCCAGTGAAGACAACATCGGCCAGCAATTGGGCAAACAGCTGATCGCCAATCCGCAGGTGATCATTCTCACTGCCGTCATCATCGGTATGCTGGGCTTGATTCCCGGTATGCCGCATTTCGCATTCTTGCTGCTGGCTGCGGCGATGGGCTGGTTCGCCTACTCTTTGCTGCGGCGTGCCAATACGGCGGCTGCACAGGAGCAGCCGGCCGAAGCGGCTCCTGCCCCGGTCACCGAAGCGGCGGAAGCAAGCTGGGAAGATGTGGCACAAGTCGATGTGCTGGGGCTGGAAGTGGGCTACCGCCTGATCCCGCTGGTGGACAAGGCGCAGGATGGCGATCTGCTGCGGCGGATTAAGGGTATCCGCAAAAAATTCACCCAGGACATGGGCTTTCTGCCACCGGCAGTGCATATCCGCGACAACCTGGACCTGCAGCCCGGCGCTTACCGCATCACGCTAAAGGGTGCCGAGATCGGTGCAGCAGAGGCGCATGCGCAACAGTTGCTGGCAATCAATCCCGGCAATGTGAGTGGGAATTTGCCCGGCATGCCGACCAAAGACCCGGCGTTCGGTCTGCCCGCGACCTGGATTGATCAGTCGCTGCGCGAACAGGCGCAGGCTATGGGTTATACCGTGGTTGATGCGGGCACGGTGGTGGCGACGCATATGAGTCATCTGATCCACCAGAATGCAGCGGAATTGCTGGGGCGTCAGGAATTGCAGCAACTGCTCGATCATCTCGGCAAGCTCGCACCCAAACTGGTCGAGGGCCTGATTCCCGATTTGCTGCCGCTGACCACGGTGCAGAAAGTGTTGCAGAACCTGCTCGATGAGGGCATGCACATCCGCGATATGCGCAGCATCCTGGAGACTCTGGCAGAGCACGCGCCGAAGACGCAGGATGCCAGTGTGCTGACCGCGCTGGTGCGTGTCGCGCTTGGTGCCGCCATCGTCCAGCAGTTCTATCCGTCGGCGCAGGAACTGCAAGTCATCGGCATGGATAAGGAGCTGGAATATGTGCTGGGACAAGCCCTGCAGGCAGGCGGTTCCGCGATCGAGCCGGGGCTGGCCAATACGCTGCTGAACGAGACACGGGTTGCCACTGAAAAGCAGGAGCGACTGGGCTTGCCCACAGTGATGCTGGTGCCCGGTGGCATCCGTGATCTGCTGGCGCGTTTCCTCAAACGTGCGCTGCCGCAGCTCAAGGTGATTTCGCAGGAAGAAGTGCCCGGCTTCAAGACTATCCGGGTGACATCCATGGTGGGGGGTAGAGCATGAACGCAAGAAAATTCATTGCGGCCAGTTCGCGCGCGGCGTTGCAACTGGTGCGCGCAGAACTGGGTGCCGAAGCGGTGATCCTGTCCAATCGCAAGGTGGCGGGCGGGGTCGAGATCGTGGCGATGGCGAGCAGCGAGCTGGCGCATCTGAACGAAACGCGCATGGTGGCGCACCATACCGAACAGACGCATCCTGCGCCGCGTGAACGCGTGTCGGCGCGTGCCATAAATCAGGCGGCTGCATTGGGTGCAAAAGTGATCACGGCACAGGCGGAGCGGGCAGTGCCGCCGCGTGCCGCAGTAACGCAGGCGAACAGCGAAACACAGCAATTGATGCAGGAATTGAAGTCCATGCACGACAAGATGCAGACGCAGATGGCCGGTATGGCGTGGAGTACTTTGCAGCAACAGGATCCGCGGCGCAGCGGCCTGCTGCGCGATCTGGTCAATGTCGGTTTCAGTCCGGCACTGTCGCGCCTGTTGCTGGACAAGATGCCACCCGCTGCCGACATTGCATGGGTGAAACGGATTCTGGCGCACAACCTGTGCGTGGCAACGGCACGCGAAGATGTGGTGGCGCGCGGCGGGGTGTATGCACTGGTCGGGCCCACCGGGGTCGGCAAGACCACCACCACTGCCAAACTGGCGGCGCGCGCTGTGGTGCGCTACGGCGCGGACAAGGTGGCGCTGGTGACCACCGACAGCTACCGTGTCGGTGCTTTCGAACAGCTGCGCATCTACGCCAAGATTCTCGGGGTCAGCGTGCACGCGGTACGCGATGCGCACGATCTGCAACTCACCTTGTCCGGCCTGAAACACAAACATCTGGTGCTGATCGACACCATGGGCGTCGGCCAGCGCGACAGCCGTGTGGCGGAACAGACGCACATGTTCGATGCGGCGGGCGTCAAACGCCTGTTGTTGTTGAATGCGACCGCTGCTGGCGGCACGCTGGACGACGTGGTGAAGATGTACGGCGGGGTCGGGGTGATCGGCTGTATTCCGACCAAACTGGACGAGGCGGTACAACTCGGTACGGTGCTGGATGTGGTGGCGCGGCACAAGCTGTTGCTGCACTACATTGCCAGCGGCCAGCGTGTGCCGGAAGATTTGCACGAGGTGAACGTGGATTATCTGCTGCACCGCGCGTTCAAGGAGATCGGGAAATCATCGGCCTTCGCCTTGCAGGATATGGAATTCCCAGCCTTCATGGCAGGGCTGGCCAACACCGCAGCAACAGGGAGGGAATATGCGCTTTGAAACCCTGATGGATAACCACTCTCCTCAATCCTCTGGTGAAACTACCAGCCATTCGACCAAGCCCGCGAGCGGGAGAGGCGGTGAACGGGAAAATCCCATGTTCTATTCCGATCAGGCAGCGGGACTGCGCAAGTTGCTGGCGTGCAGCAGCGCGCGGGTGATCACCGTGCTGGGCGCGTGCAATGGCCTGGGTGTGACCAGTCTGGTTGCCAATCTGGCTGCGGTGTTCACCCATACCGGCAAGGATGTGCTGGTGCTGGATGAAAACCAGTCACACGCCAATGTGGCGCAGACACTCGGATTGCGCGCGCGCTACGACTTGCTGCATGCGGTACGCGGGGACAAGACCTGGCACGATGCGCTGTTGCAGCGCGATGATGGCATGGCAGTGTTGCCTCTGGCGCGGGCGATGGAGGCACTGCCGCAGCTGGGGGCGGCAGAACGTGCGCGCCTGCTCGAGTCCCTGCTGGCGGCGGCGGCAGGCCGTGATTTAGTGCTGGTCGATGCGGCACGCGGCGGTCACTCCCTGTGCGCCAGTCTGTCCGGTGATGAACCGCTGTTGCTGGTGCTGAATCCGACTGCCAGCGGCATCACTGAAAGTTATGCGCTGTTGAAACAGATGGCGCTGCGCAACGGGCGCCAGGCGTTTGCCATCGTGGTGAACCGGGTCGGCAGCGAGCGTGAAGCGCTGACCGTGTTCGACAACATGGCACAGGTCGCACGCTATCATTTGCAGGTGCGTCTTGAGTATCTGGGCTATATTCCGGTTGATGAAAAGCTGAAACGTGCGACACAATTGCATCGCCCTGTGGTGGAATCCTTTCCCGCAGCGGCATCGTCGATGGCGCTGCGCGAGGTTGCGCAAGGTATGTTGCACGCACCGGCAGCACACGGGCAGTACGGGCTGGATGGCGTGATGCAGCGGTTGGTGGGCCGGTTTTTACCCAATGGGTGCGAGAACCACTGCGCGGCAACCCGACATGTCGGGTTGCACCCGCAAGGGGCAGGCCGTGGTTGTACGGGGCTAACGCCCCAACAACACACGCACAAACCCGACACACAGAGCGGGATGGTAGCCCTGATATGAGTGCCGCCGTCGCCGTTCGCAGTGAGCCGCAGCGTGCGCTGCCAGCGGACAGGAACGGGAAAAAGATAAGTATGTACACCGCCAACGGATTGAACGACAAGAGCCAGTGCCTGCAGGAACATGCGGTGCTGGTGAAGCGCATCGCGCATCACATGATGCTGAAATTACCGAGCAGCGTGGAGGTGGATGACCTGATTCAGGCCGGCATGATTGGTTTGCTGGATGCAGCCAGCCGCTATGACGAACTGCGCGGGGCGCAATTCGAGACTTATGCCGCGCAACGTATCCGTGGTGCGATGCTGGACGAGTTGCGCGGGGCGGACTGGTTGCCGCGCAGCATGCGCCGTGATTCGCGCCGCATTGAAAATGCGATCAGCCGTATGCAACAGAAGCTGGGGCGCGCGCCGAGTGAGTCCGAAATCGCCAGAGAGATGGATGTCAGTCTGGCGGATTATCAGCATTTATTACAGGAAGCACGCGGTTCGCAGTTGATGTATTACGAGGATTTTCACAACGAGGAACAGGAAAGTTTCTTCGATCGGCACGATTTCAGCACCGAAGCGAACCCGCTGGAATTATTGCAGGACGAGCGATTCCGAGCGGCCTTGGTGCAGGCCATCGGACGTCTGCCGGAGCGCGAGCGGCAGTTGATGGGCATGCACTACGAGCAGGACATGAACCTGCGCGAGATCGGCGAAGTGATGGGGGTATCGGAATCGCGTGTATGCCAGATACACAGCCAGGCTGTGGCGCGGCTGCGCACCTCGCTGCGGGGATATTGATGGATATCCTCAGTTTGATGGGGTTGGTCATTGCCGTGGGCGGCATTCTCGGCGGCCAATTTCTGGAAGGCGGCTCGATCAACGTCCTGCTGCAACTGGCGGCATTTCTCATCGTGATGGGCGGCACGCTGGGTGCGGTCATGGTGCAACACCCGATGAATACATTCGTCACCGGGGTCAAGATGGCGCGCTGGGTGTTCGTCACTCCAAAGATCGACAAGCAACGATTGATCTACCGCATGACCGCATGGGGCAATGCGGCGCGCAAGGATGGCATCCTGTCACTGGAAGGCCAGATCAGGTCGGCAGGTGATCCATTCTTGCAAAAGGGGCTGCAATTGCTGGTGGACGGCAACAGCGCGGAAAAGATACGCGCCGTGCTCGATATTGACCTGAACACTTACGAAACACAGCGCTGGCAGGCGGCGCGGGTGTGGGAAGCGGCTGCGGGATATGCGCCTACCATCGGCATTCTTGGTGCGGTGCTGGGGCTGGTGCATGTGATGCAGAGTCTGGGCGAACCTTCCAAGCTGGGTGCCGGTATCGCCGTCGCTTTTATTGCCACGATCTACGGCGTGGGTTTTGCCAATCTGGTATTTCTGCCGATCGCCGGAAAATTGAAGATACTCATCGCCAAGGAGGTGACCATGCGCGAAATGGTGATCGATGGCCTGTGCATGATCGCCAATGCCGAAAATCCGCACTTCATCGAAAATAAATTGAAGGGTTACATTTCCTGAAATGGCGCGCCGGGCAAAAAGACAGGGGCCGGACAATCACGAGCGCTGGATGGTTTCATACGCCGACTTTATCACTTTGCTTTTTGCCTTTTTCGTGGTGATGTACGGCATCTCCTCGGTGAATGAGGGCAAGTACAAGGATTTCAGCGTGTCGATGAGTCAGGTGTTCGGCCAGAAAGGAACGGTCACGGAAGGTGGCGTGATTCGTCTGACAGAAGACGAGATGTATTTCAAGGCGCTGGTGGACAAGCGCAATGCGCGGCTGGCTGAAAAACAGCGCAAACAGAACGAGCGCCTGCAAAACCTGAGCCTGCGTCTGAATGACAAACTGGCGGGTTTTGTGAACAAGGGCACGATGAGCATCAATCAGACCGAGCGTGGCGTCACGCTGGATATCAATGCCAGTATGCTGTTCTTGCCAGGTGATGCCGTGGTACAGGCGGCTGCGGTGGCCACGCTGCGTGACGTCGCGCAGATCCTGCTGACAGAAGAGTTGCCGGTCGAGGTCGAGGGCTATACCGATGACCTGCCGATCAGTACGGTTAAATTCCCATCCAACTGGGAGCTTTCTTCGGCGCGTGCCAGCAGTGTGGTGCGCCTGTTCATCGAGCGGGGTATTCGTTCTGACCGGCTGAAGGCCATCGGTCGTGCCGATAATGATCCGGTTGCTGATAATGGCACCGCTGAAGGTCGCGTACGCAACCGCCGTGTCACCGTCACCGTGTTGGCCGCACCACCGGAAGCGTCGACCTCAACCAGTCAGTGAGTTGTCAGCCTTGGCGGCCAGATGCCGCTGCAAGCCGTGTACCAGATTCTGCGTCAGCTCGGCCTGCAATTCCTCAAGCGGCACCGTGATGCCCAGTTCGACGCACTGGGTCACGCGCAAGCCTTGGTAGCCGCAGGGATTGATGTTGGCGAACGGTGCCAGGTCCATATCCACATTGAATGACAGGCCGTGGTAGCAGCATCCATCCTTTATCTTCAATCCCAGTGCGGCGATCTTGGCATCATTCACATAGACGCCGGGCGCATCCGTGTGTCCTTGCGCTGCTGCACCGTATTCCCCCAGCAGATCGATCACCGCTTGTTCCATCAGGCGCACCAGTTCGCGCACATTGATCTGCCAGCGGCGCAGATCGAGCAGCAGGTAGGCAATGATCTGGCCGGGGCCGTGGTAGGTGATCTGCCCGCCACGATCGATCTTCACTACCGGGATGTGTGTCTGGTGTAGCAGATGTTCCGGTTTGCCGGCCTGTCCCAAGGTGTAGGTCGGCGGGTGTTGCACCAGCCATATCTCATCCTGTGTATCGCGCGTGCGGCCGGCGGTGAAACGCTGCATGGCGCGCCATGTCGGTTCGTATTCGACCAGACCGAGGGTGCGGAGGTGGATGTGCGGAGCGGTATTCATAAAACCATCTTGACCATTGGGTGTGTCGTCAGGTCGCGGTAAAGATTGTCCAGTTGTTCGCGCGAGGTGGCGCGGATGGTGCAGGTAAGGCAGACGTACTTGGCATTGCTGCTGGCGCGCATGGTGAGGCAGGCGACATCGAAATCCGGTGCATATGTCTGCACCACTGCCGCCACGGATTGCACAAAACCCTGTTGTGTCTCGCCAAATATCTTGAGTGGGAAGTCGCAGGGATATTCGATCAGGGATTCTTGCGTAGCCAATTCTTACCTCTCAAATTGAAACAGGATTTCAGGCCGGAGCGTGGGCCGGACTTTAGTTCGACATGTCGGATCAGCGGCCGACCTGCTTGCGCATCACCTCGCGTTTGAAGGTCTGATACAACTCATACATTCGGGTGAACATCGCGCCAGGTTTACCGTCGCCCACCGCTTTGCCATCGAGGGTGGTGACGGCGAGCACCTCCTTTGTGCTTGAAGTCAGCAGCAATTCATCGGCGGCAAACAACTCTTCCTTCATGATTCTGCGCACACGGTGCGGGATGGCGTTGGTGGTGGCGAGTTCGAGCAGGACATCGTAAGTGATGCCGGGCAGCATCAGGTTGTCCTTGGGCGGCGCGAGCAGCACACCGTCTTTGACCACAAAGATGTTGCTGGCTGCGCCTTCGGTGAGGAAGGTGTCGTCGCGGATCAGAATGGCTTCGGCGCAGCCGGCGGTGACCGCAGCCTGGCGCAACAGTACATTGGGCAACAGCGCGATGGCTTTGATGTCGCAGCGCAGCCAGCGGTTGTCCGCCACGGTGATGCAGGCGATGCCGCTGTCCAGCAGCGCAGCGGACGGGTGCAGCAGCGGATTACTCATTGCGAACACAGTGGGTGTCACCGGCGGGTTGGGGAAGGCGTGATCGCGCGGCGCGACCCCGCGCGTGAGGTGCAGATACAGATACTGGTCTTCCGGTGTGTTGCGTGCAATCAGCTCGTTGAGAATGCCGTCCCATTCGTCAATTGTGTGCGGGTTGGGCAACTGGATACCGTCCAGACTGTGTTGTAAGCGCGCCAGGTGTTCGTGCAGGCGAAAGGCCCGGCGCGAATAGACCGGGATGACTTCATATACACCGTCGCCAAAAATGAAGCCGCGATCCAGCACCGGCACCTTCGCCTGTTCGATGGGCATAAAGTTTCCGTTGAAGTAAATCGTCATTGCACCCCCCCTTATCTGAACAGCAAACGTATCGCATCCACACCGCGCGCAAACACGTTCGCCAGCGGCACACGTTGCAATGCTACCACCGGTACATCCAGCCAAGGCTTGCCATCCAGCACCAGATGCAGGATACCCACCTGCTGTCCGCTGCTGACCGGGGCAACCAGTGGTTCCAGTGTTTCCACGGTGGCGGTCAAGCGCTCGCGTGCCCCGACGGGAATTGTCACGTGGCGGTCGGCTGCAAAGCCGACATCGAGTAAATCCTGTGTACCTTTCCACACGCGTATGGATTTCACTGCCTGCTGCTTGCGGTAGAGCAGGATGGATTCGTACTCGCGGAAACCGTGGTTCAGCAGGTGCTGACTCGCGCTGTCGCGCAGATGCGTTGTCGCCGCGCCGATGACCAGTGCGAGCAGGCGGCGTTGCCCGCGCTGGGCGCTGGCGATGAGGGAAAATCCCAACCCGTCGATCTGGGCGGCCTGCAGTCCATCCACGTGCGGATCCAGCCACAGCAGTCGGTTGGTATTGTATTGCTCGATGTCGTTGTAGGCGTATTGGCGCTGGGCATACCGGGGAATGAAGTCGGGGAAATCGCGTATCAGCGCGGTTGCCAGCAACATGAGGTCGTGTGCGCTGCTGTAGTGTCCCGCCTCATCGACACCGCTGGCATTGACGAAATGCGTGTCACGCATCTCCAGCTTTTGGGCTTCGGCATTCATCAAGTCGGCAAACGCAAGCTCGTGATGGGCAACCGCCTCTGCCAGTACGCGTGCGGCATCGTTGGCCGATTGCACGATCAGGCCATGCAACAAGTCGTCCACCGAGACATCCTGACCGGCCTGCAGAAACATGCGTGGTTCCTTGCGCTGCAGACGCAAGGCATATTGGGTGGGAGTGACCTGGCGGCGCAGCGAGAGTTTGTCATCACGCAATGCGCCGAAAACCAGGTAGGCAGTCATCAACTTGGTTAGTGCGCCGGGCGCGATGTGTTCGTGCGGGTTGTGTTCGACCAGCATCTGCTGGCTGCTGAAGTCATAAAGTACAAATGCTTTGGCCGCCAACTGCGGTGTAGCCGGCAGCGCATGAGCGGAGATGAGCAGACACGAGCAGACGATAAACAGCCCGATTGCCGGGTTGCAACCCGGCCTGCAAAGCCGTTCTGCGTGTTGGTATAAGTTCCGGATAGCGTGCAACACTACACTAGCAGGCTGTGGCGAATTGGGATGCCTGTTCGGCCTGCTCTTGAGCCTGAACGGTGATCGTGTCGGCCATGCCGGGGTCGATGCCCAGCGCGATCCATTCTTCTGCGGCGACTTCGCTTCCGACAGGTTCGTACAGTCCGTTCAGGGGGATCAATTTTTCGGTGATGTGGATGATGTGTGCCAACGGAAGCATCTCTTCGGCATCTTGTGCATCCAGCACATGATGGCAGCGTATCGCGGCGACGAGTTGTTCCGGAAGATTCCATTGCTTTGCGAGTTCTGCGCCCAATTCATCGTGGGTTATTTCCAGCAAATCACGTTCGACTTCGATGGCCAGCCGTTCCGTTTCGATGGCCAGTCGCGTGTGCAGATCGTCGCTGCGTTGCGGGTCCAGATAAGCCAGAGCCAGGTAACCTATGTCGTGCAACATACCAGCCAGAAAGATCAGGTCGTCAGGCGGGCACTTGGCAACCGGCATGGCACGCACCACAGGCAGCATTGCAAACGCAACGCACATGTTGTGCAACCACAGTTCCTGCGGGTCGAAGCGTCCGATGGGTTGGCTGGCCAGTGACATGACGGCGATACCGGTGGCAACCGATTTGACGCGGGTCAGCCCGAGCATTACTGCCGCCTCATTCACCGAGATGATCTTGCGCGAGGCGCCGAGCAACGGCGAATTGGCAAGACCGATGAGGCGTGCCGAGATCAGCGGATCCTGCGCGATCAGCAACATCATCTGCTTCTCGCCCTGGTCAGTGTTGAGATTGAGTGCGAGCAGTTTTTGCGCGATGACCGGGAAAGCGGGCAATTCCTTCAGGTTGTGCAAAGCCTGACGCAGATCGATGGGGGAGTTCATGGGCAGTTGCCTCTTTTGGAGTGATGCCGCGATTTTAGCCGCTTGATCTATTTCTTCGCAGGGTTTTTGTTGAGTTTGCGCTGCAGGGTGCGGCGGTGCATGTTGAGCAGACGCGCGGTGGCGGAGATGTTGCCGTTCTGTTCCTGCAACACGCGGTTGATGTGTTCCCATTCCAGCCGGTCAACAGTGGCGGGTTGGACGTCGAACGAACTGTCCGGATTGGCCTGATGGCCAAAGGCGGCGACGATCTCGTCGGCATTGGCCGGTTTGGACAGATACTGGGTGGCGCCCAGTTTGATCGCCTCCACCGCGGTGGCGATACTGGCATAACCGGTCAGCATCACGATGCGCGTGTTGGGGTCAATCTCGTGCAGACGCTGCACCAGTACAAGACCTGATGCACCGTGCATCTTGAGGTCGATCACTGCATATTCCGGCGGGTTGGATTCCGCCAGCGGCAGCGCGTTTTCCACGCTGTCGGCGGTGATCACTGTGTATCGGCGTTTCTCCAGTGCGCGCTTCAACACTGCGCGAAAGGTATCGTCGTCGTCAACCAGCAACAATGTCGGCAAGTCATTCATGGGCATTTCACACGTTGGTCCGATGGCAGGGCAGGATGACTTCGGTGGTCGCACCGCCGCCTTCGCGATTGAACAGGTGCACACTGCCACCCAGATGTTCCAAAGTGGCATTGGCAAGGAATAAGCCCAGTCCGCGTCCTTCCTGTTTGGTGGTGAAGAACGCGGCACCGGCGCGTGCAGCAGCTTCCGGGGTAAGGCCGGGACCGTGATCGCGAATTTCCAGCACGGTACGCTTGTCGTTCCAGTGCAACAGAATGTCCATTTCGTCCGGCGAGGCATCTGCCGCATTATTGAACAGATTCAGCAATGCGGCGCGTAGCGCAGGGTCGCCGCGCAGTTGTGGCGCCGGTGGCGCGCCTGCAACCTGATAGCGGTAGTGCACGGCGGGGCGCAGCAACTGCCATTCATCCAGCACGTCGAGAATGAAGCTGTCGACGCTCACCTCCTGCGGAATTTCCTGTGCCTGGCTGATGAGGGTGTCGAGGATGCGCTTGCAATTCTTCACCTGATCGTCGAGCAGCGCCAAATTTTCTGTCTGCTCCGGTGAGCGGCAGTCGTCGTGCATCTCGCCGATGACCACTGCCATGGTGGACAGCGGAGTCCCCATTTCGTGTGCCGCACTCGCGGCCAGTGTGCCGAGCGAAACGATACGCTCGTTGCGCAGTGTCTCTTCACGCAAACGGTTGAGCTGGGCATCGCGCAGCCGGATCACTGCCGCCATTTCTACCGCAAAATAGGCGATCACCGCCGCGCTGATAACGAAGCCCAGCCACATGCCCAATATATGGGCGTTGAATGCGTCATCAAGTATCGAAACCGCAGTGACAGCAACGGCAGGCGAGTCTTCCTCAACGGGTGTGCGGCAGTATTCATCGTCCTTTCCGGGCTGTTGTGCAAGGTGCTGGCTGTGGTCGATCTGTGCCGGGACGGCTGTCGCGCCGGAATCATGTTGCAGATGGCCGTCCGCTGATGGTAACGGCACGTGCCACAGCATCAGCAAGCTATAGCACGACACTGTCAGTGCAGCCATGGCCCATGTGTGGCGGCGCGGCAGGGTGGCAGCGGCCAGCACCAGTGGCAGCAGATAGAGTGAGACAAAAGGATTGGTCGAGCCGCCGCTGTAATAAAGCAATACGGTGAGGGCGAGTACATCCAGCGATAACTGCGCAAACAACTCCAGACTGCCTACCGGGTAGTCGAGCGACAAACGCCACCACGTTCCCAGATTCATCAGCAGCAAGAAGACCACCGCACCAATCATCGGCAGCCACTCAAAATCCTGGTTCAGGAAGCGGTACGCCAGCAGCAGCGTGGTGAACTGCGCAACGATGGCCCAGTTGCGCAACAGGAAGAGCCGGCGCAGGTGTGAGTGACCAGTCTGGGTGGCAAGGAGAGAGGAATGCATGGTGCAGATTCTACCGGAAGCCCGCCGTTACGGGCGTGCGACAAAATGCCGCATAACCGTGCCGTGGAAATTTCATAGAATCATGCCCCGGATGTGAATCTATTAATTTTTCGTAAACAGAATCTGGAGAGGAGATGAACATGAGAATAAAGTTGAGCGTGGTGGCTGTCGCACTGGCATTGGGATCATCGGTACAAGCGGCGGAAGATTCGTTGCCGGAAGTGACCGTCACCGCAACCCAGGACAAGGTTCAGTCTGCCAGCGAAGTCGACGCGGCCGCTTTGCGTGTGCTGCGCCCCTCCACCAGTGACAGCGCCAGCCTGCTGCGCGATGTGCCGGGTGTCAGTCTATACGGAGCCGGAGGTGTCTCCAGCCTGCCGGTGATTCACGGTCTGGCGGATGATCGCATCCGCACTAAGGTCGATGGCATGGATTTGATCGCCTCCTGCCCTAACCACATGAATCCCCCCATGTCCTACATTGATCCGAGCAACGTTGGAACACTTAAAGTCTATGCTGGCATCACCCCGGTGAGCGTGGGCGGTGACTCCATCGGCGGCACCATCGTCGCCGAGTCGCGCGCACCGGAATTTGCAGCGCCCGGGCAGGAAGACCTCATCAAGGGTGAGTTGGGCGCTTTCTATCGCAGCAACAACAAGGCGCGTGGTGCCAATGTTGCGGCCACCTATGCCACCGAGCGAGCGAGCATCACCTATAGCGGTGCGACCAGCCAGGCCGACAACTACACCGCGGGCGGGGATTTCAAGAGCTACGACTTTACCGGGCGTGCCGGGCATACCATGCCATTTGACGAAGTCGGCTCCACGGCTTACGAAACGCGCAACCACAGTCTGGGATTGGCGTTCAAAAACGACAGCCACCTGTTTGAAGCCAAGATTGGCATACAGGACATGCCTTACCAGCTCTACCCGAGTCAACGCATGGACATGCTCGACAACCAGCAGAAGAGCCTGAATCTGCACTATCTCGGCCGGCTCGACTGGGGTTCGTTGGATGCGCGTGTCTATAGCGAGAAGGTGGACCACTTTATGGATTTTGGCGCTGACAAACGCTACTGGTACGCTCCAGGAGCACCGGGGGTCAATGGCACGCCGTGCAGCCCGATCAGTGCGGCCTGTGCCGCCGGCATGCCGATGTACACCGAAGGCAAGACCACGGGCGCAAGCGTCAAGACCGAGATCGATCTTACCCAGCAGGACCTGCTGCGCATGGGTGGTGAAATACAGCAATACCGGATTAATGACTGGTGGCCACCATCCGGTGGTGGTATGTGGCCGGGCACCTTCTGGAACATCAAGGATGGCCAGCGCGATCGCACCGCCCTTTTTGGCGAATGGGAAGCGCGCAAGAGTGAGCAATGGATGACTCTGGTCGGTGCCCGCGTCGAGCAGGTCAAAATGAACGCCGGCGATGTGGTGGGTTACAACCCGGCCAACTTGGTGAGCAATCAGGCGCGCGATGCCAACGCCTTCAATGCCATTGATCACCAGAAAACTGACAATAACCTGGATCTGACTGCACTGGCGCGTTACACCGCCAATAGTAATAGCGATGTCGAATTCGGTTTTGCCCACAAGGTGCGTTCACCCAATGTGTACGAGCGCTACTCCTGGTCCACCTGGCAGATGGCCGCGCTGATGAACAATTTTGTCGGTGACGGTAATG
>JBAZFV010000043.1:0-16578 GCA_041653255.1 Sideroxydans sp. | reverse complement strand
CTTTTCCTTGACCAGCAGCGTCATGTGGTAGCGGTCAATGAATCGGCCAGCCGCATGCTCGGCCAGAACCATGACACCATCCTGAACAAGCTTTGCCCTACTCTTTTTAAGGGGACTTCCTGCGCACGTAACTGCGAGAAGGTCGGAGAATGCACCCTCATGATGAGCAGGAAACGGAACAAGAAGGTGCAGGATCTGGTTGTGCAGCGCCCGGATGGGAAGTTGATTCCATTACGCATGTGGGCATTGTTGTTGCCTGCCGATGAACCTCTGGCCCATTGCGCCGTAGTACTGCGCGACCGTAGCCATGAAGTGGAGCTGGAGGAGGAAGCGAGTAACAAGATGCACTTGGGCGGACTGGTGGGTAACAGTATGGCGATGCAGGAATTGTTCCGCCAGATACTGCGGGCGGCAGCCAGCGAAGCCAGTGTTCTGGTTACCGGTGAGAGTGGTACGGGCAAGGAACTGGTTGCGCGTGCGCTGCACGACAACTCGAGCCGCGCCAAAGGCCCTTATGTGCGGGTACATTGCGCAGCATTTCCCGAGCATCTGCTTGAGGCCGAGTTATTTGGCCATGCGAAAGGCGCATTCACCGGGGCGGCTGCGGCACGCGAAGGCCGTTTTGAGTCGGCGGACGGCGGTACTCTGCTGCTCGATGAGATCGGTGAAGTACCATTGAGCGTTCAGGTAAAGCTGTTGCGCGTTCTACAGGAGCATGAAATCGAGCGGCTGGGCGAAAACCAGACGCGCAAGGTGGACGTGCGTGTCATTGCAGCCACCCACCGTGATTTACCCGCCATGGTAAGCCAGGGTGAATTCCGTGCCGACCTTTATTATCGCCTGCGTGTCCTGCCTTTACACCTTCCCGCCCTGCGTGAACATCGTGAAGACATTCCGCTGCTGGTCAATTCCATGCTTGCCAATATAATCAAGCGGCATCCCGAGCGTGATCTGCGGCTGTCTGCCGAGGCGCTCGATGCGCTGACTTCCTATAACTGGCCGGGAAATGTGCGCGAACTCGGTAATACCTTGGAATATGCCGCGGTACATGCGGATGGTGCGACCATCTTGGCACGTCACCTGCCACCGGAAATTAGCGGGGCAGGTGTGCAGCTTGCCCCCGTCCAAACCGATGCAGCGGCGCTATTACCATCTTCATCCCCCGTCACGGCAGTCATGCAACGCTACTATCGCCCACCTCTGGAACAAAAGGGGCAGGAGCAGGAAATTTTGGTGCAGGCACTGAAGGAATCGGGCGGCAATAAGGCGGAGGCTGCCAGAAGGCTTGGTATGTCGCGTACCACGTTGTGGAAAAAACTGAAACAGCATGGCATCGACACGGTAGCGCAATGATCGGCTGTTTTGTAAGCCACATGCAGTCAATTTCGATACAGTCGGATGGCAGAACTGGAAACTGTGCTTTGTGAGTGCGGTAACCCGCACCCAATGCCATGGGGTTGTCTGGTTTTGTTGCACTTTAGATAGAGTGAACGTCGTCAATTCGAGTACGATAACGCCACTCAATTTTACGAATCTCCCGATGCGCGTCCGAGAAATGTTATGTTCGCTTTGAGCTTGCACGGAGAAGAAGGCACTCAAGCCCTGTTGCAATCGGGCTACTCCTATTGTCTCGTCGTTCGTTCCGAATCCCAGCGCGCTGCCTTACTTGAAAACCTCGGCAGTCAATCCGGTGTGATTATTGTGCCGCACAACGGTGGGCTAATCAGTAATCTGCAGGTGTGGGAAAATATCGCCCTGCCGGTACAGTATCATGCGATCGGGATTGTCGGAACGCTGGAAGATAATGTGGTCAGTTTGCTCCTTCAGTGCGGCTTGGCGGATGAGTCTGCCGTATCTGATTTGTTGCTCAAGCGACCGGACCAACTATCTTTATTGGAAAAACGTCTGGTTGGATTCGTGCGCGCCATGTTGATGAGTCCGGAGTTGATTGTTTACGATACGCTCAACGAAGGGTTGTCGCGCAAGGAATTGGTGCGGATGGGCGTGTTCGATCGTGTATTCCGCTTATACTTCCCCTTCAGAACGTCAGTGCTGGTTAGTTTTGAGGAATATCGCGATAAAAATAATCCTAAGCAAATTGTGATCCAGCTTTAATCACGCACCAAGTATGGAACTACCTACCTACAGTCAAAAATTGATTAACATCGAAAAACGCACCCAGCGTTTCATGCTGGGTGCGCTGGGTCTGATGCTTCTGGTGTTATTAATGATTGGTCTGAAACAGGATTATTTCAGCCGCAGCACATCGATTTATTTCCTTACCTCCAATGCGCAAGGGTTGAGCAAAGGTATGGCGGTCAAGTTCGTCGGCTTCAAGGTGGGCAGTGTGCAGGAGATCAGCATGGAGCCCAATGCAGCCGTGCGGGTCAGAGTGTCGCTGAATGATGAATACCTTCATCTGATCGGACAGGACGCCAAGGCGAGATTAATCAAGGAGGCATTGGTCGGGGAAAGTGTGGTGGAGATTGTTCCGGGTTCGACTCAGGTGCGCCAGGTGACGCAGGGTAGTGTGCTGGAATTCGAACGCGGTCAGGATGCAGCCTCGGTCATAGAAAGCCTGGCCTCGCAGTTACAGCCGATTTTGAGTGACATGCGCCAGTTTGCAGCCACCATCAACAAGCCTGATGGAGATATCCAGCAAACACTAAAAAATCTGAATCAAGTTACTGCTGCCACGCGTGAGATGGTGAATCAAGTCACACGACTGGGAGTGAGCGGGAATCAAAAACTCGATAGTGTGTATTTGAAACTTGATCAGGCGCTGGAGCATGCCAATTCCAGTCTGGGAGCATTGGACAAGGCCATTCCTCAAATGGTGGAGAGAGCGGATACAACACTGTCCAATGCGCAGGAGGTGACGAACATTATCAAGCAGGTTACCCAGGATTCAGCCAGGGAAATCCCTTCGTTGATTAACAACGTCAATACACTGGTGCAGGGTGGTCAGGAGACACTGGACGGTGTGCAGCAATCCTGGCCGCTCAACCGGATGTTGCCCAAAGTCGAAGAGCAGAGGTTGCCGGTAGATGGTTACGTCGCACCGGAGGAGCCGTGAACATGAGTCACCGGCATTCAGTCTGGATGCTGTTATGCAGTGTTGTGCTGCTGACGGCATGCGGTCATGTGCAGGAAACACGCAGTGCGCGACTGGTGCAGGCCGCCGAATTCAACCAACGCGCCCAAAACGCCTTCCTCCACGGCAAATATCAGTATGCTGCGACGTTGTACGGACAAGCTTTGCAACTGGATGTTGCAATAGAGTATGTGGACGGTATCGCCATCAACACACTTAATCTGGCCAGAGTGAATCAAGTACTGGGCAAGACCGCACAGGCGGAGCAGTTGCTGGATCAATTGCTGAACGACAAAGCGTTGCGTTATGCGCCCAAATATCTGGCGGAAGCGGCAGTACAGAAAGCCCTGCTGCACTTGCAAAAGGGTGATGCGGTGGATGCTGTGGTTTGGGCGGATAAGGCCGTAGATTGGTGCGGGCCGGATTGTAAATTGTCCGGGGTGATTGCGAATGTACGTGCCGGTATCGCTTTGCGTATGAACGATGGTGAACAGGCGCTGTTCTGGAGTGATCGAGCTCTGGCTGCGAATCGTGATATCCCGCTCGAACATGCCAACGCTTTGCGCTTGCAGGCATCAGCCAGATTGATGATGAATGCACCGGATGAGGCATTGCGCTTGGCACAAGATGCGCTGACCATCGATAAATTGCTGGGTTTGCCGGCGAAAATTCGCCAGGACCTGCTGCTGTTGGCGCAGGTGCACGAGCGGCTGGGACACACTGAACAGGCGGGACAGTTCCGCCAGCGGGCAGCACGTATTGCTGCCGTGGGGATGAAGTGAGCATTTCATGCCAACCTTGCACTGGGTAACCGATCACAAAGCCCGGATGTTGTTGGGGCAGTGCATCTGTCTGTTGTTTGCACTGGCGCTGCATTTCTCCGGGACGGGCGAGAAATTGAGCCACAAGGTACTGGATCGACAGTTTTCCTTGTTACACCGATACGATGCCCGCCCGCTAGAGAACGATGTGGTTATCGTGGGCATTGATGTGGCATCTTTTAGGGCATTGTATGAGCCCTTCGAGCTGTGGCATCCACATTTGGGTAAGTTTCTGCAGGCGATGGCGACTGCCAAACCCGCCGTGCTTGGTCTGGATATTGCCTTGCCGCAACGTTCTTATCAATTTCTCATTCCTGATTACGATCAACCCTTGTTGCAGGGACTGAAGGCACTACACATGCATAGCCCATTAGTGCTGGTGCAGATGTCGGATGACAGCGGTGCTTTTCGTCCGGTGCATCAGCCCTATCTCACAATTGCCGGAGTTGAGGCGCTGGCGTCGGTGGCGGTGTGCCACGATGCAGATGGCATTGTGCGTCGCTTCGATCCCAATCTGTGTACCGTGAATACACAAGGTTCGACCTTGGTCGAGAAGATGGCTGCACATCTGGGTAAAGATAACCCCGGGACTGGTTTTGTGGACTTCAGCGCGGGTGAACCGTTTGAGTACATCCCTTTTTTGCGTGTTCTGGAATGGCAAGCCAGGGAAGACACCGCGCAACTGGTACGCACCTTTGGGGGTAAGCCGGTGTTGCTTGGGGTGGTGGCAACATTCGATGAGAGGGTGTCAGCGCCCGTCCCACTGGCTGCCTGGGAGCCTTCCAGTCGCCTTATCCCAGCGGTGCTGATGCAGGCACAGATGTTGCGCTCGATGCTGAACGATGGACTGATCCGGGTGCTGAACCCCTACATTTTGCTCTGCCTGACGTTACTTGCCGCGCTGTTCTGGTTGGGGCGTGCTGGCTGGTTCAAACTTGTTGCGTTGGTCGCCTTTCCATTTCTACTCCTGCCGCTCTCGACCTGGCTGCTGGGGCAAGGATGGTATCTGCCGGTTGGCGCCTTATTGTTTTCTGCCTTGTTCGCCTTTCTCGCGCGGCTGCTCTATGAGACAGCACTGCAAGCCCGGCAACGCAATTGGCTGCGCGGCGCATTCGGCAAGTACGTCGGGCGCGATGTGTTGCAGGAGATCGTGGCAGGCAACGTTCATTCGGGTGTAGAGGGAGCGCGAATTCGTCTGTGTATTCTGTTCGCGCATATCCATGGTTTCAGCCAGCGTAGTGAGAGTCGGCCAGCGCAGGAGGTGGTCGCCTTGCTCAATGATTATCTTTCCGAAATGACCGTGGCTATCCACCAACATCAAGGGGTATTGGGCCAATCCATCGGCGACAGGGTGTTGGCATTCTTCGGTGCGCCGCAGGCGTTGGAGTGTCCAGAAAAAAATGCACTCGAGACGGCACAGGAGATGCTGTTGCGCCTGCGTCAGGTCAATGTGCGTTTGCTTGAGCAGGACATCGAGCCGATTGAGATCAGCCTCGCACTGCATGTGGGCGAGGTCGTCATTGGGCATATCGGTCCGGCAGCACGGCGCGAATACACCATCATCGGTGATGCAGTGAATCTAACCGCCCAACTGGCAGCGTTGAGCAGTACCCTGAATTATCCTGTGCTGTGCTCCGCGGCCGTCGCCAAAGCGGTGGAGAACACTGGCAGCTTGAATGACTGCGGTGAGCAGGCAGTCAATGGCAACATGCTGCATGTCTATGGCTGGAACCCCATTGTTCTGGCTGCCAGATGATGGCTGTGCCCTGGATGAAACTTTTTGCAAGACTAAAGATGACGCAAGTGCGGCAGACAGTGTATGGCGCACTGCAACTGTTGTGGTATGCGTTCACCCATCTGCATGTGCTGCGCATCGGCCCGGTCAATGCAGTGTTCCAGCGCCAACTGTTCTTTACCGGCGTTGAGGCTCTGGCTATCGTTGCCGTGTTCGGTTTGTTGAGTGGTGCGCTGGTCATCACCCAGATCACTTCGCTGGTTGGCGGCGACAGTGAATTGACGGTGAAAATTTTGATCTGGACAGTGGTGCGTGAAATCGGCCCACTGTTTGCGGCCATCATCATCATCGCTCGCAGCAGTGCTGCCATCGCCTCCGAACTTGCGCTGATGACGACGCGCCAGGAAATGACCAGTCTTACACGCATGGGCATTCCACCGCAGGATTATCTGCTGGTACCGCGCATCGCTGGTGTGACTCTTGCGGTTCTGGCTCTGACCATCTATTTCCAGGTTGTCGCCATCGGCGGTGGGCTGGCAATCAGTGCCATGTTCCAGAATGTCGCCTACCTCGATCAGGTCGGACGTTTCCTGCAAACCGTGAAGCTGTCCGAATTCGCCGTAGTCGCCTTCAAGGGCTGCCTGTTCGGTCTTGCCATCTCCTCTATCTCTTGTTACAACGGCATGCAAGCCAAAACATCGGTGACCGAAGTGCCAAAGGTCGCGATTAAGGCTGTGCTGCAAAGCTTGCTGTTTGTGTTTACGCTGGATGCGTTGATCGCCTACTTCGGCATGGCGGGGTGACTTGCGCTATACTGCGCGCCGTCTTGCGCAGGGTGCGCCGAGAATTTAAATTTTAAAGTGCGGCGGTTGCCGCATTTGTTTTTGCCGAGTGGACAAAATGCCTGTCATTACCTTACCGGATGGTTCGCAACGTAGTTTTCCCAGCCCAGTGACTGTAGCCGAAGTTGCGCAGAGCATCGGTGCCGGTCTGGCACGTGCCGCGCTGGCGGGCAAGATGGATGGGGTATTGGTGGACACCTCACATCTGATCGCTGCCGACGCCAAACTGGCGATTGTCACCGACAAGGACGTCGAAGGGGTCGATTTGATTCGGCATTCCACCGCACACTTGCTGGCCTATGCGGTGAAAGAGTTATTTCCCGAGGCGCAAGTGACCATCGGCCCGGTGATCGAGGACGGTTTTTTTTATGACTTTTCCTATTCGCGTCCTTTCACGCCAGAAGATCTGACGGCCATCGAAAAGCGCATGACGGAACTGGCGAAGCTCGATCTGCCTGTGACACGGCGTGTCTTATCGCGTGACAGCGCGGTCGCCTATTTCCACTCTATCGGCGAAAAATACAAGGCCGAGATCATCGAATCCATCCCGGCCGACCAGGAAGTCTCGTTGTACAGCGAAGGTGAATTCACCGACTTGTGCCGCGGCCCGCACGTGCCTTCGACCGGCAAGCTCAAGGCATTCAAACTGATGAAGGTGGCCGGCGCTTACTGGCGTGGCGACGCGAAGAACGAGATGCTGCAGCGCATCTACGGCACGGCCTGGGCGAAGAAGGAAGACCTTGATACCTATCTGCATCGTCTGGAGGAGGCAGAGAAACGAGACCATCGCAAGCTTGGCAAGCAGCTCGATCTGTTCCATATGCAGGATGAAGCGCCAGGCATGGTGTTCTGGCATCCCAAGGGCTGGGCAATATGGCAAGTGATCGAACAATACATGCGTGCCGTGTATCGTGACAACGGTTACCAGGAAATCCGCTGCCCGCAGATCATTGATCGTGTGCTGTGGGAGAAGTCTGGCCACTGGGAACACTATAAAGCCAATATGTTCACTACCGAGTCGGAAAAGCACGATTACGCGATCAAACCGATGAACTGTCCCGGCCATGTGCAGGTGTTCAATGCCGATCTGCGCTCGTATCGCGAGTTGCCTTTACGCTACGGTGAATTTGGTTCGTGCCACCGCAACGAGCCCTCGGGCGGTCTGCACGGTTTGCTGCGCGTGCGCGGTTTCGTGCAGGACGATGGCCACGTCTTCTGCACCGAAGCACAGATCGAATCTGAAGTGACTGTCTTTAATGCGCTGGTACTCAAGGTTTATCAGGATTTTGGCTTTAATGACGTGGTGGTGAAATTGGCGCTGCGCCCGGAAAGTCGTGTCGGCTCTGATGAAATATGGGATAAGTCTGAAAATGCGTTGCGTGCATCGTTGCGTGCAGCGGGTATGGAATGGGTCGAATTGCCGGGTGAGGGCGCGTTCTATGGGCCGAAGATCGAATTCCATATCAAAGATGCGATCGGCCGCTCTTGGCAGTGCGGCACGATTCAGGTGGATTTCTCCATGCCGGGCCGCTTGGGTGCTGAATTCGTCGATGAAGACAATACGCGCAAGGTACCGGTGATGTTGCACCGCGCGATATTGGGTTCGCTGGAACGTTTCATCGGCATTCTGGTGGAAAACCATGCCGGGGCGCTACCGCTGTGGCTGGCACCGGTGCAAATCGTGGTGATAAACATCTCTCAAGCGCAGGAAGCTTATGCCACCAAAGTGGCAGAGACATTACGCGCCTCCGGATTTCGTGTGCAATCAGATTTGCGCAACGAGAAGATTACCTATAAAATCCGCGAACATAGCTTGCAGAAATTGCCTTATCAGTTGATTGTGGGCGACAAGGAAATGGCTGCAAGTCTCGTTGCCGTGCGAACCCGCCAGGGTGAAGACCTTGGGCAGATGTCGGTGGAAGCGCTGTTACAGCGCCTGCATACCGAACTGCATGCGGGAAGCGCGGTTTAATTTTTTAATGGAGAAATTGCAATAGCACAGGATAAGTCGCAGCGGCTAAACGAGCAGATAACAGCACCAGAGGTGCGGCTTGTTGGCGCGGAGGGAGAGCAGCTTGGCATCGTGACAGTGGCGGAAGCGCTGCGCATGGCGGACGAAGCAGAACTGGATCTGGTTGAAATTGCGCCTATGGCTGAACCGCCAGTCTGTCGCGTAATGGACTTTGGCAAGTTCAAGTACGCCGAAAGCAAGAAACAGCACGAAGCCAAGCTCAAGCAAAAACAGGTTCAGGTCAAGGAAGTCAAGTTCCGACCAGGCACGGATGAAGGGGATTACAACATCAAGTTGCGCAATCTCATTCGTTTCCTGACTGATGGCGACAAAACCAAGGTGACGTTGCGTTTTCGCGGGCGTGAGATGGCTCACCAGGAAATTGGCATGCGTTTGATCGAACGGATTCGCGAAGACTTGGTGGAGCACGGTGCGGTGGAGCAGTTCCCCAAGATGGAAGGCCGACAGATGGTGATGGTGATCGGGCCTAAACGTAAATAAATTTGTATCGCGGCGGAGCAAGGGGCTGTCGTCGTGGTGGATGTTTAAAGAGTGCCCCATACAAGTGGTTCCGGGTTTTTAAGTGTTCCTGTCAGGAAACTCCCGGCGTCATCAAATAAACGGAGTTGTTATGCCAAAAATGAAAACCAAGAGCGGGGCGAAGAAGCGTTTCAGTGTTCGCGCTGGAGGAAGCATCAAGCGCGCGCAGGCGTTCAAGCGCCATATCCTCACCAAAAAGACCACCAAGAACAAGCGTCAGTTGCGTGGCTCGACAGAAGTTCACGCAAGCAACACGGCGTCCGTACGCGCCATGTTGCCCTACGCATAAGGAGTTATTGAAATGGCAAGAGTTAAACGTGGTGTAACGGCGCGCGCGCGCCACAAGAAAATTCTGGACAAGGCCAAGGGTTACCGCGGTCGTCGCAACAGTGTCTACCGCATCGCCAAGGAGGCGGTGATGAAGGCGGGGCAATATGCCTACCGCGACCGTCGCCAGAAGAAGCGTCAGTTCCGTACCCTGTGGATCGCCCGTATCAATGCGGCCGCGCGGGAGCAGGGACTTAGCTACAGTGTGTTCATGAACGGCCTGAAAAAGGCTGCGATCGAGATCGATCGCAAGGTGCTGGCCGACTTGGCCGTGTTCGACAAAGCTGCGTTCACGCAGATCGTTGGACAAGCCAAAGCCAGCCTCGGCGCGTAATACTGGTGCAATATAAAAAAGGAGGCTTCATGCCTCCTTTTTTGTTTCACGATTGAACAATTAAATCATGCAAGAACTTCAAACAATTCTCGATGACGCATTGAATCGTTTTGCTGCGATAGCTGACGCGGCGGAGCTGGAGAACGTTAAAGCGCGTTATCTCGGCAAGGAAGGTAGTTTGACCGGCCTGTTAAAGGAGTTGGGCAAACTCCCCGTTGCTGAACGTCCGGCAGCAGGTGCGCGCATCAATCAGGTCAAACAACAGATCGAAGCGGCACTGCAAGCGCGGCGTGATGCCATTCAACAATATGCGCTGCAATCCAGATTGGCTGCAGAGGCGCTGGATGTGACGCTGCCGGGGCGCGGTACGGGTATGGGCGGCCTGCATCCGGTCACCCGCACGCTGGAGCGCATCGAAACTCTGTTTCACTCGATCGGGTTCGCGGTGGCGGAAGGTCCCGAGATCGAAAATGATTTCTATAACTTCACCGCACTGAACATTCCCGCTGATCATCCGGCGCGCGCCATGCACGATACCTTTTACATCGACGAGCAGCATGTGTTGCGCACCCACACTTCGCCGATCCAGATCCGCTACATGCAGGCGCATATGGCGAAGTATCAGCAACTGGAGACGATGCCGGACATCCGCATCATCGCTCCCGGTCGCGTCTATCGCGTGGATTCCGATGCCACCCATTCGCCGATGTTCCATCAGGTCGAAGGCTTGTGGGTCGGCGAGTGTGTGAGTTTCGCCGACCTGAAGGGCGTGATTGCCGATTTTCTGCAGAACTATTTTGAAACTGAAGATATGCAGGTACGCTTCCGCCCTTCGTTCTTCCCGTTTACCGAGCCTTCGGCCGAGATGGATATGAGCTGGAAAGGCGGCTGGCTGGAGATTGGCGGCTGCGGCATGGTGCATCCAAACGTGCTCAAGCACGTTGGCATCGACAGCGAAAAATACATTGGCTTCGCCTTCGGCATGGGTGTGGAACGTCTGGCCATGTTGCGCTACGGCGTGAACGATCTCAGGCTGTTCTTCGAGAATGATCTGCAATTCCTGAAACAATTTAATTAACTATGCAATTCCCTGAATCCTGGCTGCGCACCCTCGTCAATCCGTCACTTTCCAGCGATAAGTTGGCGCATCTATTGACTATGGCCGGATTGGAAGTAGAGGAGATGACCCCGGTTGCTCCTGCTTTCGACAAGGTTGTGGTGGCGGAGGTGCTGACCAAAGAAAGACATCCCGATGCGGATCGACTCAATCTTTTAACCGTGGATATTGGACAGGGTGAACCGCTGACCATCGTGTGCGGCGCGCCGAACGTGGACATTGGTATGAAGGCGCCCTGCGCACTGGTTGGGGCGAAATTGCCCGGTATCGAGATCAAGCAGGCCAAAGTGCGTGGCATCGCGTCTTTCGGCATGATGTGCTCGGCCAAGGAACTCGGTTTGGCGGAAGATGCCACCGGACTGCTGGAGTTGGCGAGTGACGCGGTGGTAGGGCAAAGCATCCGCGAACATCTCGAACTGGATGACCAGCTCATCACCCTCAAGCTGACACCTAATCGCTGCGATTGTCTGTCTGTGCAAGGCATCGCGCGTGAAGTTGCCGCGTTGACGGGCGCATCGCTGCAAGCCGTTCCGGCACCTACTCTCAAGCCGACAGCAAGCCGCAAGCTTGAGGCCGAAGTGTCAGCTTCAGCGGCATGTCCGCGTTACAGTGGACGGGTGATCTCCGGGGTGAACGCCAAGGCAGCGACGCCTGCCTGGATGGTGCGGCGTCTGCAACGATGCGGTCTGCACAGCATCAGCGCCCTGGTCGATGTGACTAACTATGTGCTGCTGGAACTGGGGCAGCCGCTGCATGCGTTTGATCTGAACAAGCTTCAGGGCGGTATCGAAGTGCGTTTTGCGCGTAACGGCGAAAGCCTGAAGCTGTTGAATGAACAAACGATTGAATTGCAGGATGACATGCTGGTGATCGCCGATAGCAAGCACCCGGTCGCACTCGCCGGGGTGATGGGTGGTGCTGACAGCGCGGTGGATGAGGCAACGACAGATATTTTTCTGGAGAGTGCGTTCTTTCTGCCGGCAGTGATCGCCGGTAAATCGCGCCGTCTCGGTTTTAGTTCTGATTCTGCTTATCGTTTCGAGCGCGGGATTGATTTTGCGGCGACACAAGTCGCACTGGATCGTGCTACCCGGTTAATCCTGGATATCTGCGGTGGAGAAGCAGGGGTGGTGACGGAAGTACAGAACGAATTGCCGGTGCGTTCCCCTGTCAGATTGCGAACCGCACGCGTGCAGCGTGTGTTGGGCGTGGCGCTGGAAAGCGGTGAGATAGAACAGATACTGTCAGGGTTGGGGATGGCATTGCAGCAGGATGGTGATGAGTTCTCCGTGACCCCGCCCAGCTACCGTTTTGACATTGGGATCGAAGAAGATCTGATCGAAGAGGTCGCGCGCGTGCACGGTTATGACAATATTCAGCCCGCGCCGATCCGGGCACGGATGACCATGTTGCCACTGGTCGAGGCAGAGCGGCCACTGGGGAAGCTGCGCCAGAGTATGGTGTCGCGTGATTATCAGGAAACCATCAATTACGCTTTCGTTGAAGCCGACTGGGAGCGTGACCTGTGCGGTAATGCCACACCCATTACCCTGAAAAATCCTATCGCCAGTCAGATGAGTGTGATGCGCAGCAGCTTGCTGGGCGGGTTGCTGGCCAGTTTGCGCACCAATCTGGCACGGAAGCAGCCGCGTATTCGATTGTTCGAAATCGGTGGCTGTTTCAGTGTCGGGGCGGGAAATTACATTCAACGCGATCATTTAGCCGGACTGGCTTACGGCGGGGCCGTTGCAGAGCAGTGGGGGATGCCCGTGCGCAACATCGATTTCTATGATGTGAAAGGCGATCTTGAGGCACTGTTTGCACCACGCAATATAGTCTTGCAGACGGCGCAACATCCGGCTTCCCATCCCGGACGCTCAGCACGCATCCTGCTGGATGGACTTCCCGTCGGCTGGATTGGTGAATTGCACCCGCAATGGCAACAGCAATACGATCTGCCGCAGCCGGTGTTATGGTTCGAAATCGAGTTGGCTGCCCTGCAGCAAGGCAGCATTCCCCGGCTGGATGACATCTCGCGTTTTCCGCCAGTGCGGCGAGATATTGCGGTCGTGGTCGATGAATGCGTCAGCGTTCAATCTTTGCTGGATGCGATGCGAGCTTGCAAAGCACCTCATGTTGTCGATATTTGTCTATTCGACTTGTATCGTGGCCCGGGAGTGGATGGTGGGAGAAAAAGCCTTGCATTCCGTGTGTTATTGCAAGATACTCAAAAGACACTTACGGATATTGAAATCGATCCGAGCATTGCCGGAGTGATGGACGCGTTGCAGAAAAATGGTGCACAAATAAGGGGAGAGTCATGACGACAACGCTAACCAAAGCGGAACTGGCCGACTTGTTGTTTGATAAGGTCGGTTTGAACAAGCGCGAAGCAAAAGACATGGTAGAAGCATTTTTTGAGGAGATTCGCGCGCAATTGGCGCGGGGCGATAGTGTCAAACTTTCCGGATTCGGCAATTTCCAATTGCGTGATAAACCCCAACGCCCCGGTCGCAACCCGAAAACCGGTGAAGAAATTCCCATCACTGCACGTCGTGTGGTGACTTTTCACCCCAGCCAGAAACTGAAGAGCATGGTAGAGAAGACCTATCATGGAACACCAGGTAACTGATGCAGATTTGCCGGTGATACCGGCAAAACGCTACTTCACCATTGGTGAGGTGAGCACCTTGTGTGGTGTCAAGGCGCATGTCTTGCGCTATTGGGAGCAGGAATTTTCCCAGCTCAAACCGCTCAAGCGCGGTGGCAACCGGCGCTACTACCAGCATCATGAAGTCCTGCTCATCCGCCGCATCCGCCATTTGCTGTATGAGGAGGGTTTTACCATCAGCGGTGCGCGCAGCCGCCTTGAACAAACCAATCTGAATGGTTTGGAGATGGAGGGCCAAGTTGCAAAGCTGCGTATCGATCCCGCAACATTGCGCAATGAGTTGAACGAAATTTTGCGTTTGCTGCGTGCGTGAAAGCAAAAATAATTTCATGGTTTCTGCGCTCTGCTATAATCCGCGCCCTCGGGGCGTAGCGCAGCCTGGTAGCGTACTTGCATGGGGTGCAAGTGGTCGGAGGTTCGAATCCTCTCGCCCCGACCAGGAACATAGTGGCTTGCAGACATTACGCTGTGAGCCTTTTTTATTTTTAGGATTCGTGTGTTCCAGTCGATGTGACTGACACGGTAATTTTGGGCGTTCAATTACGGGGCTGTTATGTTCAATTTTGTACATGAAAGAAAACGACTGGTGCAGATTGTGCTGGTAATTATCATCCTGCCGTTTGCACTTTGGGGGCTGGATTCCTACCAGAATTCAGGTGATGTTGGGGCGCTGGCGACAGTCAACGGATCAAAAATCGGGCAGCCTGAATTCGAGGATGCGATGATCCGCCAGCGCCAGCGGTTGCGTGAGACGCTTGGTGAAAAGCTGGATCCGGCTCTTTTTGACAGTGTCGAGATGAAGCACTCGGTGTTGCAGGGCCTGGTCACCCAGCGATTACTACTGGATGAGGCAAGAAAAACAGGACTGGTGGTGAGTGACGAGCAGATGGCTCGGCTCATTGCAAGTGCACCAGCCTTTCAGAAAGATGGCAGCTTCGACAAGACGACCTATGAAACTGCCTTGCGCGCGCAAGGCATGAATCCGGCCTTGTTTGAGTACCGGGTGCGCCAGGACGTGCTCACACAGCAGTTGACCGATGCGCTGGCTCAAAATGGCTATGCGGCGGATGCGACAGCTGAAAACCTAATCCGATTGAATGAACAACAGCGAGTTGTTGCGGTTGCCAAGCTCGATCTGGCTTCCTTTTCAAATGGCATCAGTGTTGGGGATGCCGAGATCAGGGCCTACTACGAGGCCAATGAGCAACGATTCAAGATGCCCGAGCGTGCCGAGATTGAATACGTCACGCTGTCGGTTGAGGACTTGTCCACCAAAATGACGGTGTCCGATGGTGAAGCGGAGCAGTATTACCGGGAGCATGCCAGCGAATTTGGTACGGCGGAGCAGCGCCAGGCATCGCACATTCTGATCAGTGTGCCAAAAAATGCAGCGGATACAGACAGGGAAATGGCACGTCGCAAGGCCGAGACAATTTTGCTGCAAGTGAAAAAGCAACCGGCGACCTTTGCTGCGCTGGCCAAACAGCATTCGGAGGATCCTGGTTCTGCCGCCAATGGGGGTGACTTGGGTATGTTCGCGCGCGGCATGATGGTCAAGCCGTTCGATGAGGCAGTGTTCACGCTGAAGAAAGATGAAATCAGCGGATTGGTGCAGACCGATTTTGGTTTCCATATCATCAAGTTGAGCGGCATCCAGCCCGGCAAGATCAAACCGCTGGCGGAGGTGAAAACACAAATCGTGCAAGCCCTCAAGCTGGCGCGGGCCAATGATCGATTTGCCGAGCTGGCCGAGCAATTCAGCAACACTGTTTACGAACAGAGTGACAGCCTGAAACCTGCAGCAGAATTGATTGGTGCAAAAGTGCAGGGGCCGGTTTGGCTCACACATGGCCAACAACCGTCCGGATTATGGGGCGACAAGATATTGCAGGCTGTGTTCTCCGAGGATGCAGTCAAGAACAAGCGCAACACCAGTGCGGTCGAAGTTGCTGCAAACACATTGGTGGCTGCGCGGATAAGAGAATACCGTCCATCCAGTACGCGCCCTCTGCCGGAAGTCGCCGATCTGATTCGTAAACAGTTGCTGAATCAAAGAGCCTTGCAAGCAGCATCGAAGCAGGGCGCCTCGATGCTGGCACAGTTGCAACACGGCGAGAAAGTCTCCATGCAGTGGGGTAAATCACAAAGTGTGATGCGGGCGCAGCGTAATGATCTGAACCCGGAATTGTTGCGCCTGATCTTTGCGGCCAACATTGCCAAGTTGCCAACTTTCGTCGCCGTGGAAGATGCGCAACAAGGGTATTTGATCGCGCGTATCGATGCGGTGAAGGAGGTGCCGGCCATCGATCAGAAGAAACTGGATAGTTACGCGCAACAAATTCGGCAGATGACAGGTGAGGCTTTGCTGCAAGCCTATCTGGAAGATGCGAAAGGCCGGGCAGATATAACAATGAAAGAATTCTCACCAACTGAAAAACTATAAACATTCGAGGTAGCAAGAATAAAAAGATGCCGCTCGATGAGCGGCATCTTTATTTATTCTGGCAGCCGGGGGTCACCCTTCGGTCGTACCCAGCGATGTGGTGTTGAAGCCACCATCCACATAAGTGATTTCACCGGTGATGCCGCTGGCGAGATCGCTGCACAGGAAAGCGGCGACGTTGCCGACTTCTTCGATGGTGACATTGCGTTTGAGTGGTGCATGTTTGGCGTTGTAGGCGAGCAGCTTGCCGAATTCGCCGATTCCGGCAGCGGCCACTGTTTTGATCGGACCAGCCGAGATGCCGTTGACACGCATACCGCGGCGCCCGAGATCCATGGCAAGGTAGCGGACGCTGGCTTCCAGACTGGCTTTGGCCAACCCCATCACGTTATAGTGCGGCATGGTACGCACCGCGCCGAGGTAACTCATGGTCAGTAATGCGGCATTCTCGTTGAGATGGGGTAAAGCGGCCTTGGTCAGGGCGGAAAAGCTGTATGAGCTGATGTCATGCGCGATATGGAAGGCCTCGCGACTGAGCCCTTCGAGGTAGTCGCCGTCCAGCGCTTCGCGGGGCGCGAAGGCGATGGCATGCACCAAACCGTCGAATTTGTCCCAGTCCTTTCCAAGTTCCGCAAACAACCGT
>JBAZFV010000042.1:1439-16766 GCA_041653255.1 Sideroxydans sp. | reverse complement strand
CAGGCGAAGTACCCCAGGTCACTTGCGGCGTAATCCTGGCAGCATCCAGCTCAACCAGCGCATCGAATTTGGCTCCGTCATCGCTGCGCAGGGTGTGCCAGTAAGCCACCGCTTCGTCCCATTGCCCGCCTTGTGGGGCAAACGGACGGCCCTTTAGATAAGCAAACGTCGTTTCATCCGCTGCCACCATACCGGCACGCGCACCCGCTTCGATCGCCATATTGCACAGCGTCATGCGGCCTTCCATGCTCAAGTCGCGGATCGTGCTGCCTGCGAATTCGATGGCGTAACCGGTACCACCCGCCGTGCCTATCTTGCCGATAATCGCCAGCGCAATATCTTTTGCGGTAACACCATGGCCCAACTTGCCTTCGACCTTGACCTGCATGGCTTTTGATTTTTTTGCCACCAGGCATTGCGTCGCCATCACGTGTTCGACTTCGGAAGTGCCAATGCCGTGTGCCAACGCCGCAAATGCACCATGCGTGCTGGTGTGGGAATCGCCGCACACCACCGTCATGCCGGGCAAGGTCGCACCCTGTTCGGGGCCGATCACATGCACCACGCCCTGCCGGATGTCATTCATCTTGAATTCGGTAATGCCAAACTCGGCACAGTTCGCGTCCAGCGTTTCCACTTGCAGACGTGAAACGGGATCAACAATGCCCACGCTACGTTTGGTCGTCGGTACATTGTGGTCAGGCACTGCCAGCATGGAACTGGTGCGCCACGGTTTGCGCTGCGCCATGCGCATGCCCTCAAATGCTTGCGGACTGGTAACTTCATGCACCAAGTGTCGATCGATGTAGATCAGCGCCGTTCCATCCGGCTCGGTACGCACCAGATGACTGTTCCAGAGTTTGTCGTAAAGCGTCTGCGGATTCATTGTTTTGTTACCTTTTCAGGGCTGGCGATTATGCCACAGCGAGCCGTTATGTCACCAAGGTTCAGGAGTTCAAAGCAGGCGCATCGGCCAATTTCACCAAGGCATATTCCAGGCTCTCGGCAAGCGCATGCCAACTGGCATCGATGATGTTGCCGCTCGCACCGACAGTGGTCCAGACATGGCCTCCCCCCTGAAATGTAATAAGCACTCTGACCTGTGCGGACGTGCCGTTTGCACTGTCCAGGATACGCACTTTGTAGTCGATCAAACACACCGAGTTCAGCACCGGATAGGCCGCGGAAAGTGCGTTACGCAACGCGCTTGACAAGGCATTCACCGGCCCATTGCCTTCGGCTGCCACGAATTTGACTTCGTCGCCGACCTTGACTTTGACGGTCGCCTCGGACAATAAACCGCGACTCTGGCGACGCTCGGTGATCACCAGATAATCGATCAGTTCGAAAGGTTGCCGATACCCGGGACGCAAACGATGCAGCATCATTTCCATGCTGGCTTCCGCCGCCTCGAAGGTAAAGCCATCATGCTCCAGATGTTTGATGTGGCTAAGCACGTGTTGCGCCTCCTCATCGGTCAGCGCAAGACCAATGGATCGGGCATGGAATTGAAGATTGCCGCGCCCGGACAGTTCCGACACCACCGAGCGCATCTCATTGCCGACCAGGGTTGGGTCAATATGCTGGTAGGTATCGACCGCTTTTAGCATGGCCGCCACATGAATGCCGCCCTTGTGCGCGAAGGCACTGTGACCGATATACGGGGCGTGGTTGTAGTGTTTAAGATTGACAACTTCCGCCACGTAGTGGGCGAGCGCAGTCAATTCACGCAACTGCGCCGGCGTTACCGCCTGCCTGCCCATCTTGATTTGCAGATTCGGGATGATGGTGGTCAGGTTGGCATTGCCGACGCGTTCACCATAGCCGTTGATCGTGCCCTGCACCTGATCACAGCCACCACGCACTGCAGCAAGGGAATTAGCCACACCACAACCGCTGTCGTTATGGCAATGTACACCGAGCGGGGTAGGAATCTGTCGCTTCACCTCGCGCACGATGTCTTCGACCTCCCACGGCAACTTGCCACCGTTGGTCTCGCACAACACCAGCCAGTCCGCCCCCGCATCGGCTGCCGCCTTCAGTGTCGCCAGTGCGTAATCCCGATTGGCGGTGAAGCCGTCGAAGAAGTGTTCCGCATCGAATACCACCTCGCGCCCTCTGGATTTCATATATGAAATGCTGTCACGGATCATCGCAAGGTTCTCTTCCAGCGTGGCCGTGAGCACCACCTTGACGTGGTAATCCGAGCTTTTCCCCACCATAGTCACCACGGGGGTCGCGGCATCCAGCAGCGCCTGCAAATTGGTGTCCTGCTCGCACTGTTTGTTCTTCTGGCGCGTGCGTCCGAACGCGGCAAGCCTGGCCTGCCCCAGATCCAGCTTGGCCGCACGTGCAAAAAACTCAGCATCCTTGGGATTGGAGCCGGGCCAGCCGCCCTCGATGTAATGGAAACCGAAATCGGCCAGACGTTTGGCGATGGCCAGCTTGTCGTCAACGGACAAGGAAATATCTTCGCGCTGCGTACCGTCACGCAAGGTGGTGTCGTAAAGAAAGACTGGATTCATGGCGTTGTCATTCATCGAAGGGAGCGGAATTTTACCATTCTGTTCACTGCTGCATGTGGCGCAGCAACCATGCCACCAACACGAGGCCGAGCAATGCCATGCCTGAGCTGAATGAATATAAAGCCGAGGCGCCCCAGTGTTGCCAGATCGGTCCGCTGGCCAGACCACCCAGAATGCCGCCCGCGCCGTAGGTGATACTGCCGAACAGGGCTTGTCCTCTGGATTGATGGCGTCCCTGGAAAAACTCGTGCACCAGTCCGAGCGAGGCAGCGTGATAGGCACCGAAGCTCAGTGCATGCAGCACCTGCGCCAACAGCAACAGCACCACGACATCCACCGCCCAGCCGATAAGCAGGAAGCGCAGCACAGCCGCCGCAAAACTGATGAGCAGGATACGCGCGAAGCCATAATGCCGCACCAGCGCGGGCATGATAAAAAACACCCCGATCTCGCAGATCACGCCCAGTGCCCACAATCCGCCCACCACGCTTTTGGCATAGCCGTGCTCAACCAGATAGATGGAGAAAAAGGTGTAATACGGACCATGCGCCGCCGCCATCAGAAAGCACGCGCCGAACAAGGCCAGCACTCGTGGTTGCAGCACGATCTGTTTGATCGGCTGGTGATCGGTGTGATGCGCCAACACCTCGGTCGGCGGAATCTGGCGGGCAAAGATGAGAATACCCACCTCACATACCAGCCCCGCCCACAACAGCCAGGCAATGGCGATGTAGTCAAAAGCGTAACCCAGCCCCACCACCGACACGATGAAGCCGATCGATCCCCATGAGCGAAGCCTGCCGTAATGCGCGGTGTTGTTGCCCAGCCAGGTCAGCGTGGTCGCTTCCACCAGCGGCATCGAGGCGCTCCAGAAGAAATTCATCAGCATCAATACAACGAACAGCCCCCAGAAACTGGTGGTGGTGAAGACGCCGAGATAGAACAGCGCGCTCAAGCTCGCCGCCATCACCACCACTTCGCGCCTTTTCCCTGAACGGTCGGCCAACCAACCCCAGATATTGGGAGAGACCATGCGCATCACCGGCTGTATCGACATCAGAATGGCTATATCGATCGGATTGAAAGCCAGCGATTGCAGATACAAACTCCAGTAGGGCGAGAACATCCCCACGAAGGCGTAGTAGAAGAAATAAAAACCGGCGATGCGCCAGTGGTAGTTGATGGGTGAGGACATGGGTGAAGGCCAGCGAACGGCGCGCATTCTACACCGCGTTGATGCGTCATTGCCGACTCAGCGGGAGCACAATTTATTGCGCGATCAATCGCCCTCGAACTCGCACAAAGCAAACACCGTGTGCCCGCACTGCTCCAGCCGCGCCCGCCCGCCGATGTCGGGCAGGTCGATCATGAACGCGCACTCGACGATGTGGCCGCCCATTTTCTCGATCAGCAGGCAGGCGGCTTGCGCGGTGCCACCGGTGGCGATGAGATCGTCCACCAGCAATACCCGCTCGCCTTTTTCAATCGCATCGACGTGGATCTCGATGCGGTCGCTGCCATATTCAAGCTCATAGTCGTGACCGATGGTTTCTGCCGGCAGCTTGCCTTTCTTGCGAATGGGAACAAAGCCCTTGCCCAAAACGTAAGCCAGGGGCGCCGCCAGGATGAAACCGCGCGATTCGATGCCCGCGATCTTGTCGATCTTCATATCGCGGTAGCGGCGTGCGAGCTCGTCAATGGTGAGACGCAAGCCAACCGGGTCTTTCAGAACCGTGGTGATGTCGCGGAACATGATGCCCTGCTTCGGATAATGCGGGACAGTACGGACACGAGATTTGATCGGCATGTTGGGTTCCTAGTCGCGTTTTTTGTAATCAATAAATTTCTGTTTGACTGCGTACATCTGTTGCGCAGTGAGCAACTGCGGTTCGCCTGTTTGCAGGGTGCGCCAGTATATCTCGCATAAAAACTCGACTTCCTGCGCCACCGCCAGCGCATCGTCAAGGTCAGTCCCCAGCGCGATCATGCCGTGGTTGCCGAGCAGGCAGGCTTTGCGCCCCTGCAATGCTTCCAGCGCGTCATCGCAGAGTTGCTGTTCACCGAATACGCTGTAAGGGGCACAACGGATGGAATCCCCGCCCGCCAGCGCGATCATGTAATGTACGGCGGGTACGTCGCGTCGCAGGCAGGCCAGCGTGGTGGCGAACGGGGAATGCATATGCAGCACCGCGCCGATCTCCGGTCGCGCGTTGAGGATATCGCAGTGGAAACGCCATTCGCTGGATGGTTTGCCACCTTGCACCACCGTGCCGTCCAACAGCATGCGCACCATGCTATCCGGCGACATCTCTGACACTGGCATGGCTGAAGGCGTGAGCAGGAACCCTTCCTCGCTGCGCACAGAGGCATTGCCTGCCGTGCCACGGTTCAATCCCAGTTCGAGCATGCGCCGCGACACATCGAGCAGTGCCGCACGCAATGCCGGTTCATCTTTCATTTCAGCACCCGCCCCGCCACCGCCTGCAACTTGGTCACCATCGCCGGGTCGCGCGCCTCGGGTGCGGTGATCAGCGCATATTGCAACGCGCTGCGGCAGTCGCAGATGCAGGCATCCGCACCGATACGCGGCACGGCCTGTTGCACCAAGCTGCGCGCCTTGTCGGCATTCCCCAGCAATACGCCGATCACCTGTTCAACCGTCACGTGCTCATGCTCCGGATGCCAGCAATCGTAGTCGGTGACCATCCCCACCGTGGCGTAACACAGCTCGGCTTCGCGTGCGAGCTTGGCTTCCGGCATGTTGGTCATGCCGATCACATCACAGCCCCAGCTACGGTACAGCTTCGACTCAGCCAGACTGGAAAATTGCGGTCCTTCCATCACCAGATACGTGCCGCCGCGCACGGCGGGGATACCGGCCGCCTTGGCCGCCGCTTCAAGATGATCACCCAAACGGCGGCATACCGGATGCGCCATCGAGACATGCGCCACCAGACCGTGACCGAAGAACGACTTGTCGCGCGCAAACGTGCGGTCGATGAATTGATCAATGATGACAAAGGTGCCGGGCGGCAAATCTTCGCGCAGGGAACCGACAGCACTGACCGAGATGACGTCGGTCACCCCCGCACGCTTAAGTACGTCGATATTGGCGTGAAAGTTGATAGAGGATGGTGGAATCTTGTGCCCGCGCCCATGGCGCGGCAGAAAAGCCAGTTTGATCCCGTTCAGCTCGCCGAACAGCAATTCGTCTGACGGCTCGCCGAAGGGGGACTCAACCCTCTCCCAATGTCTGTTCTCCAGCCCGGCGATGTCGTACACGCCGCTGCCGCCGATGATGCCGATACTTGCCTGTGTCATGGTGCAACCCTAAGCCCTGAAAAGGGTGTGGATTGAAACAGGAAACCCTGTTTGACTCAAGGTGCCATGTGTGATGTTTCTCACAGACTGTTCATCCGCCCCCACCTATCATGCAATCCCGTTTCACCCACACGAACTAAGGAGCATCCCATGAAATTCAACGTTGGCAGCACTGATCGCATACTGCGCATCATCGTCGGACTGGTTTTGATTGGCCTCGCCGCAACCGGCACGGTTGGCATCTGGGGCTATATCGGCATCATGCCTTTGCTCACCGGCTTGTTCAAATTCTGCCCGGCCTACACCCTTCTCGGCATGAACACTTGCCCGATGGAAAAGAAGTAACTCTCTTGCCCGACGCTGTCGGGCATTTTTTTGTTCAACGCTTTGGCTTAAGGAGATCACATGAAAAAATCACTGCTACTGTCTGCACTGCTCGTCCTGTCCATGCCTGCAATGGCAGACAAACTGGATAAATACCGTGAAGAAAGCCGTGCCGTCATCGGCCCATTCATGCAACAACTCATGGCCGAAAACAAAAAAGCCGTGACTGAAGGCGGCCCTGAATCCGCCGTCAAAGTGTGCAAGGACATCGCCCCGAAGATGGCCGGAGACATTTCACGCCAGCAAGGCTGGAAACTGACGCGCGTCTCAAACAAAGTACGCAACCCCATGCTGGGAACCCCGGATGCATGGGAACAGAAGGCGCTAAAGAAAATGGAGAAGCGCCTAGCCAAGGGTGAAAAACCGGAGACGCTGGAAATTGCCGAAATCGTGAAGGAGCCCAACGGCAAGTATCTGCGCTACATGAAAGGCATCGTGCTGCAACCTGGTTGCGTGGCCTGTCATGGCAGTGAAAACGAAATATCTCCTGCTACCAAAGCTCGCCTGAGTGAGGAATACCCGCATGACCAAGCCACCGGTTACAAGCCAGGTGAACTGCGCGGCGGAGTGAGCATCAAACGTCGGTTGTAAATCGCCGTTGTTTATTTTGTCCATGTTCTGGCTGAACATGCCGGGGGCTGATAATCAGGCTCCGGCAAAAAATCAGCCAGACATCATGCGGGCATAGGTCGCATTATCCACCTCGTAACACTCGCACGACGCAGCTTCCAGCCCATTACGGTCGAGTATCGTGACATCACCGCGACTGTAGGCGATCAAATTGCGCTTGTGTAAGGCAATAGCCGCAGCCGTGATACCAACGCGGCGCACACCCAGCTTGCATGCCAGAAATTCATGCGTGACATGGAACTTGTTAGAGCGTGCCCGATCCTGTGTCATGAGTAAGCAGCGAGCCAGACGTGACTCCAGCAAATGATAGTGGGCACAGGCAGCGGTTTGTACGACCTGTTCGATCACCGTGAACAGATAGCGTTGCAGCACACGGCGCAGCTCCGGAGTCCGTTGCACTTCACGCAAGAATGGAGCAGTCGCCATGCGTAACGCAGCACCCGCGCCCTGCACCAATCCATGCAACGGCCATTCCGGCAAATCCAGGATGAGTGTGACGCCAAGCATGCCTTCATTGCCGACCAATCTCATCTCGAGCTTGTCCTGACCATCAATCTTCGATACCAGTGAAATGAAACTGCTTGTTGGAAAATACACATACCGGATCGGTTCATTCGGTTCGGCCAATATCTGGGCAAATGTCAAATCAACCGGCTCACAGGCGGCAAGGAAACGCTCACCGTCCTTGCGTGACAAACTCGCAAGCAACAGATTGCTTTCCTGAACGTCGTTCCAATTCGCCATGCAACATCTCCCGATTTAAGCAAAGCCGACAAACAACACACACCGCTGTAATTGCCAATCCGATTCAGGTTACGTATCTGGTGTGGCTTTGCCGTGTATACGTCACCCAGAATGGTCTGGAAAAACGCGAGGTTGGTCACTAGCGCACAAATACATGTCACGTTTCAACAGCGAGTTTGCATCAGCATTCTTTACCCTACTGCATATTCAATCGACCTGCCGCAAAGTATCGCGTGCAACAGCTTGTTGTGCCCCCCAGATCGACCGCCTGTTTTGCAAAAACCAAAGCTTCGGCAACCCGTTTCTGGTCCATCAACACCTGCACGAGATTATTGAAGACAATGTCAGAATCAGGGCGATCCTGTGCAGCCCGCCGGTACGCGATTTCTGCTAAGCCAACAAGCCGTTGCGCCTTGTGGCAGAAAGCATCTCTACCCGCAACGGCAATTGTGCTGAGCCCATGCGCCCAACATGATCGAAAAACAAACGCCCGCAATGAAGCGGGCGCCGGTTCGTTTCAGCATGCCGAAGCGGCCTTAACGTGCGGAACGGGTGAATGGAAACACCTTGGTGAATCCAAGAACATCTGTCACCAGCAACACGATGAAAACGGTGAACAGAATGCCGATAATGTCACCTCCGGCGGGCAACGTATCCAGCTTGCCTGCCACCGTTTGCACTTCTTCATCAGTCAGCGCGGCCACGCGCGCGTGAGCGGTAGCGGCATCAACACCTTGATCCTGCATGGCTTGACGTACATCCGCACGATCAAGGAAGGTACTGATACGCGCACGATCAGATTGGGATTGAGCCAAGCCAGCGACCTGGTCTGTCCCCACCATAGCGGCATAGGCAGACTGCATCGGCAAACTCAAACTCAACATACCGGCGATCAGGACACGACTGGTGATACGCATAAAATGTAAATTCATTTCATTCTCCTTATTAAGTAACGTGTTCGATTTTTACTTGAACTTGGCTTTGGCATCAGACACCCCAGATCCCAGATCCTCCCAAATCGTGTCAGCTGTGGTTTTGATCTGCTCCCACGCTTCTTCGCTTGCTGTGCCAAGCTCTTTCAGCTTTTCTGAAGCGGCACGGTGTTGGGCACGCAATGCCTGACTTTGCCCGGCAAGTTTGAGTTTCATGTCCGCGCTGGTGTTCCCCATCTTGGCTTCCAGCAGATCGATCTGGGCACCCCATTCCTTCAGCTGTGCGGCCCTTTTCTGTTTGTATGCTTCTTGTAATTGCATGATTCACTCCTTGAGTAGCAGATGTTTGCCCAGACTTATTTTCCTGCCTTGATGGCTAGTTGATTATTGACACTACTCACACCAGACACCGCACTTGCCAGAGAACTCGCCAATTCTTTTTTCGCCTGGCTATCAACCGACCCACTTAATGTCACCACGCCTTTGACGGTATCCACGCTGATCTGCAGCGTCTTCAATCCCGGCTCGGCAAAGATGGCGGCTTTGACTTTGGTAGTGATCTCGGCGTCATCCATCGCCACACCCGCCTTATTGCTCTGCTCTGCCATGGATCCGGCAACCTTGTCCGCCGCATCACCGATTTTTTGTCCCGCCTGATTCACGGAACTGTCAATATTCCTGCCTGCGGTTTCTGCGGGGCCTGGTTTATCGCATGCAGCCAATCCGGCCAACAACAGCGAAGTACCGACTAACTTTAATATTTGTGAACTATTCATTTTTTTCTTTCTCAAGTCTGTTTATTAAAATGTGTGCCTGTTACAAAAAAAGGCTTTGGAAAATTCCAAAGCCCGTTGCCTAACTTATTTGGGGTAAGTGTAGATGATGTTGACGCGGCGATTTTCCTGCTGATCTTCCAGTGTGGTGCTATAAGCAGCACGACTGGTTGCACCGAAAGCAGAGGCAGAAAGACGTGAGCGTGACACGCCCTGTTTCTCCACCAGATAGTCCACTACCTTTTCCGCACGTGTTATAGATATCTTCATCGCCATGGCCGGATTTACCTTGAGCCTGTCCGCATCTTCGCCAAGATACTTGCCGCTGTGGGCCTCCACAATGGCGTTGACAGTCGGATTCGACTTCAAGAATTTCGCCACTTCGTTTAGTTCGCCAAAGTATTTTGGATCCACATTAGATTTGTAGGGGTCGAATTCCATTTCCAGTGCCATCGTGAGACGGGCCGGCACTACCTTGAGGTCGGCAATATCGGTAACGCATGCGATAACGGCATTGATACGACGATTGGCCTGCATGCCCCCGGGCATACGATTGTCCGCGATGGGACGAGTTGCGCCGTAACCCACTGCTGACAAACGCGAAGGGGCGATCTTCTGGTTATTCACCAGATAGCTCACCACACTGTCCGCCCGTTGCTGCGACAGTTTCATGTTCATTTCGCTGGCGCCGACATTATCCGAGTGGCCTTCGATCACTGCTGTCGTATCGGGATATTTCTTCATGAAGGTGCCGATAACAGCCAATTTTTCTCTTTCTTCAGGCTGGATATCGCTCTGTTTGATCGTGAACTGAATGTCCAGAATACTGCAGTACTGCTGCATCTTCACTTTGACCGGCACAATGACCACGATTGGCGCGGCGGCGGCAATCGGTGCCGGGGCAATGGCTTGACGCACAGGTGCCGGCTCATCACGGCCAAAACGATAGACCAAGCCTACCGACAGCATATTGATGTCACCCTTGTTGCCCACGCCATCCTTGATACGGTAGCGCTCCACTTCGGCACGCAAGCCAAGTGCGCGGGTCAGGTCATATTGCAGACCCAGACCTGCCTTATAGTTGACGCCTGTTTCTTCAGGGTTGGCAATTATCGGCAGATTGACTGCGCCGGTGCTGGTGAAACTGTCTTTTGCCTGCGCATAGTTCATACCCACCCGGCCAAAGGCAGAGAATTTTTCCGTGATCGGCCACAAACCCACCAGATCCAGGTTGAGCCCCTGCAGCTTGATCGTTCCAGCCAGCGTTCCAGCAGGAACCGTGGTTGCGGTATAGCCGAATTGACCCAGATTGAAATATCCGCCCTCAACCGCCAGATGCTGGCTGAACTGGTAACCACCAAACAATTTGTAGGCCAGATTCGTCTCGTCTTTTTCGAAGATGCTGGTCGCAAGGCCAGCACCGGCCAGCTCCGCCGTAATCGTGCTTTCATCGATACGAGCACTGGACTGGCCCACATTAAGTCCGCCGTACCAGAACGAATAGTCTTCAGCCAGCGCATACGGACTTGCCATCACAGTGCATCCCATCAAGCCCAGCACCGCCACATTAATCACTTTTCTTTTCATGTTGTTCTCCAAAAAATATGTTGCTATTCATCAAGTACTGCGTATTCAATAATCCTTCTGGATTGCTCTTTCGCCTTACGGTACGGTAATGGTGGTCACCGAGGGAGCGGCAGCACCGGTCAACACGATCGCACCGGCAACACCGCCAGCGCCCCCCAATACCCTGCCCTCAACTGTTGAGCCATCAAGAATCGTCGCATCCCGGCCGGCCAGAATATTTCCGTTCCACGCAGTTCCCGATCCGATGGTGATATCCCTGCCGACCACGAACCATATGTTTCTGGCCTGGGCCTGATTGGCTAGAACGATGCTGCTTGGCAGGAGCAGCGTCCCTGAGTCGGTGAAATCACCCGTCCCGCCGATTGTTCCAACCTTGATGATGAAGATGGCGTTCGCATTGTTCTGGGCATCGAAGGTGGAAACCCCGCCGGCCGACAAACCAAGATTGGCCTCGTTATAGACACCCGGCAACAGCGTCTTGCCGGCCAACTGACCCGAAAGGAAACCCGGGGCGAAGGTATCTACTTTGCCAAAGCCCTCGGTCCACGCGGCAGTCAAGTCGGTCATGACACCGGCTGCGGTGAAACCATTGTCAGAGTCCCCGGTAAAGCGGATCAAACCGTTCACTGTCAGTCCTGTGACATGTGCCCCGTAAGCCTCAACCAGGCAGGACTGGGATGCCGGGCCGGGAGCCCCGGTAGAATCGGTACAGGTGATGCTTGGCGACAGCGCGATATTCCCGTTGACCACGGTGACACCGGTTGAGCTCATTGCGGTGTACGCTGCAATCCCATAACTGGATGCTGCACCAAGATTGATAGCGAGAGGCACCACCGCAGCGGCAGTTTTGAAACTCCACGCGTAACTACAAGCGATCGGAACGCTACCAGTGGCGATTGAGCTCGTTGCGGCAACCGTGATGATTGCCGTATAGCGGGTATCAGCCAACAGCGGTGCCGATGTCGTCAAGGTCGCAACCATATTCGTGCCATTCATGGCAACGGTGCCGGGGACGATGGTTCCACTTCCGGTAGTCATGTCTTTGAGCGTAAACGTGCTCAACGCACCGGGTATGGCAGAGACAATCGTTGCCGGATCCATCGCCAGACTGAAGGTGGCAGTGATGAGCTTGACACCAGTGCCTACCGATACAGACTGGTTACTGTTGACGGGAACCGATGAATTTACTTTAGGTATGGTGGGACCGGCGGCAGCAGTACACACGCCGCCGGGGATGATCGTCCCCGGCGGCGCGCCGAGCACCACACCGACCCCGCCGCCGCCCAGGATTGGGTCACTTCCACCATTCCCACAACCAACCGTAAAGGCGGTCAACAGCACTGCTGTGAACCACAACAACGGCTTGTTGACGCTATTGAACATGTTCATTTGTTTCTCCTTGTTATCGATTCCATAACAAACTCAATTGCCGACTAACCTGAATTCAGGACATTCCTATTTCTGGTATGCGTTATCCACCATGCCAGCCATTCACTCTGTTCACTAGCGCACACAATCAGAAATTTTTATTTGTACGATGCCAACACAGGCCGCTCGCAATGCGATCAACAACAGATGAACTGCACGTACAAAATTGGCAAGAAAAAAGGCCGTCTCGCGACGGCCTTTGTTCACTTCTTTACAACCCCTGCGACATATTTCAAGGGGCTTTGGTAACGGTATCCGCAATCAAGGTAACCCGATCGGATATCCCGAACAGACTGCCGGTTATTTGAGCACCTGCAAGCACATTGACTTGTGTCGCGGCAAATACGCTACCGTAGAAAATGGTGCCCGCTCCGATAGTCGTCACGCCGGCCGTCGTCCAGAAGACGTTTCTGGCCTCTGCTCCATTGGCCAGGACAATGCTGCCGCCTGGGGCTCCGGTAGTCAGCGTGCCACCGATCACGAAGATGAAGACTGCATTCGGATCACCCTGCGCATCGAGAGTAAGTGTTCCCGTTGTGATGCCCACGTTGGAAGCAGTCTTGTAAACACCCCGCGTCATGGTCAGCGTTCCCAGCTCAGTAGGCAAAACCTGAGTCGGTGCGGTCGGATTCGGGTCGGCATTGAGGAAGGTATTGGCAATCCCCACGTCGGTACTGGCTTGAGTCAACATTGCCCCCGTTGTTGTCCATACCGCATGCGGCAATGCATAGTGCAACGGATAGGGGAATGGCGCGGGATTGGCATCGGCTGGCGCATATGACGTTGATGCCATACCCACCCATGTCGTACCTGTAAGCTCGGTAAGGTCGCCTGCAGGTCCCGTGGGTGTAAATCCTGCTATAAACGTACGGGCTGCGGGTGTTATACCAATATCACCGTTAGTGATCGCGGTGACGCCCGTTGTTGTAATGGCCTGATTGGCAAAAATCACAAATCTGCCAGCCTCGCCAAGAGTCGGTGCTGTCGGGTTTGCTGCAGCCAGGGTTACGGTAACCGTATAGTCCACCGTTGTGGTATCACCTGCTGTGACTGTATAGACCACCGGAGCGGTAAAGTCGTTTTGTGTGGCTGTACTGGTCTGCACAGCTGCACCGACTTTAACGTTGACACCCGTAGTTGTGAAGGTCGCAACCAGAGTCGTGACGTCGGAGACAGCTGGTACGAGCACCGCGATGGTTTTGGCCGGCTCATTAATCACACCTGTAACTCCGAGAATGGAATATGCAGTAATCGCTTTGTCAGCAGTTCCCGCCACAGTAACGGTAACGGTGTAATTCACCGTTGAAGCATCTGCCGCTGTGACGATGTAGACCACCGGGCTGGTGAAGTTATTGGCCGTAGCAGCACTGGTTTGTACTGCGGCACCCACCTTGACGCTAACACCCGTGGATACAAAAGTCGCAACCAGAGCGGTGACATCGGTTCCGTTCGGCACGGTGACCGCAATCGTTTTGGCCACTTCATTGACCACACCCGTTGCACCGGTATATCCGGCAAACGAGAATGCAGTGATGGCTTTTGCGGTATTCGCCGCCACAGTAACGGTAACGGTGTAATTCACCGTTGAAGCATTTGCCGCTGTGACGATATAGACCACCGGACTGGAGAAGTTATTGGCCGTAGCAGCACTGGTTTGTACTGCGGCACCCACCTTGACGCTAACACCCGTGGTTGCAAAAGTCGCAACCAGAGCCGTGACATCGGTACCAAACGGCACGGTGACCGCAATCGTTTTGGCCACTTCATTGACCACACCCGTTGCACCGGTATATCCGGCGAATGAGAAGGAGGTTATCGCTTTGGCAGTGTTCGCAGCCACGGTAACGCTGACGGTATAAGTCGCCGTTGACGCATCGCCTGCGGTGACAATGTACGCCACCGGACTGGTGAAGTCATTCGCCGTTGCGGTACTGGTCTGTACTGTTGCGCCGACTTTGACAGTTGCACCAGTTGTGGCAAAGGTTGCCACCAGCGTCGTGACATCCGTACCAAACGGCACAGTCACTGCGATGGTCTTGGCGGGTTCGTTAATCACGCCCGTCGCGCCCGTGTATCCGGCGAATGAGAAACCGGTCAACGCTTTGGCGGTTGCCGCAGCAACGGTGACAGTGACAGTGTAGGTCGCGGTTGAGGCATCAGCCGCTGTGACGATGTAGGCCACCGGGCTGGTGAAGTTATTGGCCGTAACAGCACTGGTTTGTACTGCGGCACCCACCTTGACGCTAACACCCGTGGCTGCAAAAGTCGCAACCAGGGCCGTGACATTTGTTCCGTTCGGCACGGTGACCGCAATCGTCTTGGCCGGCTCATTTACAACACCGGTAGCACCCGCAACTGAAAACGCAGTAATCGCTTTAGATGTTGTTGATGTGGTTGCGCCACCCGCATCCATGATCGGTGCATTATTACCGTTTCCACAGCCCGCCGCGAAAGCGACCACCAGCAGTGTCACGAACCACGTTAGCGGTTTGGCAAGATATTTCATTTTGCTCATTTCCTTCTCCTTAAATTTATCGCTTCAAACAACTTTTGCCTGACCTGTTCAATCCCACTGCCGATCAAGCGACCCTAGAATTCCTCACAGTCGGTGGACTTATCCTCTCTTGGGAAACACAACACTGTTCACTAGCGCACATAACGGAAACTATTGAAGCCCTGTGATGCGGAAGACAGGGTATGAATATGTGATGGCCGCACTCAATGAATGTGATTTCTTATTCAGAAGTGTGCGACAACGCACGGTGCGCATATGTTGAAAGGCGTTCAATCTGCTCGGATTATTAAGAAACAACTTGAACACAAAGTTGTTTTAATCCCACCAAGTGGCGGTATACGCCTTGAGGGGGTCACTCGCGCGTTACCGAAAAAGTGCATGCGGAGAAATTGGAAAATCAGATTTCTTTGTGATCGCAGAATATTGCCCTGCAACAGTGGCGCTGTGGCGTTCGAAATTTAACTTTGAAATTAGGATGAAAAAAGATG
>JBAZFV010000042.1:0-1429 GCA_041653255.1 Sideroxydans sp. | reverse complement strand
CATCAAGAACAAAAATATTAAGTGTGATCGGCATCGCTGCCGTGATGACGCTGGCCGCATGTGCCAGCACACCCCCTCCTACGGAACAAATAGCCGTATCCAGAGCTGCTGTGAGCAGCGCCAATAGCAATGGTGCGAATGAATTCGCCCCGATCCAGCTGAAGTCTGCGATGGAAAAGCTGGCTGCTGCCGAACAGGCGATGTCTGACAGAAAATTCAATCTCGCCCGTCAACTAGCCGAACAAGCCCAGGTAGATGCACAACTGGCAAGCTCGGTCGCTGATTCAGCCAAAGCCCAAAAAGCTGCTGCTGCCATTCAGGAAGACAGCCGCGTATTGCGCAAAGAGATCGACCGCCTTAACAAATAATTCCACTTGGAGCCCTCTATGAAAAATTTACGCCTTATTCCCGTGACCTTGATTGCAATGGCAGTGCTGGCTGGTTGCAATTCAACCAAACCCACTTCCGCACTCATGGCGGCACACGACTCTTACAACAGCGCCAGCGCCAATCCCGGCATCACCACCCTGGCACCGCTGGAACTGAAAGAGGCCGGCGACACCCTTGCGCGTGCTGACCTCGCTGCCAGCAAAGGAGAAGATGTTTCAACCATCGACCACCTGGCCTATCTGACCGAGCAAAAAGTGGCAATCGCACGTGAAACGGCCAGCCGCAAGAATGCCGAAGCGGCAGTCAGCAGCGCCCAGGCCAATCGCAACGAAGTGCGTCTTGAGGCCCGCACCGCCGAAGCAAACGCGGCGAATCAGCAGGTAGCCGTAATGAAAGATATCGCCAATCGACAAGCCGAAGAATTGGCTGCAGCCGATGCCAATGCAGCAAGCGATCAGGCACTCATTATGCAACAGCAGGATCAACTTAAAACGCTTAATGCCAAGCAGACCGAACGCGGTCTCGTCATCACTTTGGGTGATGTATTGTTCGCCACCAACAAGGCTGAATTGAAATTAGGCGGCATGAATAGCGTGCAAAAGTTGGCTGATTTTTTGAAATATGACCTGCATCAACGGGTATTGATCGAAGGCTATACAGATAGCATGGGCAGCGAAAGTTACAACCAGCAATTATCGGAACGTCGCGCCGAAAAAGTACGAGATGCACTGGTTAACCAAATGGGTATCAGCAGTGACCGCGTCAGTACACGCGGCTATGGCGAGCAGTATCCGATTGCGAGCAACGCCAACGCGACTGGTCGCCAATTAAATCGCCGTGTCGAGATTGTACTGTCGGACGCACACGGCAACATCACTTCACGTTAAGGATCAGCCATGTCATTGGGCACAATCATACTGGTCATCCTCGTGTTGATGTTGATTGGGGTGATACCAGCATGGCCACACAGCAAATCCTGGGGCTACGGCCCCAGTGGCGGGCTTGGGTTGATCTTGCCTCTATTGCTGATTCTGCCTTT